>CAZBDT010000047.1:5761-15893 GCA_964490745.1 uncultured Algimonas sp.
ACGTCGTTCTGATCGATGATGTGCTCACAACGGGCGCGACTTTAGAAGCCTGTGCGCGCAGCCTTAAACGGGCGGGTGCCGCACGGGTGGATGGAATTTGTCTCGCGCGCGTGGCAAAAGCCGCAGCACTTCCTACATAGGTTGTCCACAGAGAAAGAGACATCATGGCTAAAGTTGAAATGTACACTAAGGCGTTTTGCCCGTTTTGCGTAAAGGCAAAGGCATTGCTGAAGAATAAAGGCATCGATTTTATCGATATTCCGGCTGCGATGGACCGAGATAAGCGCAAAGAAATGAATGAGCGGTCCGGCCGCAATACGTTTCCGCAAATTTTCATCGACGGCAAACATATAGGCGGCTGCGATGATATTCATGCGCTGGACCGGGCGGGCAAGCTGGACCCGATGCTGGGTCTCTAAACCTTGAAAGCCGCCGTCATACAGATGCGCTCAGGCGTAGATGTGGGCGAAAATATCGCCGCAGCATCTGCGCTCGTGCGCGCGGCGGTGACTGAAGGGGCGGGGTTTGTTGCCACACCTGAAATGACGCATTTGTTGCAAAAAGATCCTAAGGCGCTGCGCGATGCTGTGCGGCCCATGGATGTGGATGAGGGCGTTGCAGCCTTTTCAAAGCTCGCGGCAGAGCAGTCCATTCATCTGCTCATCGGCTCTCTGGCGATTTTGCGTGACGACGGTAAAATCGCCAATCGGTCCCTTCTATTTGCGCCCGATGGAACGCTCGTGGCGCAATATGATAAAATCCATTTATTTGAGGCGGCATTGTCTAAATCAGAAAATTACCGCGAGGCAGATAGTTATACCGCTGGGGACAGGCCCGTTATGGCAAATGTGGGACAGCTCTCGCTCGGTCTGTCGATCTGTTACGATCTGCGTTTTCCCGCGCTTTATAGCGCCTATGCGCGCGCAGACGTCGATATGATCGCCGCGCCTGCGGCCTTTACAGTGGCAACGGGCAAAGCACATTGGGAGACATTACTGCGCGCCAGAGCGATTGAAACGGGGGCCTATATATTGGCCCCGGCACAGGGCGGGCATCACCCTGACGGTCGAAAGACATGGGGACGGTCCATGATCGTTGCGCCATGGGGAGAGGTCGTTGCGAAGCTGGACAATGACGAACCCGGCTTTATCTGTGCGGGGATTAAACGCGAGAAAGTTGAACAGGCCAGAGCGCGTATACCCGCTTGGCGTGGAGGCGTTTTATGATACGCTATAATTTGATCTGTGCGCTGGACCATGAATTTGAAGGCTGGTTTTCGTCCTCTGCCGATTATGACGAGCAGGCCGAAACGGGTCTTTTATCTTGCCCGATTTGCGGCACGAAAAAGGTTGAAAAAGCGATCATGGCCCCGGCCGTGAAAAGCGCTCGAAAAACCGAAGCTCGTGAAGCCGATGCCGCAAAAGCCATGGCGGCCATGGCGGCCAAAATCCGAGGTGAGATCGGCAATAATTGCGAAAATGTCGGTGAGAATTTTGCCGAAGAAGCGCGCGCCATCCATTACGGCGAAAAACCGGAACGCGGAATTTATGGCTCTACAACGCCTAAAGAATCTGCTGAATTAAAAGAGGAAGGCATTGCTGCACATCCTCTGCCGGATATTTTGGTGCCGGACCCGCCTAAAACAAAGTTGAATTAATGCGCGCCAAGACTGAACGAACACACGCCATTGTTTTGGGCGCAGGATCATGGGGAACGGCGCTGGCGCAGCTATTGGCGTCTAATGGTCACGCTGTGACCCTCTGGATGCGCGATCCTAAGCAAGCCGCCGCTATACAATCGACTCGCGAGAATACGCGCTATCTACCGGATGCGCCTTTGCATGACGGGATAACGGCCACAGCTGATTTACCGGATTTTGAAAAGGCCGATCTCTGTCTGTCAGTAATCCCGGCCCAACATACGCGGGCGCAACTGGAACAATTTTCGTCTCACATCCCTGACGGACTGCCTGTTGTGCTCTGTTCAAAAGGCATTGAAATTTCGACATTGGATTTCATGAATGAAGTCTTGGGCGAGACTGTCCCGCAAGCCTCTACTTTTGTTCTATCAGGCCCTAGCTTTGCGCGTGATGTTGTAAAAGGCCTGCCAACGGCTGTGACGCTGGCGGGTGATGATTTAGAGGCGGCCAATAATCTAGCGCCTTTAATCCAAGGTCCCACATTTCGACCATATACAACGGATGACATGATTGGTGCCGAGGTCGGTGGTGCGGTGAAGAATGTCCTCGCTATCGCTTGTGGCATGCTCCTCGGTATGGGGCTTGGACAAAGCGCTCATGCGGCGCTTATCGCGCGGGGCTTTGCCGAGATGAACAGATTAGGCGCAGCTTTGGGGGGGCGTCCGGAGACGCTTTCCGGACTATGTGGTCTCGGGGATTTAGTTCTCACCTGTAGCTCGACGCAATCCCGCAATATGTCTTGCGGGATGCGTTTGGGGAAAGGCGAAACATTGGAGACGATACTCGCCTCTCGAAATTCAGTGACAGAAGGTGTGGCAACAGCGCCCGCCCTCGTGAAACTTGCAGAGAAAGCGGGTGTTGATCTGCCAATTTGTAGGGTCGTTCACCGCGTTCTAAATGCGGAGCTTACCCCCGCCGGTGCGATGGCGGAATTGCTCTCTCGCCCGTTAAAGCGAGAGCGGGACTAAGCCGCAACCCGCATTGGTGTAGTTACAGGCGGCACAGGTCTGGTCGCATAATCCAAGATCGTTTGCGCATTGGCAAACGGGCCTAGCGTCATGAATGCGCGATTTTGTATACTATGTTGAGGAAGCGCCGCATAGGCTCTCGCCTGTTCAAAATTGATTGTCCCATTAAAAAAGATCTGTCTGAGTCGCGGGGAAAGTCGGGCGAGTGTCAAAACTTGCTTCACGCATTTATGGCTTAAATAGAGCTTTGACGCGATGAGAGACACATCTTGATGCGCTTTAAACAGTTCAATAACGGTTTGGAACAAATCCCGATTGGACATCAGTGCGGGCGCGTCAGATTGCATTTGGCGCGCATTTTCCAACTCAATAAAAGGAATATTGACCAGAGAGCGGGGTAAGCGGCCCATAAATTCTAAGCGACGGATAGCGGCGAGACGTTTCCGCCCATCTACGACGATCAAGCGACCGTTGGACCGCGTCACGATAATAGGAGATAAAAGACCAAACTTCGCGATAGAGGCCTGGATAGCTTTTATATCTTTCAGCAATTGCCCAACTAACAAGCGGGGGCGTAAAGTTGTGAACATATCCACAGGGGCTGTATTAAATTGGGACATGGGGGCGTCCTTTCATATTTAACATGACGCTAATCTGAATGATGAACACTTACGGGAACACATCCGTTCCATTAAATATTTACCATTTTGGTTAACGCGCGTTAACGATTTAGTCCCCTGATTTTACTTAGCATTTTGGCTAAATTAAGACAGTCACAATGCAATCACCTTCTTGTGAACCTTATTTAATTCTTTAAGGTTTTATTAACTATTTATTTGCGGCGTTCTTTGTGCCTATCGTCACGTAATTAATCGACTTATCCCCAGATGTTGTCCACACATTGGTCAGCGGGTTGAGGTTCATGCCAATTTGCTCTGTGACGGTGAGGTCCGCATCAGACATCCATCTAGACAGTTCAGCCGGTTTGACGAATTTTGCATATTGATGCGTTCCACGCGGAAGCCATCTTAGAACATATTCAGCGCCAACAATGGCGAGTGTGAAGGCTTTGAGCGTACGGTTGATCGTAGAACATAGCATGATCCCGCCCGTGGATTTTGCCGTCGGGTTTTTCACCATCTTCGCGCAATCAGCCATAAATTCAGGCGGGTTGGCGACATGCTCAATGACTTCCATATTCAGGACCACGTCGAAAGGTGTCTCGCCTTGCTGCACCATTTGCTCAATCGTGCCGTGACGGTAATCAATCTCAAGGCCGACTTGCTGGGCGTGGGTTTTGGCGGTTTTGAGGTTGCGCTCTAAGGCATCGACGCCCGTGACTGTCGCGCCAAGCCTGACCATGGGTTCGCAAAGCAGCCCGCCGCCGCAACCAATGTCCAAGACGCGTAGGCCGGATAAGGGCTTTTTCTTTTCAGGGTCTAATCCAAAATGCTCGCAGACAGCGTCTTTTATGAGGCTGAGGCGAGCCCCATTCATGATGTGTAACGGCTTAAAGGGGCCCGCCGGGTCCCACCAATCCGCCGCCATACGCGAAAAACTCGCCATCTCTGCCGGATCGACCGAGACGCTGGAGAGGCGTTCGGGGGGGTGTTCACTATGGGCCATCAGTCATCCTTAACATCGGAAACGCATTCATATTTTTAACTTAGTTTTATATACGGTCAACGAAGACAAGAGGTGATATAGATGGATTTCATCTATATCAAAGAGGCAGTAAGTGGATCGCTGTTTCGCGTTTAACTAAGAGGCATGACCGTGACTGAGCATCGGTCACAATCGTGTTTTAAATCACAGCTAAGGATTGCCTCTGCTTTGACTTCGCCTTAAGTGGGTCACCGATTGTAAGGCCCCCAATCAGGGGGTCGTTTTTGAGATAGAATCGGAGGCGGCAAGTGGCCCGCATCGTCATGAAATTCGGCGGCACATCTGTCGCCAACCTGGAACGTATTCGTCATGTTGCGAGCCTTGTCGCGGATGAGGCGAAGGACGGAAATGAAGTCGCCGTCGTTGTGTCCGCTATGAGTGGTGAGACCAACCGTTTGGTCGCCTTAGTCGATGCGCTGGATGCCGACTCGGATAAAGGTACAGCCATTGAGGACGAATATGACTCGATCGTCGCGAGTGGCGAACAGGTGACATCCGGATTGCTCGCCATTGCCTTGCGTCGACGGGGCCTCAAAGCGCGCAGCTGGCTGGGTTGGCAAATTCCGCTTCGTACAGATATGGCGCATTCAAAGGCCCGCATTGCCGAAATTGAAAGCTCGGCGATTGGCCCTTCATTGGAAGCGGGCAACATTGCCGTTGTCGCCGGATTCCAAGGCGTGAATGATGAAGGCCGTATTTCGACTTTGGGGCGCGGCGGCTCGGACACCTCTGCGGTTGCACTCGCTGTCGCTTTGAAAGCGGATCGGTGCGATATTTATACAGATGTCGATGGTATTTATACGACCGATCCACGCATTGCCAAAGATGCCCGTCGTCTGAACCGCATTGCTTTTGAAGAAATGTTAGAACTCGCCTCTCTCGGCGCTAAAGTTTTACAAACCCGCTCTGTTGAGCTGGCGATGAATAATAATTTGCCTATCCGCGTCCTGACCAGCATGGCGGATGTCGGTGATCATAACCCAGGAACTCTGGTCTGCCACGAGGATGAAACCATGGAAGAACGTGTCGTTAGCGGCGTTGCCTATTCGCGCGATGAAGCCCAAATCACTCTACTTCGCTTGCAAGATGCGCCCGGCATGGTGGCCAAAGTCTGCCGCGCCATGAGTGATGCCAATGTCATTGTCGACATGATTGTGCAGGGTATTTCCCGCTCTGACAATTCTGCCAATCTGACATTCACTGTCGGTAAGCGTGATTTGGACAAGGCGCTTCAGGCCTTGAAAAGCCAGCAAGACGAAATCGGCTTTGAAGGTATTAAATCAGATTCTGACGTCACCAAAGTTTCAGTCGTCGGGATTGGCATGCGCAGCCATACAGGCGTCGCACAAACCATGTTTGAAGCTTTGGCTGAGCGTAATATCAATGTTGAAGTGATCGCAACGTCAGAGATCAAAATCTCTGTCTTGATTGATAGTGAATATACAGAGCTTGCGGTGCGTGCTTTGCATAGTGCCTTTGATCTTCATGCAACGCCTGCTCCCAAGGTTTCCGCGCCATAGCTAAAACTTAACCACGTTTATTGTATTCGCCTCAATAAGGCCGCATTTAAATCTATAGCAATAAAGTCCTTGTAAAAGGCTGTGTAGATTGGGGCATTGGGGATTAAGCGATGAAGCTTTGCATGAAAACGGCCTTGGCAAATGCTGTGGCCGCAATCGTACTTGTAAGTTGTGGCGGTGGCGGCGGTAGCTCCCCCTCATCATCCACGCCCGTGTCAAACGGTCCTCCTCCGGCTCCCGCTTCTAAACCCTACACAAACCTTGAAACCCGAGAAGAGGCGGCGCGTTTTCTAATACAAGCTGGTTTTGGCGGGACCAATGCTGATATTGACGCTTTGGTCGGTACAGATGCAGCTGACTGGATTGTCGCTGAGATGCGAAAGCCAGCCACTCATATGCTGCCGATTATGCAAGCCCGGTATCCTACACGCGAAGACACGGATAATCATCACAGTCGCTTAATCTGGCAAACGCTGCTGACCGCAGATGATGAACTGCGGCAGCGTATGATGTATGCCCTGTCTCAGATTTTTGTGATTTCAACGGATGGTTTTTTCGATCAAGGGTTCGGTACAGCTTATTACACCGATATTCTCACAAATCAGGCTTTCGGCAATTATAGAACGTTATTAGAGGATGTGACCTATTCGCCTGCGATGGCGAGATATCTGACTTATTATAGAAACCAAAAAGGTGATCCGCGTACGGGTCGTATGCCTGATGAAAACTATGCGCGGGAAATCCTTCAACTCTTTTCAATCGGATTGGTCGAGTTGGAAATGGACGGGACGCCCAAGCCGGGCGCGCC
The DNA here is from genome assembly GCA_964490745.1 of uncultured Algimonas sp. Taxonomy (GTDB): domain Bacteria; phylum Pseudomonadota; class Alphaproteobacteria; order Caulobacterales; family Maricaulaceae; genus Litorimonas. Next base: position 12,422 of record CAZBDT010000047.1, read on the forward strand.
TGAGACCTATGACAATGAAGATATTACGGGATTAGCCAGAGTTTTCACAGGCCTTTCAGGCCGAGGCGTGAGTTTCAGGTGGCAGGACCAAGCTGAGGATTACAGGTATCATCCACTCCAAATGTTTGATGATCAACATTCCACCTTAGAAAAATCATTTCTGGGAACAACCATCCCAGAAAATACGGCTGGAACGGAAACCATTTCGCAGGCTTTGGACGTCATCGCTGAACAACCTAACGTTGCCCCCTTTATTTCGCGTCAGCTCATCCAGAGATTTACGTCGTCCTCGCCTTCGCCTGAATATGTGCGCCGCGTTGCAGACGTATTTGAAGCAGGTGCCTATCGTGCACCGAATGGACAAGAATTTGGGATTGGTCGTCGCGGTGACCTGAGCGCCGTCATTGCGGCTATCTTACTCGACCCCTCGGTTCATGATGACATACAAGACCCAAATGAAGGCAAGCTGCGCGAGCCCGTCCTGAAATTTATTCAATATGCCAAGGCCTTTGACCTTTCGAATATTGATGTATGGGGAGAATGGCGTTTTTACAACACGAATAAGACGGATACGGGTATATCTCAGCATCCCCTCCGCAGCCCATCTGTCTTTAACTTCTACCGCCCCGGATTTATCGCACCCGGTACGGATACGGGCGAAGCCGGATACTCTGCGCCTGAATTACAGATTGTGAATGAAGGCGCGTCACTCGGATATATCAATTTTATATCTCATTTCATCATGCGTCCGGCAGATGATCCAGACAATCACCCGCGTTTCACCCCCGATTTTCGAGCGGAGATCGCTCTGGTAGAGGATGTCGAGGCTTTAGTTGAACATTTAAACGTCAAATTAACGGCCGGACAACTCTCGGACGTTGAAAAGGCTGATATTACAGATGTTGTATCGACGATTACTATAGACGGGGATGATGCAGATTTTGAAAGCCGAAAGCGTGTGCAGACCGCGATCCTCATGATCATGGCATCCGGCGCTTATGCCGTACAGAATTAGGGAGCTGGATGATGGTATATTATAATAGACGTCAATTTATCACGCGCTCTACACTCGGTTTCGCAGGGGCCTCATTGGGTTTGGCGGCTTTGGGGCAAAAGTCAGCCTATGCCGCAAATGTGGGCGGCTATAAGGCCTTAGTCGGCATTATGTTAAAAGGGGGTATGGATCAGAACGATACGGTCCTTCCCGTCGATCAACAAAGCTATGATGCGCTCAAGGCCATTCGTCCGGGTATATTTTCCGGTTATGATTCCGACTCGGAAGAGAGTTCCCGAAATCGAGAAAATTTATTACCGCTCAGCCCGATGAATGCAGAGCGGTTCAATGGACGCCAGTTTGGATTGCCGCGCGAACTATCTAAAATTCATGAGCTTTTCGAATCCGGTGATGCCGCCATCGTCGGTAATGTAGGGCCTTTGCTCGATACGGCAAACCGTGAGGATTTCGAGGCCGGGCGTATTGAACTGCCTAAGCGCATATTCTCTCATAATGATCAGCAATCCACATGGATGGCCCTTGGCACAGAAGGCACACGTAAAGGGTGGGGCGGGCAATTTGCTGATGCTGTCTTGGCCTCTGATGCGACGATGAACCCGCTTTATGCGGCGATAACGGCCACCTCTCCCGATGTATTTTTGGCGGGAGAACGTGCGAGAGCTTTTCGCGTTCCGGAACTGGGGCGTGATATTGCGCTCGATTCCGAGCGTAGACGATCTTATCTGGGCTGGGGCGATGACGCCGATCTGGCCCGCGAAAAGCTGAGCGCTTATTTACGAAAAAAGTCTTTTAATCATGAGAATCCATTCCGCAAAGATGCAACGGCTCTGGCCGCTAGCGGGGTTGATAATCAATTGGCTTTCTCGGAATTGGTGTCAGGTGCAACACCGCTGAACACGGTTTTCCCCGATACACGCTTGGGACGCCAACTCGGCGGTATCGCGCAAACCATGTCATTACGAACAGGGTTAGGTGTCAGCCGCCAAGTCTTTTACGCGGCGACAGGCGGTTATGACACGCATAATACACAGGCGGCAGATTTGCCGGAAAACCATACGGAATTGAACGAGGCCGTTGCGGCCTTCCATGCCGCCATGTTGGAGCTAGGTCTCTGGGATGATGTTTTGCTCTTCACGATGAGCGACTTCGGACGCACCATGGTTGATAATGGGGATGGCTGTGATCATGGTTGGGGCGGACACCACTTCGTTATGGGTGGCTCTGTCCGGGGTAAAGAAATATATGGCGATATTCCGGAGATTGATGAGGCTCACCCGCAATATACCGCGCAACGTATGCGTTTGATTCCAACGACATCCGTTGAACAACATGCGGCTGCGCTGGGCGGGTGGTTTGGATTAGACGCGCGTGAATTGGATCAGGTCTTCCCAAATCTTAATCGTTTTAATCGCAACGCCCTTGATTTTGTATAAGTTGGATTTTGTTTAAGTTGGATTTTGCTTAGGTTGGATTTTGCTTAGGTTGGATTTTGTTTAATCGGTCAGGCGTTCTTCAGTCCGCCGCAGGTCAATCCAGTTTGGATCAATATTTAATCGCTTCGCAATTTTATCGTTGCTTTTCAAAATACGCCAAAAGGGGGTGGTGTCCGCCTCGCTATCCTCTGCCAAATCCTCCAGTGCAGCTTCTGCACTCATGCGGACGAAAATTGACGTCGACATGGGACAGCTCCCGTCACAACCATGTTGCTTGGCTAAATCAAGCCGCATGGCGGGGACGGTGCGCGATTCGCCATAAGGAATCGTACGAATATAGCTGTCTACGATTTGTGGGGTCGCCACAAACATGCGCTGGCCCGCTTTCATGCCCCCATAATTATAGTCAAGCGTAACAGTCTTTATCTCTTTTTTGCGCTGTAGTTTCTCGCGCGCTGTCAATTTCGCCATCCGTCATCCTCTCAATCTTATTGACTGGACTAAAGCAGGTCGGCGACAGGAAAACACGTAAAATATCGCTTGAGCGTAGATTCTATGGAGCAAAGCCCAGACTGTATTATCAACAGCCGCATACTCCCCTTGCCAAGCCGTGGTCCGCAGATTATAGGGCCGCCTTCACGACATAAGTTGTGACGCAACGCATCAGGCTAAATGGCATGCCTGAGCGTTCGAAAGGCTGGTCACTGTCGCTTTCATCGGCAATTGACCTTTAATTTGGAGACCGAAATGCCCAAAATGAAAACAAAGTCAGGCGCGAAAAAGCGCTTCAAGATTACCAAATCCGGTAAGGTAAAAGCAGGCCAAGCTGGCAAACGCCACGGCATGATCAAGCGCACGAATGACCAAATTCGTAAGCTGCGCGGCACAACAGTCCTCAAAGACTGCGATGCGAAGCGTATCAAAAAGAATTTCATGCCAAATGGTTAAGTCTGGCGGCTAACCCCTCAAATACTGGAGTAATATTATGTCACGAGTAAAACGCGGCGTCACGAAACACGCACGT
>CAZBDT010000048.1:0-15825 GCA_964490745.1 uncultured Algimonas sp.
ACTACATTGACATTGTAGGGGTCACTGGTTCAATCCCAGTATCGCCCACCAGACCCGTGAACCTTTTGGTAATCAACAATCGACTTTTGATTTTTCCCTTATTATAGAATGCTCTAAACTTTATCTGGATGTGGTTGGTACAGATGAGGTTCTCAAAAAAATTGAGATCGAACATCGGGTATATAGGGATACGATGAACGGAGTTTCGCGTCAGTTTAAGCATGCTATCAAAAGGTTGTTAGCATCCGATTCTTTGGATGAAATCTTAGATATGGCTAAAAAGAATCCGGTGACGCCAGAGGGTAATTTAGAATTTTCGGCATTTCAGAACCGTGTATTGGAGGATAATTTTCCGGGTTTCACCTATGAATTTTGCACAACGAGCGAGACTAAATTATCTGAAAAAGGCGAGCTTTTAGATATTAAAACCGTCTTGTGGAATTTGCCGGATGAGTGTCTGCTTAGTTATATGCAAAATGCGCATCTGGATGAATTATCAGCCTTAGTTTATGCGAATCCCGGTCGTGCGTTAAATTATACACACATATGTCGTGCTGAACGTGTGGTAGAGCATCCCTTCTTTCTTAATCATTGCCTTAAATTTGGAATTCATCAGGGAATCTCCGTCGGATTTTTGAATCCTGGTCATGAGAGCACATTTTTATCTTTTGATTATCTGGGGGATGAACATAATGTTGATTGGGTTCAATTCGACCATGTGAAGATAGAGCTGGCATCATTCCCCTTTGCTCTGGCTTGGTTATATCGATCAGGTGTGTTTGATGAGTTGCGTTTGCGAAAAATGTTTTTGTTGCTGTCAGGGCTAACAGAAAGCCGACTTCTAAACCTACGCAAATATATAAATGCGCCAATGGAGAGCTTTGACCAGCAGGCAAAAAACTTGGGTATCACCGCTAGTACCTTGAAAGAAGATCTGGCAATGATCCGCGATCAAACCATATTGAAATTAGAACTGATAACGAACCCTAATCGAAACACACCGACGCGTCTGCTGGATCAACATTATGGTTTTCTCAGCCTATTGGGTGATCACACAGCGGAGTTAGTCGAGCATTCTAATTAATCTGAGAGTCTGGATAGTATCCAGTCTGACACCATTGATTTCGATAAATATTCCGCTTTCATTTTTGAGGGTAAACTCTCGAAATTACCAATACGTCCGGTGCATCTGTCGGCCCCACATAAGCAGGCTTCCAAAACCCAATCGGAATTCTCAGAGCAGCGATAATCCCAATTTAGCTGCTCACCCTTCAATATATCTCTTATTGTGAAAATTTCTGTGAGATTTCGAATACCGCAATTCGGGTCACAGGAATGACATAAACAATGCGCCAATCCTCTATAACCAAACACATATTCTTTTGCCCCAATCTGAATGGCGTGGTCTCGCATGATTTCCGGCAATCCTAATGCTGTATCAGATTGGTACTTTTCGCCTGTGAAAACGGCTATTCTCGTATTGGCGGGTATGTTCTCAGTTGCAAAAACAGCCAAACCTAACTTGCCGTTAGGCCGAACAGTCACGTGAGAACAGTCCGTTGGCGCAGGTATATAGAACTTTTTTTCATAGATACGTTTATTGCGAACCTTTGTTTTGACCAAGTGGTGCCAATAGGTTTTTTCACCAACAAAAGGAAAAAGGGTTTGCGAGAGTTGTGATGAAAAGACAACCGGATGATCGTTTTTCAAGACACCGAAAATCAGCCGTTCGGTGAAAGCCGTATTGAAAACATGTGCTGTCCCAAAGGGAGGGATTTCTGCCAATAATGGCAACTCAGTGTGTTCCGGTTTTACGACACAGGCCATAGACCTCATCATTTTATAAAAACTATCTTGTCCCTGAATCTCAGGGCTTAGGATTTGGGCGGAAATTGTTATGATACTATCATAGGGTTTTAATCCAAAATGATAGCCAATCTTTTTATAAAAACGCTCAGGGTCGTCTTTAACAGTATCATCGTTAAAGCGGCTGAAGAGTAAAGGATTTGACCATTCTTCCGTTTCAAAGATTCTTTTGATGCTCCCGACTCGCGAGTGATATAAACCTGATAATTTTTTCGTCTCGGGACATCTCACCAAGGTGACATATCCGGGGTCTGAAAGTCGGTCTTTTATATGTTTCCGGCAGAGCTCTTTATCTGTCCAAAGGTGGAAGCCTCTCGGTAATATGAGTGTGCCCACATCAATTTTGTCTTTTGTTTGTAAGGCTCTTTGATAAGCACTTTCCAGCAAAGCCTGTTGGCAGGCGCGACGTTTTTCTGGATTAGAGAGGCCAGTGCTGACGATATAAGCTTCAAAATCAAGCGTATGAGGGAGCGATTGAAGCGGATCACTTTCGTGAAATGCAAAGTGGAAATAGGGCGCAGCGCTAAATCCGGTTCGAAAATAATCAGCGATTTCATTGGCCGTAGAGTCGGAAATGGTTTGAGAGTCAAATGTTTGGATGTCCGGACGATTCGTGTTCGTCTCGGCTTGCATCAAGACCTCAACCTTTCGATCCTTCTCCATATCGACGCCAATAATTTCGACGCCGCGCGCATGGGCGTTTTCTATTTCTCTTATCGTTTGAGACGAATACCGCATGCCCGGAATTATATCCGGCACTCCGGGTGGGTATTGGCGAATGATAGACGCGGCTACGCGTCCATCAGCTTGATCCAATGCGATACGCTCCGTCGGCGCGATATAGGCGTCCCATGCTGTTTCAAGCGTATCTGTTTCACGGTCCATTTAATGTTCCTATCTTTGATCAAGTGTGTGTCGCAACGATCGCCTGAGCGTCGAAATTATTGACGGGATCTGCTTGAGATGGCTGGGTGATCCGCAGATGAGCAGGAGCGTTGAAGGGGTTGTTTTTTCTACATCCAGAGCAAAATACTGCGAAAGTGTATTCGCCCAATCCCGCGCATCTAAAGCGGGGAGGTTCGCCGTGCTGATTAATATATGTGTGACATCCCCTTGTTCAGCCCCCAGATCTTCAGCCTGAACGCAGCGAATATCCGGATGGATTTCGGTGACCCTTGTTCGGAGTAAGTTTGCGGCTGTCTCAGCTTGGGCAAAAGCTTTATCCCAATGCCCCGATAATATCTGACTCAGGCGATGTTCTGCGATCATAATATCAACAAATGAAACACTTGAAGACCGAAAGCCGAGGTCCAAAGTCTCGTCCCAAAACTGGGCGATCTGTTTATCATGTGTCAGGACACATCCTAAACTGGAGGGGGTGAGACCGCGTTTGTGTGGACTGGACACCCAGACATCACAAAGAGTTTCAAGGGCATTGTTTTCGCTCTGATCTTGACGAAACCGCATAGCATCCCAAGCCCCATCAACAATGACGGAAATGCCATGCGCTTTTGCAAAAGCATAAATTTTCTGATCCTCTGAAGGAGATCGAAAGCCATCATAAGAAGGAAGAACCAGAATAAGCGCCGCAATTCGCTTCGCGCCATATTTTTCTACGCTGGCTTTGATTGTTGCTAATTTTAGCGGGAGAACTGTATGGTGCTTGGGATGTAAGTTTCGGGGTATGCGGACGGCTTTCCAACGCCCAAAGATGAGGCCGCCAATTGCGCTTTGATGGCAAATATCGTCAAAGAGAACGATATCTTTGTGGGGGTGCAGCTTTGGCAAGACGGCCGTTAACACTGTTAGCAAAGCACCGGATGATCCGCCAAATGACAAGCTGGCAAAGGGCATACCATAGAGTTTAGAGAGCTGAGCATTGACCTTATGAACCGGGCCGTCTCCCAAGGCAGAGGGTAGGTTGAAGTCTTGGTGAGAGATAGAGTGCTCTGCCAAATCCCATAAGGTTGAATAGATTTCGGCAAAGGCTGCCAAAATAGTTTCAACTCTAATGGATTTAAAAACGGCACGACTCAGGAATGCGAGAAGAAGTTTCAGAAACCGCCACGTAAATGACAAAGCGTGCCGTCGTCCTATACGCATTGTATGAGAGTGTGAGGTCATTTGCGCGTCGAAGCTATCTTGACGGGCGTGCAAAATGATTGCCGCCGCTTCACGAATAATGATTTAAATATTAAAGCACGAATTGAACGTGCTGCATTTTGTTTTCGTAAGAGCATAAGGCCATCCCCGGTTCTGTCGGGTTTTATACAGGCTCGGTCTTTTGCGCCATTAACCGATCTTATGCTTATTCTTACGTTTGTTTTTTAAAGCGTTGAAAGATAGTTATAAAATCTCACCAATTCCTGATGTAAGTGTGTAATTTTTGATTTGTGAAGTCTGATTTTGATCAGCTTCCATCAGGGTACAATACCTGAAGTCTATACTCGCCGGCATCGAAACGGTCTTTTTTGAACTGAAAACACAATCTGTGAAAATGCATCTGTCAAATATAACATCTTCCCAATGGCACGTTGTGAAATCAATTTCGGAAAAATGACATTGCGAAAAATATGTGCCTTTAAAATGACAATTGGAAAAATTGGCACTTTGGAAGCGTGCGCCATGAAACAGACACATGTTAAAGTCCGACTCTAATACCCGCCATTGATGAAAAATAGCTTGTTGAAAAATAGAGCGAGAAAAACGGGACTTGCTAGTTTTGACATGGCTCCAATGGGTCATCGCGAAACTTGTCTCGTCAAAAGACGTGCATTCCATATGACCTAAGCTCAAGCTTAACTGACTTAAATCTACAGCCCGAACTGTTAGGGCTGAGAGAGATTGCGTTAAAAAACTCGGATGTTTTAAAATGGGCTCAAGGCGCGTCCCTGTCGAAATGTCTAATCCATTGGGGGCTTGTATGGATTTTAAATCATGGAGGTTAAATGCACTGTCTTTTTGAGAGAGTTTATAGCTTTGCCCCGTTTGCTTATGACGTTCCAAATTCAGACATGACCAGATGAAAAACAAGAGACTGGCAGAGGATTGAATATGGGCAATAGAAGCGGTTTTAGGGTCAGTGAAATGGGCACCGTTTAAATGCTCTTTGATTATTTGCAGAGCCTGATCAAAATCCAAATTAGATAAAGTATCAAATCTGAGGGCCGCCTCTTTCTGGCAAAAATCTCCGAGGCTGGGATCGTGACGGCCACTATGTGAAATATGAATCCATTGCTGCAAGGCAGTTTCGAAGGCTACATGATCTCCTAATGTTGTGATCAATTGGGTGAATGCGTCAAAGAGACAGTTGGAGATCAAATATTCTGCGAATGTTTTATGGGTGAATTCAAAGTTGTTTTGCGACGGGGTAGTCTCGTCAAAATTGACACGATAATAAAAAGCGGTGGCAAGCAAATCCGGCGATGCGTCACTTGCTGCTTCCGATAGATTTAACGCTCGAAATACAGCTTTTATATTTTCGTCCTGAATATTTCGATATACTTTATCTAAAGCGACAGTCTTGTGCTCTCCATTTTGCCACATCTGAATGGCAATATGTTGCAGAGCGTTGAGGATATGATCTGATCTAATAGGATGGCGGTTGCTGGAGAGTAGTTGATCAAAAATCGTTTTGTAGATTGCGTTTTTATTGGACATGTAAGTCAGTGCGTTCACGCGTTCATGCGGAAGCTGCGGGGCGGCTTCTTGCGTTTCACCTTGAAGTGCGGCTTTGCAAATCAGTGTTGCGAGGAGCGGGTCAGTTCCGAATTCGAAAAAATCATCATACTCTGTCGTCAGAAAATCAGGCAAGCTTGGGTCAGTCATATTGCCTGTTGCGGCCAAGTATTTTGCCCACCAGAGCTCACGAAAGTCTTCACCTTTTAAGCCATCTGAATGTCTCTCTAGATCGGGATAGCTGCCATCAAGCGCCATAATCTTGAAATGTTTGTAATCGTTCAAAGGCGTGTGTTTTATAACGGCTTGTATATGGGCGTCTCGTCCTAGGATTATGATTTTGAGAGCTTTCCCATGTGCTGCGCAGGCGGCTTGCTCCGCTACGAGTTCGGATAAAATTTGGGTTAAAGGCCCTAATGAAGCTTGTGAGGCTAGTCCGATTTCATCCACACCATCCAGAATCAGGTATCCTGTTTGCGAGGCCGAAGCGCGGAAGTGTTTAAGGAAAGATCTGAATGAAAAAGAATCCGTGATCATTTGACCCGGCTCGGTGACATCAATGTCGATATTGGAAAGTCGACTGCCTCTCAGATAGATAGGCGTTAAATTCTCTCCATGCAGCATGTTTGCAATGTGTAAGGCTGTCATCGACTTGCCTGCCCCGGGACCGCCACTGATCAAGGTCCAACTTGTGAGCTCTGAATTCTCTAGCAGGTCCTCTACATCCAGCGGCGTGTGATTAGGCCCGTCTGCATCATAAATTTGTAGGGGAACGTATAAATCAATAGCTGCGGCGGCATCTTCATGTTCACAAGAGTTGTATAGATATTGGATCCACTTTTTATGCTGAGCGATTATCATTTTCGCGCGTGATACGGGATCATCAAAGCCAGCTTTCACTTCTCGCCCCGAAGAGCGGTGAGCCCAAACCGTTTCAAAGGCTCTCACCCAGTCCTGTGATAAACCAGTATCTACTGATTTTTCAATTAACTTAAGGAGTGGGCCAGAATAACGCGCTGGGACAACATCCCTATTTTTCCATTTACTGATCGTGACTGTGCTGACGAGTTTTCCGCGTGTGAAATTCTGAAGATCATCACTGAAACTGTCTTCAGTCCATCGCCCGAGTTGAAAAAAGAACCTAAATAACTCTGAAGGGCTATAATTTGCAAAATCTGCGGGTGGGGGAACGCTAATGGTCTTTCGCAAGATATACACCTTTCAATTGTGGTCCTGATTACACAACACTATTTCATTTCACCCTACGATCGTAGGGTGCCTAGATTTAGATGATTTCATAAGTATCAAAGGTACTCTTAGCGAGGGATGAAATAGAGTTTCAAGATATAGCGCTATAACCGGACCTTTGCGGACGTAAAACAGTGTGATCTTTTAAGTTTATGTTTCAGACGAGCCGAGGCGTTTCTGTTTTACAGCGACAGTCTCATATGTTTGGAGGTCTTTCGTGTGATATGATTTGGAATCCGGAATTCCCACTTTAGAGGCGTGCCCATCGCGCTTCGTCGGATTGTTAAACCTAAACCGCGCCTCTTGCCGTAGAGGCAGGCCAAATTTGCGTATTGAGACGAGTGCGTTGCGGGTGCTGATGTTGCGAAATCTGCGCGATGTAATGTGACAGATTGACTTGTATCGTCAGGACCCGCGCCCCTTTCTCATCAACCGCTATGCCTGCTCTCTCTGCTTAAAGCGCGCGAGACATCTTGTTGCCGTCTCTTGCATCACCTATGGCGGGGTGTGTTTCGTTCTAACATCATACCAATCTTTATACTGGCGGCAGCTCTTTGCGTCTCAAGTGCTGTTTCCGCACAGTCAAAAGAGCTGACGCCAAAAGAGCGGCAAGTTTGTGCATCGCTCAAAACATGTCTCGATATCATCCGCCGCCACGATGCGTCTGAATTTGATTATGCCGTCCTTGAAACCGAGCTCCGTCGGTTTGGAGCAAAGAGCCAAAACGCCTTATTTGATATTCTCAAGAGCGAAGCGGGGCATGCTGATATAGCCAAGTTGATTTCAGCTATGGGGCCTTTAACGCCTCAATTGCGGCAGCAATTACAACGCCATTGGTCGCCTGAAAAGGCGCAAGCTTATTTGCCTTTATTGAAAGATGCTCATCCATTGTCACGGGATTTGCTTCTCAGGAGTTTAGGCCATCCCAATGCCGATGTCCGTGAACAAGCCCGTCTTGCGTTGTTGAGATTGCCAGAACCAATCAGAAGTCTCCCATTATCAGACTCTCTGACGGATCCTTTATTAGCGGCCTTACAATTTGATCCTATAGGTGAAGCGGCGCCATACCTATCGCGTCTTAATTCTCTGAATAAAGAACCGCAATTCGCCGCATTATTGCGCAGTGGTCAAGCCGATATTGTTTCAGCTGCCTATGCGTCGCTTTACCGAAATAGTCCGTCTCGCGCGTTCAACCTCTTATTGGCGGAAATGGAGCGGCTCGAAACAGCTGCACAATCTCGCGCGATTGGCCAAATGCTGGCCAGACGGAATCAGGCACGGGCTGATGGGTTTTACCTTAAATTTGCGATTGATATGTCGGGCGATCCAAAGCTGTCACCACGCGCGCGTGCGGCTGGTTTGCACGGATTGATGGTGATGAAACCAAAGAGTTTCCCGAGCTTAAATCCTGCGCGGGCAGAAGCGCTTTCTTATCTGACCAAGGGTCAGCCTGTCGTCGTCCAAGATCAATACCTTCCCTTTCTAAAAGCGTCAGGTGCTGATCGCGCTATGGGTCTTATTTGGAATATTGCAAAGTCAGAGAATTGGATAAATTTAGATCGTATTGCGCCATTTTATGCCGGTCAGAGTGTTTATGATGAGGTCATAAAAACCTTGCTTCAATCGAATGCGCAGCGATCTTTTACGCAAGGTCTATCTCTTGCAAAACCTAGCTATAATGCGTTGATTAAACGCCGAATAAACGCATCCGTCACCTCTATCGCGAATGCGGCGCGCCGACGTCTGCGTCTTCCCGCGCTGTCCAAGCCCGCTCAAAACTGCAGGTTTCCGACGCTTGACTTAGATGACATGCGGAATCAAATGCCGTTTTTTGATGAAGGGTGGATGGTCACAGATAATCAATCCCGCATATCCTTGAAGCGGTCATATTTGACGAGTGCCCATCCCACGCGCACAGGATGGTTAGCAGGCTATGATTTGGAGAATGCCCGAATAGCACAGTCTGGTGGGACGCTTCTACATTATGACAATCAATCGGGCCTCGCGAAGGAAATTGCAGGGTTCTCTGCGCCAATGGCTATCCTGCCAGACCGGGCTCTCCGGTTAGGTGACACCACCTCTCGGTTCTGGATTATTGATCGATGGGGCGGGGGCGCTCTGGATGTTTCAGCTTATCGGCTAGACCTTACGCAAGGCGACCCGCGCCTCGATCATGTTGTGGCTCTGCCGAATAATCCAAAGGGATTTGCGGTTGCTGGCAATGGGGACCTGTTCGTCAATTTTGCGGATAAAGATCAGCCTGCCATCCGCCTCTCACCCGCAGGGCAAATGCGCTTGGCCTGTGCGCCGCAGCCGACCTCTTCAGCAACGCCTGCGCCGCAATAATGTCCTATTCTGAAGACCTCGCCCTTAAAGCGCTGGCTGAGATCAGCGATCCCGTAAAGTCAGGCGATATTATCGCGGCCGGGCGACTCTCGATATTAGAATATGTTGAGGGGACGGTTCAGGCGGTCTTGCAAATCCCGCCGCCCCAAGCGGAGAAGTTCTTCCCTATTCGCGAAGCGGCGCAAGCGGCGCTGGAAAAACTTGACGGTGTCAGCAAAGCGCAAGTTATCCTATCCGCGCATAAACCCGGTCCGCAAATTGTCGGGCGTCCACGCGGGAACCCCCATCAGGCCAAACGCCCGGACGGCGTTCAAGGCGACGGCGAAGTTAAACGGATCATCGCCATATCCTCTGCCAAGGGCGGGGTCGGGAAATCAACAATGGCGGCTAATCTGTCCGTGGCCCTGCAGAAATCAGGTCTGCGGGTCGGTCTGCTGGATGCAGATATTCATGGGCCCAGCTTGCCGATGATGTTCGGAACATCCGGAAAGCAAGCGCGCGCCATCCCGGTTGGGCAGCGGAAGATCATCGTTCCAATAGAAGCCCATGGCGTGCAGACCATGTCGATTGCCTATCTGACACCGGATGACAGTCCGATCGTCTGGCGCGGCCCGCTGGTGCAGGGCGCGATTGCCCGTATGTTATGGGATGTGGATTGGGGCGAGTTGGACGTGCTGTTGATTGATATGCCGCCGGGCACGGGGGATGCGCAGCTTGGGTTGGCGCAAGATATTAAACCGGGCGGAGCTATCATCGTCTCGACCCCGCAAGACCTTGCCTTACTCGACGCCAGAAAAGGGGTGGCCATGTTTGAAAAAGTGGACATTCCGGTGCTCGGCTTAATTGAGAATATGGCCGTTTTTACCTGTCCAAATTGCGACACGCAGCATCATATCTTTGGAACGGGCGGGGCGCAAAGAGATGCGGATAAGCTGGGTATTAATTATTTAGGCGCAGCGCCTTTGCATATGTCGATCCGCGAAAGCGGGGATCAAGGATGTCCCGTTGCGACGACGGAGACGCAAACATCAGAGATATTCCAAGAGCTGGCAAACTCCGTCTGGCAGCAAGCTCTACAAACGGCTCAGCGCGAATAACGCCGCCGACGGGCGCGGCCTTTCTTGGGCTTGGTGAGGAAGTCCAATCCACCATAACGCAATTGCCCCAGAATTTCGGCGGGTTCAGGCATATTTTTCGTTGCGCTTTTCACGCGCCATTTCAGCTTTTCGAAACCCATCACATTCTCAATGCGAGCATCCAGAAAGGCACGCGCTGTGGCCTTATCTTCTGATTGATCTGACAACCAAACGGGCAGGGTCGCGCCAATGACAGAAGACAGGATTGCGCGTTTAGAATAATAATTCGCATCGGTTGAGGTATCGCCAATGGCGCGCCAAATCGTGTCGGCTGCGGCCCATAATTGTTTAACGCCTGTTGAAGCTAAGTCAGGGAGGACGAGGCGGGAAGAGGCGCGCCGTGCGGCTTCTTCATGACGCCCTATGGCTTCTAGTCTGAGAAGAACGCCTTGCGTCACACGGTCCCGAATTTTCATTTGGTCTAAATCCAAGGCGCTGATGTCCGCCTCTGTCTGCGCATTTAATTGATCTGACCAATGGGTAAGCAGGTCCGCCACACCCTGTTCAAAATAAAGCTCATCCGCGCCTTCCGGATATCCTGCATCACGGGCGGCACGTTTGAGAGTCAGTCTTGTCCAGCCTTCAAAAGGCGCTATTTTCAAAGCCGCTTTTAAGATGGCGTCGCGTATGTGATCGGGTTGGCTCATGACCACTATATAGGGACCTTCGCTCTGCAAGTCATCTATACGTTGCGTCGCAGAACAACCCGTTTAAACCACGCGATCACGACTTCCGCTCCTGCGCCGGATAAAACGCCGTAGCGGAAAATCCGTCCCGCAAGAGCAATGGTGCCGATGCAAAGAAGGGTGAGAAAGGCCGTCGATAAAATCAACTCCCAAAGCGGTGGGTCAGACGGCAAACGGACAATGGCCGCAAAAGGCGCAGAGAACGGAATAAAGGTCGCGATCCGTAAGAGCGGGCTGTCAGGGTCTGAAATGCCCATGGGGATGACGATGATGCACGCCATAAGGATAAATAGGATCGGCGTCGTCAGCGTTTGGGCGTCCTGCATCGACGACGATAAAGACCCCAGAGCAATGAAGAACGCCCCATATAAAATATAGCCAAGAATGAGATAGATGATCAGGAAAACAATCATTTTAGTATCAAAGGATGAGATCAGACCTTTGACGACATCTTGGTCCGGACCAAAGAAAACATATCCGATGACGCCTGCAATCCCGACAAGGATATAAGGTGCCATCATTGAGAGGGTCAGTGCGGCCACCCCTAATAACTTACCCAGGATGATCTCTGAAAAGCGCGTTGTCGCCAGCATCATTTCCAAGAGCTTATTGAGCTTTTCTTCCAACATGGAAGTCAGCAACATATAGGCACCGGAGAAAACGGTCAGCCATAGCATCGCCGCCAAAACACCCGCAACGATAAAGGGAACGGTGTCGCTGGAATTCACATCTTGCGCATCTTCTGCAGTCTTAGTCGGGTCAAAAAGCTTGGATTCCGGCGCGCGCGCAACGCGCCGATCCAATTCTTTGACGTCTAATCCGCCCGTTTCTAAATAGCTGATACGGGCCAGGCGTCGCAAATACCGATCCGCTAGGTTTGTGGCTTCGGTTTTATTGACGTTACTTGTCCAATATTCTGTTTCTGGCTGGGCGGGGTCAGCGCCGGGTTTGAAAATGACGACACCGCCAAGTGTGGTGTTTTCGCCCTCAACATCTAATTGTTTCTCATTCTTCAGATAGGGCAAAAGACCCGCCAGTGTCTCAGCTGGAGGGTCTATAAATCTGAATGTGGCTTTTGGCGCTTCGTAATCCGTTGAAAGACCCGGGACGTTTTCAGCTATAAAATCCTGTGCGGCCTTTATTCCGTCGGCATCTAAAATGATCTGAAATTCACGCCTGACCTTTTTATCCTGTATGAAAAACGCTTTGGTCGCCAGAACCGTTTTTGCGCGGTCCTCCATCATTTCATCATAGAGGTCGAGCAACCTGTCCTTGTGCTGGCCCGTCTCATCAAGGATTGTAATCTGCTGGGTCGGGCTGAGTTTCAGATCGGCTGTGGCCATGAAAAATCCGAAGGCCCCGAAAATAAAAGGTAGTAAGAAAGATATCCAGAAGCCCCAGGTTTTCACGTAACCCAGATAATCCCGACGCGCGATCAGAAAGGTGCGGCGTAGATTGATTTTTGGAAGAAGGCTCATTCGAAAATCTCCACTGCGTCGGAAGGTTTAGTCTTTCCAGCGCTCGAGTTCATATCCTGACGAACATCCTCACCGACCAAAGTGACAAAAGCCTCATGTAATGTTGGGCGAATGGGTTCATATCGGGACAGGCGCAGATTTTGCGCCACAGAGCGTTCCAAAATATCATGGGCCTGCGCACCCGGTTTCAGCGTCAGGGTCAAATCGCCACTGGCCCGTGTCTCAACTGCGGCTGCGAAAGGTTCGATCAAATCTGTCAGTCCATCCGTTTCTGACCCCAAAATCACGCGGCGCGGGGCTTGGGCTAACGCTTCTTCCGTTGTGCCGTCAAACACCTTTTGTCCAGACGCCATCAGAATTATGCGATCGCAAAGGCGCTCTGCATGTTCCATGACATGGGTCGAGAAAACAATGGTGCGGTCGCGTGACGCAATCTCGCGGACCATCTCTTCCAAGACTTGTTGATTGACGGGATCGAGACCGGAAAAAGGTTCGTCCAAAATATGAAATTCCGGGTCATGGGCAATGGCGGCAAGAAGCTGAACTTTCTGCGCCATGCCTTTAGACATGTCTTTGATCTTTTTGCGCTTGGCTTCGCCTAAGCCATATTTGTCGAGAAGGTCATCAGCTAATGGGAAGGCGGTTTTCTTACTTAATCCGTTTAACCGCGCCATATGGGCGATGGCTTCGCGGGCGGTTTGTTTCTTATACAGACCCCGCTCTTCGGGCAGAAATCCAATCCGCCCAAATGCAGCTTCACCGGGTGCTTCCCCAAAGAGCTCCACCGTGCCACTATCCGGTTTGATCAGCCCTAAGGCCATGCGGAGAGTCGTCGTTTTCCCGGCCCCATTTGGCCCCAAAAACCCGACAATCTCGCCGGGCTTCACTGTGAAAGACACATCAGTCACGGCGGCTTTTCCGCCAAAGGATTTGTTTACAGAGTTAAGAGAAAGTGGAGCGTTCATATATATGGTCTATGGCAAAGAAAATGTGAGCGATAGGTTAAATCTGGTGGGTTATTCTCACAATTTATCAAGAGCCTCTAAGACGATCTCACGCCCCCCATTGAGCCATGTATTGATATGGGTCGCACCGTCTAAAATATGAGCCGATTTGGGGCCGGAATATCCATCATAGAGTTTCTGTCCTTGTGATATCGGAATTATGGTGTCCGCGGTGCCGTGAATCCAGATGAGGGGTCTATCCAGATCTTTGATGGCAACATCTGAGCGCCATTTATCTTTCAACAAAAGACCTGTCGGCAGAAAGGGCATTTGGCTGCGCGCCATATCCGCGACGGAATTAAATGGGGCGTCGAGTATGAGAAGCTCCGGCGCATGCGTTTGGGAGAGTTGAGAGGCAACCCCGCTACCCAAAGATGTCCCGTAAAACACAATTGTCTCCACCCCCATATCTGAGAGATGTTTATATTGATCGCGGGCAGCCGTCACCAGATTAACTTGAGTGGGCTTGCCATCTGTTCCCGGATAGCCGGGATAGCCCACTGACCAAACGCCATATCCGGCTCGCTGCAAATCCCGAAAAATATGCATGTTACTGTCAATAGAAGAGGCGTTGCCGTGAAAGACCATGACTGTCGCGCGTCCCTCTTGGGCGGGTACGTACCAGCCCAGATGGCCGGAGGCGGTTCTAATTTCGGTCATGTCAGCAGGCGGGGAATGATAAAAGTCCGGTGGGAAATAGATCGCTTTTCGCTGCGCAAAATAGGCTAGGGCCGTCACAACAAGATACAGCAGAAGAACGCCCAGAAGAATGCGTTGAATCCAAATCATCATTGCATGGCTGTGCCGCAAAATGGCTGTCTTGACCAGATCGAAAAAAGCCGAAAGATTAGGGTATGACACATTTTAAATCTTGGCTTCTTTCAACACTTATTCTGGGCGCTACAGCCTGTACATCCGGTGCAGATCTTTCGCCCGACACCCCAACTGAGACGCTGGCAACTTCATCCTTCGATACGGCTGCCATGGATACACTTCTTTCCGGCGCGGTAGAGCGCGGCGAGGTCATCGGGGTGCAAGCGCTGGTCTATGATGAGGGCAAGACGGTTTACCGCAATAGTTTTGGTCTGGCGGATAGAGAGCGAAATACGCCTGTGAGCTCTGATACGGTCTACCGCGTCTATTCCATGACCAAGCCCATGACCTCGGCGCTGATCATGGATTTAATGGAAGAAGGGAAACTCAAACTTTCTGACCCCGCCTCGAAATATATCCCCCAACTCGCGCAAATGAAGGTGGTAAGTCTTGGCGAAGACGGGCAACCGAAATATGATGACCAAGCCCGTCCCATGACGATTGAAGACTTGCTGCTCCACCGGTCCGGCATGGCCTATGGTATCTTCGGTGGAAACCCGATTGAAGAGGCGTGGCAGCAAGCGGGGCTGTTCGATCCGCAAACCTCCATGGCGGAGAATATGGAGAAAATGCCGAACCTGCCTCTTCTCGGACAACCGGGTGAGCAATGGTTCTATTCCTATTCCATTGATGTGTTGGGACGCATCGCGGAAGTCGTGACAGGTCAAACTTTGGGCGAAGCTCTAGAAGAGAGATTCCTCGGCCCACTCGGCATGACGGAAACCGGCTTTAAAGTTGCGCCAGCATTAAAGTCGCGCTTTGCGTCAAATTACATGTTGCAACCCGATGGGAGTTTCGTCCTCGCAGAAGACGGTCAAAGCTCGCCCTTTACGATGGACGGTAAATTTGAGTCCGGTGGAGGCGGTGTGACCTCGACCACGGATGATTGGCTGAAATTTGCGCGCTTGCTTTTGAACGAAGGCGAAGTGGACGGCGTCAGGATTTTAGAGCCTGAGACCGTCCGCCTGATGATGCGTGATCATTTGGGCGATATTCCCGTTTTGATCCCTTGGATTGGCGGCGAAACAGGAGCAGGCCATGGCTATGGCGGGTCTATACAACTGACGACGACGCCCGAACAAGAAGCGAGCTCGGGGCTCTATCCCGGTCAATTTGGCTGGGGCGGGGCGGCGCGGACAAATTTCTGGGTCGATCCCAAAAATAACGCGATCGGGATTATCATGCTGCAATTCTTCAGCCCGGAAGACCCGCAACTCCACGCAGATTTCCAAGCGTTGGCCCTCGCGCAAACGCGCGACGATCAGGATTGATTTTCTGCCAATCCAAACTTCTTTGTCATCCTCGGTCTTGTACCGAGGATCTTTAATCCTGAACGCGAGATTGCATCAGAGAACCTAGGGTCAAGCCCTAGGATGACGATATATTTTATTTTCCGTTTTCTCTGTCGCTTCGTTTCTCTCTTTCGTTTATCGTTTTAATTGGGATGTTCGTGTGGGTGGTTGGGCTCTGCTAATGCGGTTGCGGTATTGCGAATGCTCTGAGCCCTCCC
>CAZBDT010000049.1:0-15667 GCA_964490745.1 uncultured Algimonas sp.
TGGCTGCTATCACAGCTAAACTTGTCAAAGAGCTGCGCGACGCGACGTCCGCAGGCATGATGGATTGTAAAAAAGCGCTCACCGAAAATGACGGTAATATCGAAGCCGCGATTGATTGGTTGCGTAAAAAGGGTATCGCAAAAGCGGATAAGAAATCCGGCCGTGTTGCCGCTGAAGGTCTTGTCGCGGTTGCAACAGAGGGCACAACTGGTGTGCTGGTTGAAGTCAATTCTGAAACGGACTTTGTTGCGCGTAATGAAGGCTTCCAAGCCGCTGTTGCTAAAATCGCAACGACAGCGCTTTCCGTAGACGATACAGACGCTCTGCGTGAAGCGGATATTGACGGGAAGACTGTCACAACATTCTTGACTGACCTTGTTGCCAAAATCGGTGAGAATATGACCCTGCGTCGTATGTCAAAGTTGACAGTCTCTTCAGGTGTTGTTGAAGGGTACATTCATAATGCGGCCGCAGCCGGAATGGGCAAGATCGGCGTTTTGGTTGCACTAGAGTCGACAGGTGACACAGCGAAGCTTGCTGATTTGGCGAAAAAAATTGCCATGCACATTGCGGCGACATCTCCATTGGCGCTGACAACAGGTGATCTGGACCAAGCCGTTGTCGCCAAAGAGCGTGATATGCTGAAAGCTGAAGCGCTCGAATCTGGGAAGCCGGAAGCAATTGTCGACAAAATGGTTGAGGGCCGTATGGTCAAATTCTTCAAAGAGTCTGTTCTCATGACGCAAATGTTCGTCATGGACCCTGATCACAATGTTGAAACAATCATCGCGAATGAAGCCAAGGCACTTGGTGCTGACATCAAAATGACGGGCTATGTCCGTATGGAAGTTGGCGACGGCATTGAGAAGAAAGAAGAAGATTTCGCGGCTGAAGTCGCGGCTGCGGTTGCAGGCTCCTAAACCTACTTTCTCAAAATTACCAAATATGGGCCGCGCATCCGAGAGGGTGGGCGGCTTTTTTTATGCTCTGGACGCAATGATAGCTGATCATAATACTGTTTCAGCGTAAGTTTCACTAGCCCTCACGCCTCTCATGCCTATATTCACGCTCAAAGTGGGGAGTCGCATGTCGCACGCCCTGATCATGGGAAGGTTCATGTCCAGCGATTATAAGTATAAACGTGTCTTGCTGAAGATTTCCGGCGAAGCTTTGATGGGCTCCAAAGCCTACGGCATTGACACAGATACGGTGAAACGCTTTGCGGGTGAGATTAAAGCCGCGCATGACAAAGGGCTGGAAATCGCTTTAGTGATTGGGGCCGGAAATATTTTCCGGGGTTTGTCTTCCGCGGCGGCTGGCATTGAACGTTCGACAGCTGATTATATGGGTATGTTGGCAACAGTCATGAATGCGCTGGCTATGCAGAGCGCTTTGGAAGAATTGGGCGTGGACACCCGTGTCCAATCCGCCATCCCTATGCAAACGGTTTGCGAGCCTTACATTCGTCGGAAAGCTGCCCGTCATATGGAAAAAGGTCGGGTTGTGATCTTTGCTGCCGGAACGGGAAACCCTTATTTCACGACGGATACGGCGGCTGCGCTGCGTGCAGCCGAGATGGAATGCGATGCCTTGTTGAAGGGCACCCAAGTCGACGGCGTTTATGATAGCGACCCAAAAACCAATCCGGATGCGAAACGTTATGATAAGCTCAGCTATCATAAAGTGCTATCTGATGATCTGCGTGTTATGGATGCGGCGGCTGTCACCTTGATGCGAGAAAACAAAATCCCAATTATAGTTTTCTCACTGGCTGATCAGGGCGGTTTTGATCGTGTTATGGCCGGAAACGGTGTATGTACCATAATTGGGTCCTGATTTCGCCTTATCGGGCTGTTAGGACGGGTTGGAATGAAGGAGGGCCGGATGGCCGATGATTTTGACATTGCGGATTATCGCAAACGTATGGACGGGGCCGTAGCGGCTTTGCGAACTGAATTTTCAGGTTTGCGCACAGGTCGTGCCAATACGGCCCTGCTCGATAATATCACGATTGAGGCTTACGGATCATCTATGCCGCTCAATCAGGTCGCGAATGTCAGTGTACCTGAAGCGCGCATGTTGTCAGTTAGTGTTTGGGATAAGACACAGGTTGCAGCCGTGGAGAAGGCCCTTCGTCAATCTAATTTGGGCATTAATCCTGTCGTGGACGGGCAAACGCTCCGCATTCCCATGCCGCCTCTCACGGAAGAGCGCCGTAAGGACCTCACGAAAGTCGCGGGGACTTACGCTGAAAATGCAAAAATCGCGGTCCGTAATGTGCGCCGCGACGCGATGGAAACGCTCAAAAAGGCCGAGAAAGACGGCATGAGTGAGGATGAGCGCAAGGCCCATGAAAATGATACGCAGAAAGCGACTGACGCCGTGATTGCAGAAATCGAAAAGGCGCTTGAAACCAAATCCGCAGAGATCATGCAGGTCTAGGTGAAGCCGACGCCGACATATACCGGAATGCCGGCGCATATTGCGATCATCATGGATGGGAATGGTCGGTGGGCGCGTGCGCGTCACAGACCTAGAGTTTTTGGACATACGCAAGGTGTGAAAACCGTTCGGCGTGTCGTGGAAGATGCGTCGGAAATTGGTGTTAAATGTCTGACGCTTTATAGCTTTTCGACGGAAAACTGGACCCGCCCCAAGGCAGAAATTGCTGCGCTTTTCAATCTCCTAAGGGAATATGTTGAGAGCGATCTGGAAACGCTTCATCGCCGCAATGTTCGGGTTCGCATTTTAGGGTCGCGTGCAGGGCTAAGCTCTGATCTGCTTGTCTTGATAAAAAGGGTTGAGGAGACGACCAAAAACAACACAGCGTTTCATTTAAATATCGCATTTAATTATGGTGGCCGCGATGAAATTCTGCGCGCAGCCGCAAAAGCCTCAAGCGCCGGTCATGATCTGCAAAACATGACGGAAGACGCATTTGGCAAATTTTTAGATACGGCCTATTTACCAGATGTCGATTTGGTTATTCGGACATCGGGCGAGAAGCGGATAAGTAATTTCCTGCTTTGGCAGGCGGCCTATGCCGAATTTGTTTTTACAGATGTACTTTGGCCCGATTTTGGATTGGCAGATCTGAAGGCTGCGATCCATGAATATAATTCGCGGAGTAGGCGCTTTGGCAATCTAGACGCGTCAGAAGTGGCCTGAAATGGCAGAGCGTTCCGTCGAAAATCCAAAATTTTCCGGAGTGTGGGTTCGGCTGATTTCAGCTATTGGACTTATTCTTTTGTGTCTGGCGCCGTTTTATTTTGGCGGTTGGCTCTGGGCCATACTGGCGGGCGTTTTCGGCGGACGGATGTTATTTGAATGGGTTCGGATGAGCGACCCACGGCCTGCGCTGCCGGCTTTTCTGACGCCGATTTTAGGTTTGCTTGCGTGTGTTATCTACACCGTTCAATATAATTTTGGATATGCTGCATTATGTATCTTGATTACGGCAGTTTCTGTTATCGGCATTCAGGCTGTTCGGACGGGTGAGGTTAAGCGGTCCCGGATGATCTGGGCGGCTTTGGGTGTAATCTATATTATCTTACCCACCCTTTTAATGGTGGGGCTGCGAGGTAATGAGATTGGGTTTGATACAGCTGGGTTTAAGCGTCTTTTGTTTGTCATAGCCTGTGTGATCGGGGCCGATGTCGGAGCTTATTTTGGGGGGTCTGCGCTAGGTGGCCCGAAGCTAGCGCCTAAATTGTCACCCAATAAGACGTGGTCAGGATTCTTTTCCGGACAAGCTCTGGCTGTCTTGCTTGGGGCCGGTTTAGGGCACTTTATAGGAATTGGTTGGTTGTCTGGCGCCTTGCTTGCTCTCCCATTGGCCATATTGTCAGTGGTGGGCGATCTTTTTGAGTCCGGTGTGAAGCGCAAATTGAATGTCAAAGATACGGGCGGTTTAATGCCTGGACATGGTGGTTTACTGGACCGTCTGGATAGCCTTATGGCGGCCATTATTGGTTTTTGGCTTATTCTTCTATTGTTCCCGAGTATCTGGCCGATCTAATGACCAAACGCATTTCAGTTTTGGGGTCTACCGGTTCAATCGGTAAGAATACGCTTGATATTATTCGCAGGGCTGCACCCGGGACCTATGATGTTGTTTCACTGACAGCCAATCGAAGCGTAGATATCATTGCGGAACAGGCTCTCGAATTTAGGCCGGAATTTGTTGCCCTTGCAGATGAGAGCTGTGCTGAAGAATTAAACACGAAATTGGCCGGGACAGGTATAGAGACCGGATTTGGAGCGGCTGCTGTGATTGAAGCGGCACGCCGATCTGCGGATTTTACAATGGCGGCGATTATCGGCTCTGCCGGGTTGGAACCGACTCTCGCGGCGGTGGAGCAGGGCAAACATGTTGGCTTAGCGAATAAGGAATGCCTCGTCTGTGCAGGCGAGACGTTTATGGCGGCGGTCAAATCCTCCGGGGCGACACTTCTGCCTGTCGACTCAGAGCATAATGCGATTTTTCAGGTGCTTGAGGAAGGGCGTGCAGGTGTGAAACGGCTCATTCTGACGGCGTCAGGCGGCCCGTTTCGCACGGCGTCGATGGAAAAGCTGAAATCCGTGACGCGCGAAGATGCGCTCAACCATCCCGTCTGGTCTATGGGCGCGAAGATCAGTATCGATTCGGCGACATTGATGAATAAGGGATTGGAATTGATCGAGGCGAGTTGGTTGTTTGATCGACCCAGCGCTGAAATTGATGTCATCGTTCATCCGCAATCGATCATACATTCGATGGTCGAATATATTGATGGTTCAGTTTTGTCGCAAATGGGGAGTCCGGATATGCGAACGCCGATAGCCTATGCGATGGGATGGCCAAAGCGGATTCCAGCTCCCGTTGAGCGGCTTGATTTCGCAAATATCTCTGAATTGACGTTTTTTGAGCCGGATACGGTAAAATTTCCCGCCTTACGACTTGCACGCGAGGCTTTGGAGGCCGGCGGGGAAGCGCCTTGCGTCTTAAATGCGGCGAATGAGCAAGCCGTCGCGGCTTTCTTGGCTGGGCGTATTCCATTTCTGGGTATCGCCAAGCTTGTCGAGCAGGCCCTAGACACACATGCTAAGGCGAAGAGTTTTACCATAGCGCCGCCTTGTTCGCAGTCCGTTATGGCCCTTGATCGCGCTGCGCGGGCCACTGTAGATGAGCATATTGTAAACTTGTAAGTGCGTTCGCTTTGCGGCAATCCTACTCTGGTGTTTAGTTCGGCTAAAGAGCCGCGTTGATTAATCAGGGGACGTTATGCTGTCGGGAATTATTCTCACGCTTATTGCAGCGTTTAGCTTCGTCCTGGTCCTGTCTTTTCTCGTCTTCTTCCACGAGTTGGGACATTATTCGGTCGCGCGGTTTTTCGGGATATCGGTTGAGCGTTTCTCTATTGGCTTTGGTAAGCCCATATGGCGGCGGACGTCCAAAGCAGGCGTGGAGTGGGTTGTTGCTCGTATACCGCTGGGTGGATATGTGAAATTTTCCGGAGATGCTGGCGCCGCAAGCAATCCAGACGTTGAGCAGTTAGAAGCCATTCGGGCGACTTATGAGGCCAATTCAAACGGGCCTGCCGTTGAGGATGTTTTTCATTTTCGTCCGGTATGGCAGCGCGCTCTGGTGGTTCTCGCCGGGCCGGTAGCGAACTTCATTCTCGCGATTATTTTGTTTGCTGGAATTGGTTTGGCGGTTGGTATTCAATTTTCAACACCTGAAGTGAGCACCGTAACAGAAGGTCAGCCTGCAGACCTTGCTGGCTTTGAAGTGGGTGATAAAATTCTAGCTTTGGACGGGAAGATGATGAAGAGCTCGTCGGCTGTCATTCAACATATTCGTTTGCGCAGCGATACTGTTGTCCAAGCTCGAATTGAGCGTAATGGAACCGAGTTCACATTGTCCGTAAAGCCAGAGCGCACGGAAATTCGGGACGAAATCGGAGGCCTGTCTAAAGTTGGATTGATTGGTGTCGGAATCACTGCAGGTGAACGAGAGGTTGAGGAAATAGACAACCCGCTTGAAGCTGTCGGCTATGGTTTTAGCCAGACAGGCGATGTGTTGAGCGCGACCGGAACCTATCTTGCACGCCTTCTCACGCTTAAAGAAGACGGTAAACAGCTGGGAAGTGTTGTTAAAATTGCGACAGTGACCGGAAAGGTTGCGGCAGATACCGCGAATGCAGATGCGCCATTCGGTGTAAAGTTCAGAGCGTGGTTATTAAGAATGGGGTTTTTGGCGGCTTCCATTTCAATTGCGTTAGGTGTCGCGAATTTAATGCCATTGCCCGTGCTGGATGGTGGACATCTTCTCTATTACGGCTATGAAGCCATCGTCGGGCGGCCTTTGAGTCAGGAAAAACAGGAGTTTGGGTTTAAAATTGGGTTTGCAGTGTTGTTGACCTTATTTGTTGTGTTGACGATCAATGATTTTGGATACGTCATAAGTATGCGCTCCTAAGCTGGACAGATTATGAAATTTCACCTCAAAATAATTGCGATATGGCGTTTGGCTTTCGCAGCCTTTTTTCTAAGCGCTGGCTTTGCGACGATTAGCACGACGGCTATTGCGCAAGATGCTGCACCAACACTGATTAAAACAATTCAAGTTCAAGGGAATCAGCGGGTCGAAGCCAATACTGTCGCCTCATATCTATTATTTGCGCCCGGTGATCCCTATTCCGAAACACGTATGGATACATCTATCAAGACGCTCTATGCGACGGGTCTTTTTGCGGATGTATCCATTGATCCGCGTGATGGGAATGTATTAGTATCCGTTATTGAGAACCCAATTATCAACCGTGTGATTTTAGAAGGGAATAAATCTCTCAAAAGCGATAAGATCACAGATGAAATTTCGGCCGAACCTCGTGCAATTTTTACCCGTTCGGGCGTCCAGGAAGACGTCACCCGCATCATTGAACTTTATCGCCAATCAGGTCGCTTTGCTGCGACAGTTGAGCCAAAAGTTGTTCAACAGCCCCAAAACCGCGTCGATTTGATTTTCGAGATTACTGAGGGTCCGGTCACGGGCGTTAAGCGAATCAATATCATCGGAAATGCGGAATTCCCGGACCGTCGCTTACGCAAGGAAATGGCGACGACGGAGTCTAGCTGGTATAAATTCTTCAGCTCGAATGATAATTATGACCCGGGTCGTCTTCAATTTGACCAAGAACAGCTGCGCACATTTTATACCAATCGAGGCTTCGCAGATTTTCGCGTCGTTTCTGCTGTTGCGGAGCTGACACCGGATCAGGAAGATTTCTACATCACGTTCACGGTGGATGAAGGCGATGAATATCGATGGGGTGATATTTCCGTCGAAACAGAATTAGATACGCTTAATAAAGACTTCCTTGAGAACCTCATCCCGTTTCAAAAAGGGGAGATTTACAACGCTAGTCGTGTGGAAGACGCGATTGATAGTTTGAATTTTGCAGCGGGGATTGGCGGATATGCTTTCGTTGATATTCAGCCTCAGATCGACCGGAACCGTGACACGAAAACAGTCGACATGGTTTTCAATGTGATTGAAGGCCAGCGGACCTATATCGAACGGATTGATATTGTTGGCAACACTACAACACTCGACTCGGTTATTCGCCGTGAAATGGAATTGGTCGAAGGCGATGCGTTTAACCGAATTCTTCTGGAGCGGTCTAGATCGCGTGTTCGTTCTCTGCGGTTTTTTGAAGATGTTGAAGTCACTGAGCGGCAGGGTTCTGCGCCTGATCGTGCGATTGTGGAAGTTGAGGTGACGGAACAGCCAACGGGTGAACTCTCATTCTCCGCCGGTTTTTCCTCAGCCGATGCGTTTCTTGTGGATTTGAATATCACGCAGAGAAACTTACGTGGACGCGGTCAATTGCTACGTTTTGCAATCCAAGCCTCATCCAATCGTCGCTCGATTGATCTTCGCTTTACAGAGCCTCGTTTCTTGGGGCGTAATTTGGCGGCGAGTTTTAACCTTTTTGATGTTACCATCGATTTGCTTGATGAAGCGCAATTCCGTCAAAGTCGAACAGGCGGGCAGGTTAGTTTCGCTTTTCCTCTGACTGAATATACTCGATTTAATGGCCGCTATACCTTGCGTCAGGAAGATATTGAGTTTCCATCCCAAGACCAGTGTCCGGCAGCTCTCTCCGGGGTGGGTGGGGTTTCATCGGCTTCCGGGAACTTCTTGTCGCTTTGTGACCAATTAGGTGGACGTTTGTCTTCTATCTTTGGTTATTCATTCACATGGGACCGTCGAAATGATCCGATTACGCCGACCGGGGGGTTTGACGTTCAATTAAGTCAAGATTTTGCAGGTGTTGGTGGCGATGTGCGTTATCTCCGCACAGATATCCGTGCCAACGCCTATAAAGGTCTTTTGAAAGATGTGATTGCATCTGCCTCTCTTTCCGGTGGGTACATACGTGGCTGGGGTAATGATACGGTCGCGATTAATGACAGATATTTTAAAGGGAATTTCGAATTTCGTGGTTTTGATAATGCCGGCGTTGGCCCTCGTGTCGTGAGTTTCTTGACGCAAGGTGAGGGCGAAGACGTAATTGAAATCAGAGAAAATGCCCTTGGTGGCAATGCTTTTGCTTTGGCGAATGCTGAGGTGAGTTTCCCACTAGGTATAGCGTCGCTCCTCGGGAGCTTCTTCGTCGAAGCAGGGACTGTTGGTCTTTTAGATGATTCTGATCAATTCAACAGAATTAGAGGCTTCGCACAGGATGGGCCTAGTGATCTTTTCACTGTAGGTTCATCATGTGAAGGTATTACAGTTGCAGGAGTCATCTGCGAACGCACGGAAGACGGGCTTGATCCGCGTGTGACCGCAGGGATGAGTATCTTCTGGGAGAGCCCCTTCGGACCTATCAGGTTCGACTTCACCCAGCCGATTGTAAAGCAACCCTATGACGACAGGCAGTCGTTTCAGTTCACAACAAGAACAAGGTTCTAATATGTTTATTCGTACAGTTTCACGTCTTGCAGCAGGATTTGCAATTGCAATTGCCTTTGCAGGCTCCTCGTTTGCGCAGTCCAACATTCTCGTCGTCGACACCAAAAAAGTTTTGAAAGACTCTTTAGTCGGTCAACATGTTGCACGTCAGTTGGAGACAATTTACACATCTGCAAATTCAGAGATGAAAGCGAAGCGCTCACCGCTGGAAACCAAAGCGAAGTCTCTTCAAGAACAGGTAAAGTCTAAGGGCAGCGTCGAGGCTGTTCGTGCAGATAGTGCCTTGAAAGCGCAGGCGCAATCTCTCCAAGTCGACCAGCAAAAGCTTCAGGTCGAAGAGTATTACACGGCGCAAGAATTAAAAATCACGGAAGCTAAAGCGATTGCTCAGGTTTCAAAACGCCTTGAATCTATTATTCAGCAAATCGCAACTGAGCGAAATGCTGATGTTGTTTTAGAAAAGTCCTTGGTCATTTACGGCGCTCCGGCGGATGTAACAGATCTCGTCATCTCTAGGCTGAACAGCCAAATGAAGACGGTTCCTGTGACGCGTGAGCGTCTGCCGCGTAAAGGCTAAACCTAACCTTTCGTATTTTGCTTGGCATTGCGAACTAATTTTAAGCATCGGAAAGGGTTTTCTTCCTTATCCGTTGCTTTTTTTATTTGCGCAGACATGTTTCGCGCTAAAGACACTCCATGATTGATCCTCATTTCTATACTCTTCGCGCTCCAATCCTCCTTTCGGATTTAACCCATCAGCTCGGTCTTGTTTTACCGATTGAGGGCGCATCAGACGAGAAGATAGAGGTGCCATCTGAATTAGCAGGCAGCCTCTCAGGCAGTATAACTTTTTTCTCAGATAAGCGACGCAAATCTCAACTGAAGACTGCCCGTGCGACAGCTTGTATTACGACGGAGAGGTTGCGACCCCTTGTAGAAGAGACGGGAATGATCGCGTTGGTCGCGGATGACCCACGTGCGCTTTTTGCTAAGTTGAGCGGAGATATGGTCTCGGAAGGCGGATCAGACATCAAAGATGCTACGATTGATAAAACCGCAATTATTCATCCGTCGGCATCGATTGGTGATAATGTGAGCATTGGCGCTTTCACGCGTATCGGCGCGAATAGCGTCATTGATGATGGCGTTGTGATTGGTGCGAATTGTGTGATTGAACCCTTGGTGCGTCTCTCATTCACGAAGATGGGTGATAATTGTCACGTTAAGTCTGGTGCAATTGTTGGCGGCACTGGTTTCGGTATGGTTGCATCCGGTGGAAGTATTCAAAGTATTCCACATTTGGGACGCGTTATTATTGAGAATGACGTTTATATCGGATCGAATAGTTGTGTTGATCGTGGACAGCTTGGAGACACAACCCTCCAGAATTTCGTTAAAATCGATAATTTGGTACAGATTGGACACAATGTTAGTATTGGTGAAGGCACAATGATTGCAGGGCATGCCGGCATATCCGGCAGTTGCGTGATTGGCAAAAACTGTCTCTTAGGCGGACGTGCTTCTCTCTCGGATCATATCACATTAGAAGATGAAACAATAATCGCAGCTTTTGCAGGTGTCATGACGAACTTACCTGGTGGACAAATGTATTCAGGCGTCCCTGCTATGCCAATACGAGACCATATGCGTACGGTTGCTACCTTGAAAAAAATGTCGAAATTATAATGAGCTTTCCGATTAAACATGAATTTCCTTTGGATAGAGCCGCCGTGATGGAGGTCCTGCCTCATCGTGACCCGATGCAGCTTATAGGGAGTGTGTTATCTGCAGACGAAACATCTATACATGCCCAAACATGGGTTGATCCATCTTGGGATGTTTTTAAGGGGCATTTTCCAAACATGCCAATTATGCCTGGCGTTTTGTTAATTGAGATAGCAGCGCAGGCGGGGGCCTTGATTGTGGGCCTTAAGGGCGGCATTGCGGAAGGGTCTTTTATTGCTTTTACAGGTGTTGAACAGGCGAAATTTCGACAGGCTGTTAAGCCGGGCGATGTTTTGGATGTGCATGTCGATTTATTAAAAGAAAGACGTGGCTTCTGTAAATTTGATGGTAAGATTTTGGTCGAAGGCGGTGTTGTGACAGAATTGAAATTTGCTGCGGCCCAAATGAGCTTATAGATAAATTATATGACAGTAGATATCCATCATACCGCAATCGTTGACCCCAAGGCGCAACTTGGACAAGGTGTTAAGATTGGTCCTTATAGTGTGATCGGACCCAATGTTGTTTTAGGGAATAATGTCGAATTAATCGGACATGTAAACTTACATGGAAATACAAAAATTGGGGACTCTTGCCGTCTCTTTCCTTTTGTCTCCATGGGGTATGAGCCTCAGGATTTTAAACATCAGGGCGGAGCTGTTGGGATTGAAATTGGTCCGCGTTGTACGTTTCGTGAGAATGTAAATATTCATCCCGGCACAGATATTGGAAAGCCAATTACCCGTATTGGGCATGATTGTTATTTTATGGTCGGAACGCATCTTGCCCATGAAGGGCAGATGGGAAATCATGTTGTCGTCTCAAATGGCGCACAAATTGGTGGAAATGTCACGATTGGGGATCATGTGATTTTGGGCGGATTATGTGCGATCCATCAACATACACGCATCGGTTCGCATGCTTTTATCGGCGGCATGGCAACCGTTTTGAAAGATGTAATTCCTTATGGTTTCGTTTTAGGAAATCCTGCGCATTTGGCTGGAATGAATGTTGTCGGATTGAAAAGGCGCGGCTTTACACGCAACCAAATTCGCGAGCTACGCGCGGCTTATCGATTATTATTTGCGCAAGAAGGTACCTTTGCGGAGCGTCTGGATGATGCCGAGGCGCTCTATGGAAACTATGAGCTTGTTCAAGACATCGTCGCATTCATTCGAACCCAATCCAATCGCTCTCTCTGCATGCCAAGACATGGAACTTAAGATGCAGATAGGCCTCATCGCAGGGGGAGGGCGTCTCCCGGATTATGTGCGAAGTGCAGCTATAGAGGCCAAGACATTAGGAGAAGTTATTGCGCTTGATCCTTTTGTTCCCGAACTAAAATACCCCGATGCAAAGCGCATGGGACTTGGACAATTTGGCAAAATGGTGCGAAGCCTTAGGAAGGCGAAATGCACACATGTTTGCTTTGCGGGTATCGTGAAACGCCCGGATTTTACGCGTTTGAAACCGGACTTGAAAGCTGTGCGCCATCTTCCCGGGACAATCCGTGCAGCCGGGCAGGGTGACGATGCCTTGATGCGTCATATTTTAGGCTTGTTCGAGCAAGAGGGGTTTAAGATTATATCGCCACAAGAGGTCTGCGCCGATTTAATGCTGTCTGAGGGCGTTATAGGTGCCGTTCCGTTGATGGATGAGCATCGAGATGATGCATTGCAAGCCTGTAAGATCGCTGCAGCCATAGGCGCATTGGATGTTGGTCAAGCTGCCGTCGTCGCAGGCGGCGTAACACTCGCCGTGGAAGCGCAGGAAGGGACTGATGCGATGTTGGTGCGTTTATTAAATCTCCCACCGGAATTACGAGGCACGGCAGAGACACGCAAAGGCGTCGTTGCGAAGCTCATAAAACCGAACCAAGATATAAGGGTTGATCTACCTACGCTGGGGCCGGCGACAGTCAAACTGGCGTCAGAAGCGGGTCTGGCGGGAATCGTCGCAGAAGCGGGTGGCGCATTTGTCATCGAACGTGAAGAAACAATCCGATTAGCCGATGAAGCAGGCCTTTTCATTGCCGGGCTTCCCAAAGCGGAATGAAAATCTATCTTATTGCGGTTGAACCCTCGGCAGATCAGTTAGGGGCTGATCTCGCAAAAGCGCTCAGGGCGATAGCGCCAGATGTACAGCTTGTAGGAATTGGTGGTGACCGAATGCGCGCAGTCGGTATTCCAAGCCAAATGTCGACAGACGGACTAGCGATCCTTGGTATTACGGAAGCGCTTAAAAAACTACCTCATGTCTATCGCAAAATTGAAGAGGCGGCAGAACGCATCCATGCGGCAAGTCCTGATGCAGTCATATTCTTGGACAGCTATGGTTTTATGGTGCGATTGGCAGAGCGTTTACGCAAACAGAGGTTTGAGAAAACACTGATCAAATATGTTGCCCCGCAAGTCTGGGCCATGCGTCCGTCCCGCGCAAAGCGCGTTGCCCGGCTTTTTGACGGTCTTTTGACGCTTCATCCATTCGAGCCTGACTATTTCACACCTCTTGGTTTGGAAACTCGATATGTTGGGAATGCCGTCTTTGATATGGATTATAAAGCAGGCGATCCGGATGCGATAGGACTGCAATATGCTCTGGGAGATAGGCCAATCCTATCTGTCTTTTTTGGAAGCCGAGCATCCGAAGTCGCAAGATTGGCAAAACCATTTGTGGATGCTGTCATGGCATTGAAGGCGCAAATTCCGGATTTGGCGATTATTAGCCCAGTGTCCGACTCCGTGGTAGAAGAAGTCGGGGCTGCCGCTGGCGCTGACCCTAGATTGAACGAGATCATTTTCCTGCCGGAACATTCCAAACTGGATGCGATGGCCTGCTCTAGGGCTGCTCTCGCATGTTCTGGGACTGTCACCACACAATTGGCCTGCGCAGGCATTCCGACAGTTGTGGCCTATCGTTTGAGCGGGATTAGTTATGCCTTAGTCAGTCGGATGATAAAATTGGACTATATCTCTATGGTCAATATCGCGGCTGATGAGGCATTGATGCCCGAATTTGTGCAAGATGATGTTACGGGCGTCGCCCTGTCTTCGGCGCTTTTGCCTTACTTAGAAGACGCAAAAAAACGCGCCACGGCGAGTAACGCGTTGATGTCTCAGACCGATAAAATGCGCGGTCCAAGTGATGTTACGGCCAGTGCTCAGGCAGCACAGGCCATATTGGCTATGCTATCTTAGCGTTTGTTCAACGGAACAAATTCACGAAGTTCCGCCCCGGAATAAAGTTGACGCGGACGGCCAATGCGCTGGCTTGGATCTTCCAGCATTTCATTCCACTGTGAAATCCAACCTGTCGTGCGGGCCAGAGCAAACAGCACTGTAAACATATCAGTCGGGAAGCCCAGCGCGGATAAAACAATGCCGGAATAGAAATCCACATTTGGATAGAGACCGCGTTTGACAAAATAGTCTTCATTCGTCGCGATTTTCTCAAGTTCAAGTGCCACTTCGAGAATTGGGTTGGTAATGCCAAGCTCACCCAAAACTTCATGGGTCGTGCGGCGCATCACACGCGCACGCGGATCCGTCGCTTTATAGACGCGGTGGCCAAAGCCCATCAGGCGGAATGGATCAGATTTATCTTGCGCGCGCGCAATATATTCAGGGATGCGATCAACCGTCCCGATTTCTTTGAGCATGTTAAGGGCTGCCTCATTCGCACCGCCATGAGATGGTCCCCACAGACAGGCGGCGCCAGCTGCTATACATGCATAAGGATTTGCTCCAGATGACCCAGCTAAACGTACAGTGGAGGTAGATGCATTCTGCTCGTGATCCATATGAAGGATAAAGATCTTATCCATCGCGCGTTCGATAACAGGATTTACGACATAAGGTTCAGCCGGAACGGCAAAACACATACGCAAGAAATTACCCGCGTAAGACAGGCTATTATCCGGATAAATATGCGGCTGACCCACTTGATATTTATAGCAACGCGCCGCGACGGTCGGGATTTTCGCAATGATACGGTGAATAGCCAAGTTGCGGGCTTCATCTTCTGTTGTGTGCTGATCATCATGATAGAAGCCGGAGAGCGCACCGACTGTCCCGCAAAGCATTGACATAGGATGGCTGTCACGGCGATAACCTTGGAAGAAACTTTCGATTTGATCATGCAACATGGTGTGGTTGGTGATCGTGGCTTCGAACTCTTTATACTCCGCGGCGTTTGGCAATTCGCCGTGGATTAGAAGGTAAGCGACTTCTAATGATGTTGATTCTTCGGCGAGTTTCTCGACATCATATCCGCGGTAGAGCAGTTGTCCTTCGCCGCCATCAATAAATGTGATCTGGCTTTCTGTTGAACAGGTGGACGTATAGCCCGGATCAAAAGTAAAATGACCAGTTTGCTTATATAGGGCTCTGACATCAATGCCCGGTGCACCTAAGCTGCCTTTCATGATCGGCAGATCATAGCTTTTGCCCTCAATCGTGATTTGGGCCGTGCCGGTTTGCTTGATTTTATTTTCCATCTTCAATCTACCTTTATGTATTACGCCGAGAAAGCGACGATTGCATCATCCAACCGATCAAGGGTTTCGTCGCGACCCAAAAGGGCCAATACGATGGACAGATCGGGTGAGGGTGAGCCCCCGGTCAAGGCTGCACGGACGGGTTGTCCGATGCGACCAAAACCGATTTCGCGCTGTTCCGCAAAGTCTGTTAGAAAAGTCTGTAAAGCTTCTGCTGTCCACGGGGCGTCTTTGCTTGATTTCAACGCCTGTGTCAAAGCCGAGAGTAGGTCTATTGCGCCTTCACGCTTTAAAGGCTTGGCCGTTTTTCCTGTGATCACTAAGGGGCGTATGTCCATTAAATAGTGGGCTTGATCGGCTAATTCGACGAGTGTTTTGGACCTTGGTTTGAGCGTTGGCATGGCCTTCACGATACGCTCTTGGATCGGTTCAGATAATGGCCCGTCATTGACAGCCACTAAGAAAGGGTGAGCGAGTGTGGTTAAGTC
>CAZBDT010000050.1:0-15579 GCA_964490745.1 uncultured Algimonas sp.
TCTAGACAAATGGTCTTTACGGGTTGGGCCGAGCCTCACATATGAAGCTGGGCG
The DNA here is from genome assembly GCA_964490745.1 of uncultured Algimonas sp. Classification (GTDB taxonomy): domain Bacteria; phylum Pseudomonadota; class Alphaproteobacteria; order Caulobacterales; family Maricaulaceae; genus Litorimonas. The sequence goes on from CAZBDT010000050.1 coordinate 55, forward strand.
CGATTCAGAGGATAGCCCGACTCTAACTGGGTTGGACGATGTTGATGCCAGTGTCCTCGCAGGCGGTTATGTGAGAGGAACATTCGGACCCGTCGGCCTTCGCTTCTCAGCAGGTCAAGACATTGCGGGCGGGCATGACGGTATTTCCGCAAATGCCTCAGTTGGAACATTCCTACCTTTGGGTCGTCTCAAAATCCAACCGTCCGCCTCAGTCAGTTGGGGTAGCGCCAATTTCAATCAGAGCTTTTTCGGTATTACGCAGGCTCAATCGAACGCATCTGGTTTAGCCGTTAATGACGTAGATTCAGGTGTTTACGGCTACTCTGTAAACCTCGTTTCTTGGTATGAAGTTACCGATAATTATGTCGTTACACTGATTGGCTCGCATCGTTGGTTTTCGGGCGATGCCGATGACAGCCCTATTTTACTGGCGGATGACGGCGCCGACACAGGCTTATTTGTTGGACTTGGGGTCGCGCGAAAATTCAATCTCTGATCTATGTAATAGGGATACCAACACGAAACTTATAATCATCAATAAGAACCAACTGCCGAGCTTTCCAAGACTAACCATCTGCCACCCTACCGCTTGATCCGGATAAATCCACGTTTTCGTATAGGTCCCGATATTTTCGGCTATCCAGACGAAGACAGAGACTAAAAACAATCCCAATAGTAATGGCATAGACCGATAGGTTTCATCAGCTTTAAAACGAACGATGCAAGGGCCATAAAGACCTGCGTTTCCTAAAAATAATAAAATCCGAATATCCGCTACATAATGATGGGTGAAGAAGTTTAGATATATCAATACGGCCAAAACACCTTGCGCCCATAACGGCGGAAAACGCTCGAAATTGAACCCAAATATGCGCCAAACCCGCGCTATATAACTCCCGACGCACGCATACATAAAGCCAGAAAAGAGCGGAACATTCGCGATTCGTAATAGGCTAGGCTCCGGATATATCCAACTCCCCACATGCGTCTTGAAGATTTCCATGATCGTTCCGACGATATGAAAAACAAGGATAACTTTCGCCTCTGCCCAACTTTCCAATCGAAACACCAACATGCCGATTTGAATCAAGATCGCACTGATCGTAAGAAAATCATAGCGCGCCAAAGCCGCCTCATCTGGATAAAAGAGAAAAGTCAAAAGGATGAGTGTCAGCATCAAGCCGCCAAAAAGACAGGCCCAGCCTTGCTTTACCGCGAAAGCAACGAGCTCATATATAGCGCCGGATACTTTTCCCTGAACAAATTGCGCGCGCAGAGCGATACGGTGACGATGGAAATATCCTAGCGTGTCAAACATATCGACTGTAGAACCTGTAAAGCTGTCCGCTTTTTGATAGGATTTTGTCGAAGTGAAGGCCTTATTATGGAATTTTAAAGGGTCCGCGACTTTCCGGCCTCGGCCATGTCTATATCGAGCGGCATCAGCTCTGTTGCGCTCACCTTTGTGCGGGGTTTCTCAAACAGCGTTAACATACCATCAATGACGGCCAGCATCTTCCCGCCCGGCGCGAGTTGCTCCAAAATTTCTTCCGGTTCGGCGCGCAAAGCATAGCCCATGACAATCCGGTCAAAAGGCGCTTGGCCGGGCCATCCATAGCGTCCGTCTCCATGTCGTGTGACGACATTATAAATATCCAGCGCGCGGAACCGCTCGCTCGCATCTTGAATCAAAGTCTTATATCGCTCGACTGTATAAATACGTGTGGCCATATGTGATAAAATCGCCGCCAAATAACCACTCCCGAGACCGGGAGTCAGAACCTTATGATTTGGTTGAACATCCAGCATTTGCACCATGAGCGCGGCCGTCATGGGGGACGGCAAGGTCTGCCCGCAGGCGATCGGTACATTCGCGGCGTCATAGGCCATAGGCCGCTTTTCAAGGGGAACGAAAAAACGTCTGGGTGCGAGTTCAATGGCTCGCAAGACTGCGTTTGAAGAGATACCGCGACTTCGCAGCCGCATAATCATATCGATGAGTCCGGGGTCTATGCTCATCCGTTAAGCGTTGCCAAACTCGCCTCATGCGTCAAGTCCGTATGAAGCGGCGTCACACTGATATAGCCGTCATAAATCGCGCGGAGGTCAGTGCCCTGTGGTGGATCGGATTTTTTCGCACCATAGGTCAGCCAGAAATACTCGCCGCCGCGCGGATGGGCGCGACGATCAATTCCTGACATCTGAAAATCACGATGGCCCTGCCTTGTATATTGCAGGCCCTTGACGGCCTCCGGCGCTGTATCCGGGAAATTCACATTGGGTACAACATTGGACGCCCAACCCTTGTCCAATAAAGTCTGTATCGTCTGTGCTCCATGCGCCAAAGCCGTTTCCCACGGCAAGCTCTGCGCACCCTGAAATCCACGCGCGAGAGATAAGGCGATAGACGGAACGCCCATTTGCATTCCCTGCAAAGCGCCCGCAACCGTTCCGGAAAAGGTCACATCTTCGGCCAAATTCTGCCCGCGATTCACCCCTGAGAGAACGAGGTCAGGCGGATTATCCGGCATCAAAGCTTTCATCGCGACAATAATCGAATCTGTAGGCGTTCCCGTCACGGAATAGCGGCTCTCACCCAATTTCTTTAGACGTACGGGATTATGCAGCGAAACACCGCGTGATGCGGCAGATTGTTCCGTATCAGGCGCGCAGATCCAAACATCGTCAGAGAGTTGAAGCGCGATTTCATGCAGGACGGACAGGCCCTTTGCCTGCACGCCATCATCATTGGTCAGAAGAATTTTCATGAGACAAGCCCCTCTTCTCCCCGCCCGCGGCGGGAAGTACCCGCGACGCGGGAGATGGGGGGTAAGGTAAGAGATTTGCAAATATCCGAGAGTTTCCTCCCATCGACCTTCGCTTCGCTATTGCCACTTCCCCCCATAAATGTGGGGAAGAGCTTTCTCTCACGGCTCACGAAATAACCTCTAAGCCGCCCATATATGGCACGAGCGCTTTAGGCACTGTGATCGACCCGTCTTCATTCTGGTAATTCTCCAGCACCGCCACCAAAGTCCGTCCGACAGCCAAGCCTGACCCATTCAGCGTATGGACGAAGCGATTATCCTTCGGCGCGTGTTTATAGCGCGCATTCATGCGGCGCGCTTGGAAATCACCGCAATTACTGATGGAGCTGATCTCGCGATAGGTGTCTTGGCTCGGAAGCCAGACTTCGATATCATATGTTTTGCGCGCTCCAAAGCCGAGATCACCCGTGCACAACTCGACGACGCGGTAAGGCAGTTCCAGCTTTTGCAAAACCGCCTCTGCACAACGAAGCATATTTTTATGCTCGGCGTCAGAGTCTTCCGGCTTACAGATCGTGACCAATTCGACTTTGTTAAACTGATGCTGACGGATCATGCCTGTCGTATCGCGACCAGCCGCCCCCGCTTCAGAGCGGAAACACGGCGTATGTGCGGTCATCCGCTTAGGCAGCGCATCAGCGTCTAAAATGGACTCTCTTACAGTGTTTGTGAGCGAGACTTCGGCGGTTGGGATTAGATAATGATCCTCACCCGCTTTATATAAATCTTCTGCGAATTTCGGGAGTTGGCTTGTGCCATAAAGCGCCTTTGGCCAAACTAAGAATGGCGGCGACGTCTCCTCAAACCCTTCCTCAACCTGCATATCCAGCATCAACGCAGCCAAAGCCCGATCCAAACGGCTCAACGCACCGCGCAAGACAACGAAACGGCTGCCGCTCATTTTGGCAGCTGTTTCAAAATCCATTTGGCCCAGTGCTTCGCCTAAATCCGAATGGGATTTCGGCTCAAATTCAAAGGCACGTGGCTCGCCCCATTTGGACAGCTCAACATTATCATCTTCACTCTCCCCGTCGGGGACTTCGTGAAAGGGTAGATTCGGTAAGCTGGAGAGCAGGTCATTCAACATGGCCTTCTCACTATCCACTTGCGCACCCATTGCAGCGATGACATTTTTCGCACCGGCGACTTCAGTTTTCAGGCGCTCAGCCTCTTCTTTATCGCCCTTTCCCATGGCGGCACCGATTTGTTTGGAGGCTTTGTTCCGCGCCGCTTCTGCCTCTTGTACGACCTGCATGGCTTTTCGGATAAGCTTGTCCTGATCGAGAATTTTCTTGGATTGTGGCTCCAATCCACGCTTGGCCCATAAGCGGTCAAATTCTTCAGGATTTTCTCGGATAGCTTTTATATCAAACATGGCGTGAACTTCATAAATTTCTGCGAGATTTTGCTCGCTATAATGTGCGAGTTCGCAGCCGTAAAGCATGGCTTGCGGCCTCGGCGGGCAATCCTGTAAAAGGGCCGCGAATTTCAACTTTTGCTGCACTCACATTCCGAGGTTCATCCATGTTGTCCCGTCTAACTTTCACCTGCCTTTTTTGTATTGTAATGACGTCACTCACAAACTTTGCGTCTGCGGAGGAAGAACGAGGATGGGGCGGTGAAATCGGATTAAACGGCGCTAAAACAACCGGTAATAATGACACCACAGATTTAGGATTTGCCTTCAAATTGAATAATCGCGGGAGCGATTGGCGTCACAATTTACGCGGGGCCGCAGATTATGGACGGGCGAGCGGCAACACAAATAAAAGACGCTATCGCCTTAGCTATAAAATCGGTCGAGATCTTGCGCCACGAGTCTATGGCTTCGCTAATGCTGATTATTACAGTGAGGACTTTGGAGCTTTTAAGCATGGATATTATTTAGGTGGCGGGGCCGGTTATACTGTCCTCGTTGATGGACCCACAGATTGGCGCTTAGAGGCCGGAGCCGGATTTCGATCACAAAAAGCGCGTCTTTCCCCTAATGATCCCAGCGGAATGAGCAGTCGTCTAGAAGAATTTGCTTCCGCAAGATTATTCTCTGATTTTGATCATGCGTTTGATGAATCAGTCAAACTCACAAACGACACAGAACTCTTTTATTCTGACATCGATACGTTTTTCATAAATGAGATCGGAATAAATTCTCGTATGTTTGGTGAACTGGCACTACGCGCAAGCTTCCGTATCGAGGCCCATACCGATGTCCCAGAAGGTCGAGAAAAGGTCGACACAATCAGTCGGATCGGCATTGTCTATAAGATGGAATAAAGGCAAGGTACATCCATGCTTCCTCGTCTTCTCCTCATGCGCCACGCGAAGTCATCTTGGTCTGACGGTCAGCTGACTGATCACGAGCGCCCTTTGAATGACCGAGGCCGTCGGGCGGCCAAAGCTATCGGTAGCGCTCTTCAGGCTAGAGGATATGCGCCCGAAGTAATTTGGTCATCAGATGCAAAACGCACCCGAGAAACCGCCATGTTATTGATTCGCGAAATACCCGGTGCGCAGACTGTCCATTATAATTCTGAGTTCTATCATGCGAGTGTCGACACGGTCTTAAAGGTTTGTGGACGAGAGGTCGAGCCTGAAGCTCCCCTTATGTTATTAGGACATAATCCGGGATGGTCTCATCTGCACCATTATTTTTCGGGACAGAGCCATCGTTACCCTACGGGTGCCTGTACGGTTCTAACCCGTAAAAAGAATGAAATCTCCGATTGGCTAGACCCAAATGCCTGGCGCTTTACAGACTTGATTCTACCGAGAGAGCTGGAAATATGAAACCGTCTGTTTTCAGAAGCTTATGGCGCTTTACTCGGGCTTTATTATTTTATCCGATTGCCATCGCCATAATGATTTGGCTCATATTCACTGGAAAACACTGGATTTGGGGTCTCTGCGTCTTAGCTGCCGTGCTCATTTTTGACCCGATCTACCGTGTTATTTTTCGCAATATAGTGTCGTGGCGCCCACACAGAGATTAACCTAAGTCTCTTATGTTAACCTATTGTTAACTAAGTGAAATTTTCTTTGAAAAACTATAAAAAAACTGCGTGACAAAATACAACCTTTGATATACGAAGATTTTGTCTCTTGGTGACCACATCCCAACTCACCACCAAAGGACAGGGTCGCTCATCCCACAAAGCGCGACCGAAAATGGTGGGCTGGTCATTGGCTTCTTCACATCCCGGTGAAGCCAGCGACCAGCCGCCGAACTCATCTAATTTTACCCTCAAAGGTTAATAAAATATCTTCATCGCGAATCTTCCATAGTAGGTACATAGCCATGAGTATCGGCAAGGCGGCCATAAAGGTTGGAATGAAGTTCTCTGTGCCAGGAATCATGAATCGCAGGCTGAACGCTGTCCCAACCGCATGAATGAGGAAAACCAGAAAATAGGATATTTTCTTCTTAAACCCGATCAGAAACGTGATCAAAAAAATCACCCACCCGATACCAATCAAACAACCGATACCCATCAATGAACCGCATCAAAATCCAAAGCAGCAAAAAAACTGCAATCGAAAGACGCGTTACAAAGAGTGGTAAACGTAAGTTTGTCATGTAACCCCAAATGTTGATAAATGACGCTAACAAAGCCGCGCACCAAAAGGGATTTAAGAAAGCGAGAGCTTAGGCCGCCTCCCCGCGCAATCTCGACTTGGCTTTTTCAGCCCCGAGGAGCTGCAACATATCATCCATGGACGGACCATGTTGTTGCCCGGTCAGCGCCAAACGAAGCGGCATGAACAAGCCTTTCCCCTTGCGCCCGGTTTCTGCCTTTAAGTGCGCGATCAAATCTGACCACGTTTCAGCACCGACTTTTTCAGGAAGGAAATCGGCAGCCGTTTCGCAAAACGCTTTGTCCTCATCCGCGATCTCACCCGACATAGATTTTAGAACGATTTTTGCCCAAGCCTCGACATCAGAGATTTTTTCAATATTGGCGCGGACAATGTTCCAGAAATCCTCGTCACCCAGCACACGATCTTTGACTTCGTCATATGGCGTTTCGTGCAAGAGTTTCGCATTCAAAGCCGTCAGCTCTTTCTCATCAAACCGCGCTGGTGCGCGCCCAATTTTATCAAATGAGAACTCAGATGACAGCTCATCCAAGCTCCGGCGAATTTCCACCGCATCCGATGTGCCGATTTTTGCAAGAAGAGACGCAATCGACATCGGTTCAATGCCCTGCTGGCGAAGTTCTAGCATAGAGAGCGACCCAAGACGCTTTGACAATGACTTCCCATCCGCCCCGACGAGCAAGGGTGTATGCGCAAATTCAGGCAGATGGTCTGATAGAGCGCGAAAAATTTCAATTTGCGCGCCGGAATTTGTCACATGATCTTCACCCCGAATAACGTGGGTGATTTTGGCCTCAATATCATCTACCACGCTCGGCAGAGTATAGAGATAGGAGCCATCACCGCGGATGAGGACCGGATCTGAAAGCGAGGACATATCAATGCTCTGCTCTCCGCGTACCAAATCGTGCCAAGTCACCGTTCCCCCGGAAAGCTTAAACCGCCAATGCGGTGTGCGCCCTTCCGCTTCATAGGCGGCCTTTTGCTCGTCCGTAAGTTCTAGCGCCGCACGATTATAAATGGGCGGCTTACCAGCCACACGCTGTAATTTCCGCTGACGGTCTAATTCATCGCCCGTCTCATAACAGGCATATAGCAAGCCGGCGGCCTTTAGTTTTTCCGCCGCCGCATCATACATATCGAAACGCTCTGATTGTTTGAAGGTCCGCCCCCAGGTCACGCCGAGCCATGAGAGATCGTCCCGAATCCCCTGCTCATATTCGGCGGTAGAGCGCTCCAAATCGGTGTCATCTATCCGCAGAACAAATGTCCCGCTATTAGCTTGCGCAAATAACACATTCATCAACGCCGTGCGGACATTGCCAACATGCAAACGACCCGTCGGCGACGGGGCAAAACGAACGATGGGGTGACTCATTAGATTTCCCCTTCAGGAATCTTATCGCGGTAGCGATTGGTAATGGGGTAGCGACGATCGCGACCGAAATTCTTTGTGCCGATTTTGACACCGGGAGGCGCTTGTCGGCGTTTATATTCAGCGATGTAGAGCAGGTTTTGAATCCGTTTCACATCGGCCTCGCTATGGCCTCGCGTGAGAATTTCTTCAATGGGAAGTTCCAGCTCTATCAGGCACAGCAATAGATCATCAAGCACGTCATATTCGGGCAAGCTGTCACTATCTTTTTGATCTTCACGGAGTTCTGCGGAAGGCGGTTTTGTGATGATGCGGGTCGGAATGGGGTTATCCGCACCGAGTAAATCTTCCGGGGTGTTCTCATTCCGCCAATTGGCGAGCGCGAAGACTTCGGTTTTATAAACATCTTTAAGCGGGTTATACCCGCCGCACATATCGCCATAGAGCGTCGCATAACCCACCGCCATTTCGGACTTATTCCCGGTTGTCACCAACATTGGACCAAATTTGTTAGAAAGCGCCATGAGGGTCAGCGCCCGCGCGCGGGATTGAATATTTTCTTCCGCTGTCGAAGGCGGAAGGTCACCGAAAAACGGCTCCAACATTTCGTCAAATGCGTCAATGGCCGGCTTAATCGGGATCGAATCATATCGGCACCCCAAACGCTCACAGCAGCTTTCCGCATCGGTGAGTGAGTCGTTTGAGGTATATTTCGTTGGCATCATCACCGCCCAAACGCGGTCGGGCCCAAGCGCATCGACGGCGATTGTTGCCGCCATGGCGCTATCTATGCCGCCGCTCATGCCCAAAATGATCTGCTTGAACCCGTTCTTATTGACGTAATCGCCGAGCCCCAGACACATAGCGCGCCAGTCCGCTTCGTGACCGGAAAGTTGGACCTCTAGTTTGGCCTCAACACAGCTCCAAACGCCATCGATTTTCTGCCACGTCGCAACGTCGTAATCATCCACAAAACTTTTGAGCGATTGCACGATTGACCCATCCGCCGCCATGGAAAAAGAAGACCCGTCAAAGACAAGCTCATCCTGTCCACCGACCTGATTTACATAGACGAGCGGTAGGCCTTCTGTGATTACTTTTTCGCCCAACGCCTCGACCCGTTCCGTCAAGGCCGTGCGACGCCAGGGCGAGCCATTCGGAGAGATCATCAACTCCGCGCCTGCATCTTTCAGGTGGTCAGCAATCGTGTCCTGCCAGAGATCTTCGCAAATCGGCAATCCAATTGAAATACCCTTAAAATCAATGGGCTGGGGCAAAGGTCCTGATGTAAAAACGCGGGCTTCATCAAATACACCGTAATTGGGCAAGTGGTGTTTAAACCGGATGTCCGTGATCTCTCCGTCCCGCATGAAGAGCGCCGCATTGTATAGCTCTTGATCCTCAAACCATGGTGCGGAAAAGACGATGGCCGGACCATTTTTCGTCTCCGCAGCGAGGCGAAGACAGGCCGTCTTGCAATCCGTCACAGCGGAAGGGCGCAGCACTAAATCCTCCGGCGCATAGCCGATGATGAACAGCTCAGAGAATACCACAATGTCCGCACCATCCGATTTCGCCTTGGAGTATTGCATCTGCGCTTTTTCCAAATTGCCAGAGATGTCACCGACAACCGGATTGGCTTGGATAGAGGCGATTTTCAGGGTCTGAGTCATAGACGTCCGCTCTACTCTGCCCCCCGCCCCAAAGCAAACCATCTCATCTCTGCCTGAAAAGATTTTTATTGAGAGTGTTATGGTATCTATTTTTCGGCAAGGTCAATTCCTTGACCGTCCATTCAGGCAAAAAAGGCTTGATGGAAGATTTGGTCTCGCTCTCTGCGAAGTAGAGGCCGTGAGATAATCAGCCCGTCCCGATGTTATGTCGGGGCGGGTTATTGTTCTTGAATAACGCCATCAATCATAAGGAGTTCTTCTATTCCTTTATAACGCTTACCCTTCTTCCAAACATAACTTTCCAATGAAACCCAAATCGAATCTTCGCTATGGACAGACCTCGTGACCGAAATATCGATAACTTCAACTCGATCATATCCATCATCCACGCCAACATGCGCTAAGCTACCTACTACAAGTTCAGAAACATCTCTTTTAGAGATTTCGCCATTATCGTTCTTTGTTAAAGTACATTTCCATTTATCAAGCTCCACACAATCGGCTGTGTACTCGACAGAGCCAGTTGCTTGCGGCTCTTCTTTACTTTGAACTTTTGGCTGTTCCTTTATTTCTCCCAGTATTTTTATCCAAATCTGTTCCAATTCCTCAGATGATGGCAGAGCATCGCAATCAGATTTATTGCAGACCTCAATTTGCTCATTTTTGTAGGCCTCAATATATCTTGCGACTTTGGCTTCATCTAATTGAGAGCCGCCTACAGAACGCGCTAATCCGAAAACCTCGGCAAAGTCATCTTGATTACCTGCCCCAAGGGCCATCACATCATAAATTTCCAACTCAGTACGGCGATTCACAGCCAATTGCTCCGCCAAACTCCGGAACACATCAATATTCATATTCATGCTGTGTTGGCCGTTGCTCTGGGGGAAAGCGAATTCGCGGTCGGCAGCATTTTTGGCGATGACGATATTCATGGCGGGGTTCACATAGACATATTGGCCGTAAATCCCGACGGCGAAGAAATCGCCTTTGCTTGGCCCCTCTTGCGGCATAGGCACCCACCACTGATAGCCATAGCCTGACCCGCGCACGGGGTGGACATTTGGCGCGAGATTAACAGTGGAGGCCTTGACCCAATCTACGGGAATGAGTTGCTCCCCTTCCCACTCACCCCCTTGCAGGAAGAGCTGACCAAATTTCGCATAATCTCGCGTGCGGAGATTTAACCCGCCCAACGCAAAAGCCACATCTTTCCCGTCCGTCAGATAGAACGGGTTCTTCCCCATACCGAGATGTTCGCCGTAAGTCTCTTCCCAGAGCTGATGCAGCGATTTTCCCGTCACCTTGCGCAGCACCATGGCGGCGACATGTGTATCAATCGAGACATATTGCCAGACTGTGCCCGGCTCATATTGGCGCTCTGTTAGGGTCTCCGTATATTTATCCATCGACCCGCCAAGACCGAGCACCCGACCCATATCATTAATGTCGGATTTCGGGTCCATATAGTCTTCATTAAACCTCACGCCGCTAGCCATATTTAGAATATTGGCCACCGTCGCCCCTTCATAGGCTGTGCCTTTGAGCTGCGGCAGGTAAGTCTCAATCGGCAGCTGAATATCGATTAGACCATCCTCAATCGCCTGACCATAAAGACCGGACATAAAGGATTTAGCGACCGACCAGCTGATCCGAAGATCATCGCGTTCTGTGCCTTTATAGTAGCTTTCATGAATAAGTGTCCCGTCGCGGATGATGACGAGCGCTGTTGTGTCGAGTTCTTCCAGCGCCGCCGCGAGGTTGGTATCCGTCCCCGCAATCATAACGGTTTCGGGTATATCTTGAATGTCTTCAGGCCATGGTTTGGCTCCAGCCAGCTCTAGGTCATGATGAAGAAAGGCTGCGTCCATATTGGAGAAATTGTCGACGATTTTATCTGCATCGAACAGCGTGTTGACCGTCATCAAACGCTGGATTTTACTCCAATTCAGCGCGACCAAAATAAGCAACCCACCCAAAAGGCCCAATAATCCCCATTTCAAAATCTTCATATCTCTCTCCCGTCATCAATCGCAATGGCCGTCCGGACAGCAATCGCGCCCTCTTCCGCGCTTACCGAAACAGGCGTTCCGTCCAATATCGCCCTGACAAATATATCGGTTGCCGCGCCGAGACTGTCTTTTGCAATCGCATCTTCTCCGAATTTTTCATTTAGGGCAAATTCGGTCGTGTTGGTCAGGCGTTTGGTATTGAAATCTATTCGCACCTCTCCGCTTGGATAGGTCAGCTTCATCCACCGCTCACTCTTCGCTTCGACCCGGCTTGCAGAAAGACGCGCGACGCTCTCGCCATAATATAGAATGCCATAGGCCATATCAGGCGTCTTTGACCGCACAGGCCGCGACTCGCCGCGTATATGCGTCGGCGCGACGCCTATCAAAGCTGTACAGAGATCAATATCATGCGTCATTAGATCCATCGCCACGGAGGTATCCGTTCCACGAATGGAATAAGGCGAATGTCGGACAGCCTCTATTAGGAGAGGTCGCTCTTCGATTTTATCTAGCCCGATAGCCTTCAACACCATGCGTTCTTGATGGCCGATTTGCACGATTAAGTGTTTTTGATCTGATAGGGCAAGAATGTCTTCGGCGGCCTGCAATGATGTTGAAAGTGGTTTTTCGACTAAACAGTGACAGCCATAATGCAGAGCGCGAATAACCATCTTGCCATGATAGACCGCGGGACAGGCCACGACGACAGCATCAGAGACATCTAACAGATCTTCGTCACTGAGTGCAGGTACGCTATGTTTGTTTGAGAGAGTTTTGGCTCGATAATCGTCTGGATCATACACCCCTGTGAATTCAACTCGCTTATGCTCCGCTAGCTTATTTGCATGATATCCGGCGAAGACCCCTGCCCCGATTAAACCGATTTTTATCTTGTCGACCATGCCCTCTTAACGCGCTTGCATGATCATTTTGCAAGCAAAAACCAGAGAATCACTGGGCATATAATTCTATCGAACTTCAATCAAAAACAAATTTTAGAAGCCAATTTAACATTCAACTCGAATTTTAAGCGAGGAAAACTGTCATTAAATGCTCGAAAATCCCCATAAAACCGTGCTTTTAGATGACAGGCTATCGTGATTGTTTAAGATTAAGACAAAGTGACCGATAAGAGATTCGGCGCATTCATTAGAGGGAGTATACCGATGAATAAAAAAGAACTCGTAAGTGCATTAGCCGAGCAATCTGGTACAAGCCAAGCTGTTGCTGGAGAAGTTTTAAACGCATTTTGTGAAGTTGTTACAAATGAGATGAAGCAGGGCGATGGCACAAAAATTGTCATTCCTGGATTTGGTCAATTCGTCGCCAAACACCGCCCATCCCGTGAAATGCGCAACCCTGCGACAGGCGAGATGATGATGTCTAAAGCGAAGACCTCTGCGTCGTTTAAACCTGCGGCGGCTTTGAAAGACCTTTAGACTTTAAACTAAATCGCTTAAAGTAAAGCCACTCTTTATAGAGTGGCTTTTTTTATGGGGGGAATTATGGGAAAGATAGAAAAGCAATCGCTTTCAATTGCAACCGATCTTACCGGAGCACGTCGCATTGGATCAGATGAATTTTTCTATGATCTTTTCGGTGTAAATATAAAGGGGCTGAAAAGTATCTGGACCCTTATTCGACGCCCCGTCGAATATTTTGAAGCCGCAACCTTACCGGATTGGGGTGGTGAACATTGGCCATCTATTAGGATTTGGCTTGGAATAATGGGCTTATTGGTTGCCTTGCAATTTCTCTGGGCCAGCGAGAGCAGCGAAATGACAGCGATGTTCCAAATGCTCGCAATGGTTTTAGCTGATAGTTTTCAAGATGCAGCCGCGACAGACGGCGTCATATTAAATCTCGATGAATTGGACCGAGAGACTCTTGGAAAACAAGCTTTCAAAAGGTGGATATTTATTTACCCATTTTTCTTTATCGCCGCCATGTGCGCGCTTGCCTTTATTTTTAGAGCTTGGAAGCCGGCAGTCAGCTTTGTTATTAGAATTCGCTATATTTTCGCAATCATTATACCGGGGTCGGTTTTTGGTTTGCTCACAACGCTCGGAATGGTCAACTTTACCGGACAAATCTATATGGCATTATCAGTTATCTCAATGCCAATCATAGTCTGCCTTTATGCTGTTACAGCCTATAGAGGACCATTTTTTAAACTAGACAGAGGAGAGCGCATAGGTCTGTCCTTGGTTGTTGCCATATTAATAATGACGTTCCTGTTTATCGCGCAATTCATCTCAATGATAATAGCTGTTGTCCCCACTTGGATTGAGGTGCTTGAGGTCCTCCAACCACAAGTAGAGGCGGCAAAAGCAGCAAAAGAGCAAATAAGCCCTTAGCTCGCCAATCGCGCACCTTCTTCTTTGCGATAGCTACCCAATTCCTCAGAAATCAAGAAAGCTAGCTCTAAGGCTTGATCTGCATTCAAACGTGGATCGCAATGCGTATGATAACGAGAAGATAAATCCTCTTCACGGACGGCCCGCGCTGAACCACCCAAACATTCCGTGACGTTCTGTCCTGTCATCTCAAAATGCACACCACCCGGCCAGCAATTTTCAGAGTGTAGGACCTGCATGAACTGACGCACCTCCGTCAGGATATTATCAAAAGGTCGTGTTTTATACCCACTATCCGTTTTGATCGTATTGCCGTGCATAGGATCACAAGACCAAACAACATGGCGTCCGTCGCGTTTAATTGCGCGCGCCAAACTTGGCAGGCCATTCGTCACATTATTATGACCGTAACGCGCGATAAGTGTCATGCGGCCAGGTTCGTTTTCTGGGTTAAGGACATCGAGAAGACGTAGAAGTTCATCAGGCTCAAGCCCCTCACCGATTTTCATCGCGATTGGATTTTCGATGCCCCGCATAAATTCAACATGTGCATGATCAAGTTGACGCGTCCGATTGCCAATCCAGAGCATATGCGCAGATGTGTCATACCAACGCCCTGTCGTGCTATCGATACGGGTCATAGCTTCTTCATAGCCGAGCAAAAGCCCTTCATGAGAGGTATAGAAATCCGTCGCCGCCATTTGGGGCGTGGATTCCGGCGTGACGCCACAGGCTTCCATGAAATCCAAGGCGTCTTCGATTTTCTCACAAAGCGCTTTATATTTAGCTGTCTGCTCTGAAGAGCTAGCAAAGCCCAAAGTCCATTTATGAATATTACGCAGATTAGCGTAACCGCCTGTTGCAAAGGCACGTAGCAAGTTCATGGTAGAGGCTGACTGCCCATAAGCTTTTAACAAACGCTCAGGGTCCGGCATCCGTGAGGCCGGATCAAACGCCATGCCGTTAATATTATCACCGCGATAAGATGGCAGCTCGACACCATCACGCACTTCAACAGGCGAACTACGCGGCTTACCGAATTGACCCGCAATCCGGCCAACTTTCACAACGGGCTGCCCGGCACCGTAAGTCAGAACAACGGCCATCTGCATCATCACACGGAACATATCGCGTAGATTGTCAGGATGGAATTCCTTGAAACTTTCAGCGCAATCCCCTCCCTGCATCAAGAAGGCTTTACCCAAAGCAACGTCGCCGAGACGTTTTTTTAACCGGCGGGCTTCACCTGCAAACACCAAAGGCGGATAGCCCTTCAGAGTCGTCTCAACATCTTTGAGAGCCTCTAGATCGGGATAATCCGTTGGAATATGCTTGGCTGGCTTATTTCTCCAACTTGATGGCGTCCATTTGGTCATAATCAGGTCCTAACGCGCAAGGGATTTGCGTCATTGAAGCGGAGCGATAGCAGTTGTGGATAAATTTGCCTAGCCTTGGATGAAGCTGAGGTGGAAAAATGTCATATGGTCGAGCGGAAATGCTGACAGCCCATCAGGTGACTGCCTAGAGGATAATTAAAGCAGGACGTGCCCGCAGAGTTGTCTTCCTGAGGGGATACCAAAGGAAGCGCTATGAATGTTTTACAGAAAGACGATAAACCGGGGTGCTAAGTCCAATTTCTAAAGCTCTGCGGCAGTGGTTGTTGATGAAGCGGCCCGTCTGTCC
>CAZBDT010000051.1:0-15399 GCA_964490745.1 uncultured Algimonas sp.
GATCTGGGCATATTCATCCGGCAAGTTAGACGGAATGAACCCCATATCCACAACACATTGAAAAATAGCATCCCCGTCTTGGGACAATGTCGTCAGCATGAGGTTTCGGTAGGCCTCTGACAAGCGCACACCAATCTCGCGCGTGGCCCCAAAATCTAATAAGACGATCTGCCCCGTTTCCGCGTTATATTTGTAATTCGCAAAATTCGGGTCGGTCTGCATCAATCTGAACTCAAAGAGTTCACGCAAGGTCAGAGACATCAAATTCTCGACGATTTCATTTCGTGTCTCTTGCGGTGCATCGACCATCGCTTCAATCGGTCGGCTTTCAATATAAGACATGGCCAGAATTTTATCTGTCGAAAAAGTCTCATGAACTTGCGGCACTTGGAAACGCGCATCCCCGGATAGCAAATCAGAGAACCGACTGAGATAGGACGCCTCGCGGTGATAATCCGCCTCTTGGTGAAGTTGAATGCGACCTTCCTCAATGATGGGTTTTACGTCCATCGTGGCCGGAACCAGACCCGATAATTTGAGGAGCGAGGCTACATTTTTAACGTCACTATCAATGCTCTCGCGCACGCCGGGATATTGGACTTTAATGGCGAGGTCTTCGCCGGAGGGCAAGATCGCGCGGTGAACCTGCCCAATAGAGGCCGCCGCGATTGGCCGTGTTTGGAAATGCTCAAATTGGGTCAGCCAATCTGCTCCCCATTCTGTCTTCAAGACACGATTAAGTTGGGCCGCGGGCATATGATGGGCGCTGTCCCGCAAACGCGCCAAAATATCTGCGAGTTCTTTGGGTAGAAAATCGCCACTATCCATCGAGATCATCTGACCCAATTTCATGGCGGCTCCACGCATGTTTGCAAGCTGTCGCGTCAACTTCATCGCGTTAGAGGGCGTCAGGAAAAGGTCAGAGGCTTTAGGTCGTTTACCGCGCGCCAGTTGTTTCGCCCCATTTAACGCTGCATTCCCAGCGATGCCAGCCGCCATACCGCCCAAACCAAAAAGCCGAGACGTTCGACGTGACGGAACTGCACGGCCATCATCTTTATCTATTTTATCGGTCATGTCGTATCGAAATAGAGGCTCAAATGGCGAGATATAATTCTCTTACGTCTGAGCGGTGCATTGAGATAGGATTGCGGCGTCGACGTGACGATTTTTAGCTTTCGCTCGCCAGCATCGCTTGAACAGCCTTGACCCAATTTCCGCGCGCGACCGTTTCTTGGGCAGGTCGAGAGGACTTCCACTCTTCATTTGATTTAATGGCTTCGGCAGCTTTCGCGCCTTCATATAAATCTTTGAGGGTAATCTGCCCGGCTTCCATTTCATCACTACCCATGAGAACGGCGACCTGCGCCTTGCGGCGATCCGCATATTTCATCTGCTTCGTGACATTGCCAGAGCCGACAAAGACTTCAGCGCGAATGCCTTCTTTGTGTAATTCGCCTGCCAATTTAAAATATTCGCCCATGAGAGAGCGGTCAAAAGCACAGATCACAACAGGGGGTTTCACTTCGGCTTCCAACTTTTCCATGCGCTCCAACGCCGTCAGGAAACGTGAGACACCAAAACTAAATCCTGTCGCCGGAACGACTTGGCCGCGGAAGCGCGAGACCAAATCATCATAGCGACCGCCGCCGCCGACGGAGCCAATCCGCACAGGCCGTCCTTTGCGGTCGCGAATATCGGTGAGAAGTTCTGCTTCAAAGACCGGACCCGTATAATAACCAAGGCCCCGCACGATGGAGGTGTCATAGGCCACACGATCATTTCCAAATCCAACCGCGTTCAAAATCGTGTCGATCTGAACCAGCTCATCCACGCCGGAACGCCCGCGCTCTGATTGGCCAACCAGAGTTTCCAACGTGCGGATGGTCTCTGCACGGTCAGAGGCTGAAGCCGTTGTAAAACCCAGAACGGCTTTAATACCGTCCGCGCCGAGCTTAGCCCCTTCCGTATAATCACCGCTCTCATCTTCGCGCCCTTCACCGAGCAGGGCTTCCACGCCGTCTGCGCCTAAGCGGTCTAATTTATCAATGGCGCGTAGAACTTGCAGGCGCTGTTCGGCCCCTTCTTGTGTATTGGGAACGCCGGAGGCTTCCAAGATTCCGTCGAGGAGTTTCCGGTTATTCACGCGGATGGCATATTGACCATCTTCCAGCCCGGCCGCACGCATGACTTCCGCCGCGAGCATAATCATTTCTGCATCAGCCGCCGGACCCGCCGCGCCGACACTGTCAGCATCACATTGCGTAAATTCACGGAAACGGCCCGGACCGGGTTTCTCATTTCGAAAGACACTTCCCGCCTGATAACGACGATAAGGCTTGGCCAGCGCATCATAATTTTCCGCCACAAAGCGTGCGAGAGGCGCCGTCAGATCATAGCGCAAACTCATCCATTGTTCGTCATCATCTTGCAGCGCGAAAACGCCCGTATTCGGACGATCCTCATCCGGAAGAAATTTCCCCAACGCATCCGCAAATTCGAAGGCCGGAGTTTGCAAAGGTTCGAACCCATGCAAATCATAAACGGAAAAAGCGGCCTGAATCAGACGGGCTTCTGCACGCAACACATCAGAGGACCGATCTTCAAATCCACGGGGCCGACGGGCCTTGGGGCGAAAGGGTTTATTTTTCTTCTTAGACATAAGGCGCGCTCTCCCATAATCTCGGTATTGCGGCAAGTCAGTTTGATCGCCAAACTCACGCTAGAACAGGAAAGTGACCTTATGACTCTTATAAAATCGACAATCGGCGCAATGATTTTTATCGGCGTTTCCAGCCTAAATGCCCAAGCCAAGATGAGCGTAAATCAAGCCCAAGAATGCCAAGCCATCTTAGACTTTACGATAGAACGCGTAGAATCTGTCAAAAAATATGACACAGCAGATGTAAAGACGGTCACAAAAGGCCTGCGGGCTTATGAGGCGTTTTTACAAACAGAGCATGTCACGCCCGGTTTATTAACTTTCACAAATGGCGATAAAGCCGCCGCTGCGGAGTACCAAAAGCAAATCGATGCTTATAAGGCGAAAATCGTTCAAGGCCTAAAAGCCAAACATCCGCAAGAGCGCATTTTCACGGACCAAGCTGTCACGATAAATAACTGCTATAGCTCTGCGCCGATGGGGGATGAGAAGTTGCAAATGATGACAGATGCCGTTCAGGGTATTGTCGCGCTTGCGAAACAAGGCTGACTATTTTCGGTAGGCGCGGGTTATTATGACAGGCTCGGTGAGGATTTGTCCCGCTGTGACTGACGTGTCTGAAACGGCGCTTGTCTCCATCTTCTGAATGGTTCGCGCGACGTCCAGTCCCTGCGTCACACGGGCAAAGGTGGCATAGCCCTGTCCGTCCGGATTGCGCGTTCCGCCTGTATCCAGAAACTCATTATTTCCTATGTTGATAAAGAAGTAAGCCGCACTGCCTGTTCCCGGCTCTAAGCGCGCAATAGAAACTGCGCCATTGGAATTACTCATACCGGTATCTGACGTAAGCTCATGCGCAATAGGAGCAAAGACCATCTCTCGATCAAGGCGTCCGCCTTGAATAAGACTCATCCCCATGTCGAGCGGATCATTATCGGGGCGCACGACACGGTAAAACCCCTCACCGTCATAATGGCCGCCATCGACATAGCGTAAGAAATCTGCGGCACTTGTGGGCGCTTTCTCTGGATAGACAGTAATTTCCATTGCGCCGGCGGTCGTTTCTAAAACGATCACGGACGGCGTCATTGAATTCGAACACCCCGCCGCCATCAACATCCCAAACCTAATTAGCAATCGTTTCATGTAGGCCCTATGCCCGTCAGAGTTAAAGCTGTCGAGAGGCGTTCAGATTGCGTTCAGAGACTTTTCCCTAACCAAGAATAGAGGTTGCTGGCGTACACATCTGGGGGGATGAACGCGGGCGACCTGGGCAGGTTGAGTGGCGCTGGTTGCCCCCTAAGCCGTTCCCTGCCCGCCCTTTTCAATTCATTAAGTCCATAAGCGCCGTTGTTGACGGATCATGGTTCCCCGCTTCACCTTTTTCCATCTCATCCAAAATGGTACTGGCGAGCACTTTGCCAAGCTCTACGCCCCATTGATCGAAACTATTCACATTCCAAATGATGCCTTGGACAAAGGTTTTATGTTCATAGAGCGCGATGAGGTGACCCAGAGCATTTGGAGATAATTCATCCAGCGTAATCGTCGTGGACGGTCGATTTCCCGGAAATGTTTTTTGCGGGGCGAGCGCATCGAGATCAGCGCGATCTGCATTTTTTTTGCGCACAACGGCCTCGTCCTTGCCCAACATCAGCGCTTCAGACTGCGCGAAACAATTGGCCAGCAGGGCCGCATGGTGGTCCGGACGGTTTTCATGATCTTTTAATACAGCCACGAAATCGACGGGTGCACCACCATAGCGGCCTTCGCTGGGTCCT
Source organism: uncultured Algimonas sp. (assembly GCA_964490745.1). Classification (GTDB taxonomy): domain Bacteria; phylum Pseudomonadota; class Alphaproteobacteria; order Caulobacterales; family Maricaulaceae; genus Litorimonas. The sequence goes on from CAZBDT010000051.1 coordinate 4,444, forward strand.
TGATGCAGCCATTGGAAGAAAGCGTGCTGACCATTTGTGCCTTCATCGCCCCAAATCACGGGGCAGGTCAGCGTCGTCGCCTGACCGTCCCGCGTGGCAGACTTTCCGTTACTTTCCATTTCCAGCTGTTGCAAAAAGGCTGAGAATTTTCGGAGGCGTCGCGCATAAGGTATCACAGCCTGCGAGCCATAACCCAAACCATTGCGGTTCCAGATACCTACCAGAGCCATCATGACGGGCAGGTTCTCTTGTAAGGGCTGATCGCGGAAATGCATATCCATCGACTTTGCGCCGTCCAGAAACTCTGCGAACACATCCGGACCATAGGCGATTTGTAAGGAAAGACCGACAGCTGACCAAACGGAATAACGACCGCCAACCCAGTCCCAGAAATCAAAAATATTTTCCGGTGCAATGCCGAAATTTTCTGCGCGGTCACGATTGGCCGTCACGGCAATCATATTCGTGCCGCCATATTCGCCTAACCAGTCCCGAACGCTCTCACCATTCATTTTGGTTTCTTGCGTGCCGAATGATTTAGACACGACAACCGCCAGCGTCTCGGCAGGGTTCAAGCCTTTGATTGCGTCATTCACGGACGCCCCATCGACATTCTCGGCAAAGCGTAAGGTCAGGCTTTGCTCTGCCGCCGCTTCAAACGCATCTGCGACGAGGCGAGGGCCAAGGTCTGAGCCACCAATCCCGATATGGACGATATTTTTAAATTTACCTGAGCTGCGAATATCATTGGCGTAGGTCGCCATTCTCGCCCGCATATCTGCGACGTCTTTTTGGATGTCTGCGGTACCGCCAATACCCCGCAAAGCCATGTGCAAGACCGCGCGGTCCTCAGATGTGTTGACGCGTTCACCGGAGAAGAGCTTCGCCCGCCATTCTTCGAGGTCGCATTTTGCCGCCAAGGCTAACAAGGCCTCCAGCCCCGCCTTATCCAGCGCCTGTTTCGAAAAATCAGCCCGCAAAGGTCCTTCACGCATGACGAAACTTGCGAGACGATCCGGCTCTGCCTCGAAGAGAGAGACGATTGAAATGTCGCGATCTGCTTCGGCAGACAGGGCGGATAAAAGATCGTTGCGGTTCGTCATTTGAGATTCATCCTTATATTTTCGAGCGGGTTCGAACTGCGCGTCTTATTTAATGGCAGCCTGTTGCATCACGCACAATTCACTTATGCCTTTAATGGCGAGACGCGTGAGTTCGCTCATCTCATCGGCCGTGAAAGGTGTGTCTTCGGCACTGGCTTGCACTTCGATGATGCCGCCCTTATCCGTCAGGACAAAATTGGCGTCGGCCTGTGCGGCGCTATCTTCTGTATATTCCAAATCCAGACGACATTCGCCGTCGACGATACCGCAACTTACAGCCGCCATATTCGCAAACATCGGATTTTCTTCTAATTCGCCGTCTTTGACGAGTTTTTCACAGGCCAGCCACAGCGCAACCCAGCCGCCGGAAATTGAGGCCGTCCGCGTTCCGCCATCGGCTTGCATGACGTCGCAATCCACAATGATTTGACGTTCGCCCAATTTTTCAAGATCAATAACAGCGCGTAAGGAGCGCCCGATCAAACGGCTAATTTCAACGGTGCGACCACTTTGTTTCCCGCGCGCGGCTTCGCGTGAATTCCGCGTATGGGTCGAGCGTGGTAGCATGCCATATTCAGCTGTCACCCAACCCCGACCTTTGCCTTTGAGCCAGCGCGGCACGCCTGCATCGACAGAGGCCGTACACAGAACATGTGTCCCGCCAAATTTCGCCAAACAGGAGCCTTCGGCATAAGCATTTGCGCCTGCCTCAAAAGACACATCACGGAGTTGATCGAGAGCGCGCTCATTGGGTCGCATGGGAATTCCTATCTAATTATATTTACGTATAAATTTGAAATAATGGCAAGGTCGCCCTTCGCGCCCGGCTTTGGCCTCATAACGGGTTCCGGGCCAATCTTCACCGCGCTCGCGCCAATCGCTATTCTCAGTATGGGTGAAGGTCCAACCGCCATGGCGTTTTATCCGCGCAAGCGTCCAATCGACATAGTGAATAATATCACTTGCAAAGCGTAGCTCGCCCCCGGGCTTTAACACGCGGTGTAATTCCGCAATGAATTGCGAACGTAAAAGGCGTCTCTTGTGATGACGTGATTTATGCCACGGGTCGGGAAAGAGAATAAATATTTTTGAAAGAGAGGCATCCGGTAAAGCCTCCAACAAATCCCGAACATCGCCGTGATGAAGGGACAAGTTTTTTAGATCAGACTCATCCGCGCCGCGAACGGCTTTGGCGACACCATTCAAAAAAGGTTCGGCCCCGACAAGATGAATATTCGGATGGGCCTCTGCCTGCCATAAAAGATGTTCTGCGCCGCCAAATCCAATTTCCAGCCAAAGGTCACCTTTCGGCAAATCAGCATTTATATCCCATTTTAAGTCGGAGAAGACTCGATCCCATATCGCCTGCATGTGCGGCGATAGGGAGCGACCTTTGGCACGGCCAAAGGTTCTGAATTTTTCTGTTTCGCGATTAAAACTCATTGACGCGCCTATAGGCGGCAACGCACAAACTATAAAGAGCTATTCGTCTTGATGTTCACCTAAAGCACGCGCTAATTCCAGTATTTGGCGGCGCACAGCCTTACTTTTGATTTTCAAGATAGCTTTGGCCAGGCTCACACCATCTGTTGAATTGATAAAGTCATAGACGATAGGCGACTGATCAGGCGCCTCAGACAATAATGCAGGGCTATCAGATTGACCGCCATATTCGGTCGATAAACCATCATAGAAAAAGCTGACAGGGACATCGAGAACCTCAGAGAGCTTCCAAAGACGGCTTGCCCCGACCCGGTTCGCGCCACGCTCATATTTTTGAACTTGCTGGAAGGTTACGCCTAATTCTTCACCTAATTTCTCTTGGCTTAGCCTCAAGATTTTTCGGCGTAAGCGCACACGCGCACCAACATGTATATCAACCGGGTTCGGAGAACGCGGCCCAGATGTATCGATCATAATTTATCCCATCTACGTTCTGTGCCTCCATGACACGAGCTTTTAATGCCTCCACTAAAAGCCGACAGAACGTTTATTTAATTACCCTTAATCAGGCACGAGGTCCCACACTTCGTATTCTGATTAATGACACTATGACGCATGCAAGCATAGTTATCAAGAGCAGCCAAAAATCTATTAGTTTGATATTCCCATTAAACTTCAGTGGTTTGAGAAGTTTTATATCATTATACTGTATTTTTTCGTCTACAACTTCGCCATGAATCCTGCCATATGGATCGATCTGTCCACTCATACCATTCGATGCAGCTCGGATTATCGGAAGCCCGGTTTCAATAGATCTGTACCGCGCCGCATTGGCATGTTGGGCGGGGCCTGCGCTTTTCCCAAACCACGCATCATTGGATTGATTGAGAATAAATTCGGCGGGATTTCCGTCCCCATCCGGCGTTAAACCCGGAAAGACAACCTCATAACATAGTTGCGGCGACAGGCGTGGCAATCCGGGGAAGTCGGCCAAGCGTTTTTCTTTTGCAGGCGAAATTGAGGCCAAATTCGTTGAAATTAGAGGGAATTGCACATCCTCAAACCAATCCATAAATGGAATATGCTCACCAAAGGCGACTAATTTACGTTTCCGGTTGCTCGCCGCAATAGCCGGAACACCCTCCGCATTAAATGTAATCGCAACAGAAACATTATAATAGCGCAAGCGCCCCCGCTCCATTTCCGTTTGGAGGGAATTCATCAACCAAACGGGCGGGGTCTCATCCTCATTCGCCAATAAGCTGCCCACGGCATTTAACAGATCAGGATTATCCATCGCCGGACCTGTAAAGCCCCGAACCGCCCCTTCCGGCCAAACAAGATGGGTGACGTCTTTTATACCAGGTTGAATACTGGCAATGATAAAATCATTCGTAATGGCAACAGAGCTATTAACCTCCATCATATCCGATTGTTTGAACGGCACGGACACGACGCGCATGGAGATATCCGGTTGATAGGTCAAATTCGCCCCTGCTAGGCGCATATGCCCAATCCCATATAGGCCGAGGACGGGTAGGAATGTCATCAAAATCGGCCAAAGCCTTTCACGCCAAAATATCGCTTGCCCCAAAGCCGCACTGATAAGCAGAACCAAACAGGACAAGCCGTAAGCCCCAATCCACCGCGCAATTTGGGACGGATGCGATCCAGCCTCGAAAATATAGGCGGGTAGATTCCAAGGAAATCCCCCCAAAACATGTCCGCGCGTTAATTCAGCCAGTGTAAAGGCTGCCGTAAATCCGATAATCGCAAACACGCCAGAGAGCTTGGCTTTGGCAAAATATGCCCCCGCCAACCCCCAGAAAAACGCGAGAAGAACGGCTAGCCCCGCCACCATAAAAGGCATAATGGGGATAAATTCCGGGCCGCGCTCAATGAAAGCAGACCCCACCCAGAACGTCCCTGCCGCGAAATAACCCATCGCCCACCACAACGCGGTTGAGAACCCCCGACGGCCCGGGCGGCTGTCTTCGGCGGCCCATTGCAAACGCCCAAATAAAATCGCAAGAGATAAAACTGTGATTGGCCAAAAATGAAAAGGTGCATGGCCGAGCACGGCCAAAGCCCCCAGCAACAAACCGATGAAGCGGCCTGACCATCCTTGCGTGTTTAAGAGGGTTGGTACTTTCATTTAAGGATTTGAGGCCGTCTTTATGCTGTTTTCGGTTACAGCAGGCTTGGTCTCTGCTGGCATAGACTCTCGCTGTTTCGGAACGGACCCGGACCCGGATGATTTTCGCTTTCCGTCTGCAATGCGTAATCGTTTTACGCGGCGGGAATCCGCATCCACGACTTCGAACTCTATGCCCGAGGCATGACGTATGATTTCGCCGCGTTCGGGCACCCGGCCTGCCAAAGTAAAGATAAGACCGCCTAATGTATCGACATCATCTTCTTCATCCGGCGTTGCGAAATCGCGGCCTAAGGCTTTTTCAAAATCATCAATTAGAATACGTGCATCCGCTTCCCAAACTGATCGTCCGCCTTTGCCTGTCACGATTTGAACTTCCGGATCACGTTCGTCATGTTCATCATCAATATCGCCAACGATGGTTTCAATCAGATCTTCAATCGTCACGAGTCCGTCCGTTCCGCCATATTCATCGACAACGACGGCCATGTGAACGCGGTGGCCTTGCATCCTTCGCAGTAGATCTTGCGCTAACATGGAAGGAGGCACGAACAGGACTTCGCGTTTGATATATTGGAGAACCTTTTTATCCGGATAGGTTTTATTGGTGCGCCCTTTTGCATCCAGCATCAAATAGGGCAGCAAGTCTTTAATATGCACCATGCCCGTCGGATCATCCAAAGTCTCTTTATAGACAGGTAAGCGCGAATGGCCCGCTTCTTTGAAAGCAGCAGAGAGTTCGGTTAGTGTCGATGTGCTGTCAACGGCGACAATATCTGCACGCGGGACCATGACATCATCCACGCGAAGACGGTGAAATCTCTCAGCCGCAGTCACCATACGTCTTTGTGATAGATCAGACGCTTTCGGAGTCGACGGCGTATGAGGCGTGGAGCGTTTTAGAAGATCCCGCAAGCGGCGCTTTGGCGGCATTGCGTTCGAATTGGCGTCAGTCATGATAATTTAGTCGTCACTCACCTGATACGGGTTGTCAATGCCCAGCTTAGCCAAGGCCACAATTTCAATAGCTTCCATCTCGGCAGCCGTCTGCTCCGTTTGGTGATCAAAGCCTTGCAGGTGCAGCCAGCCATGCATCACCAAATGTGTCAGATGGGCCTCAAAACTCACGCCTTTATCCATGGCTTCGGCCTGAACAGTCTCAAAAGCGAGAATGATGTCGCCCAATAAAGGGCCGCTTTGTGGGAAAGAGAGGACATTGGTAGGCTTGTCTTTGTTTCGATAGTCGCGGTTCAATGTTTGAACTTGGCCATTGTCGGATAAGACCACTGACAGCTCACCCTCTCGCGGGTTTTCCAGCTCAGCCGCAACATGCGACACGGCCCGCGCGATTAAATCATCGCAGTTCGGCCAGCCTTCCGCTTGTATCGCAATATCGATCATAAGTGTCATTCCGAGCGCCATATTACAGTTAGCTTGGTTAAGAAAGCGAACAGAACGGTAAAATAAAACACAAAATTGTTGGAAGGTTGGAGATCAATAGAATTAGAAGAGGAGCTTGATCTTGGCATATCTGAAATAAATGGCTTTCCGCGCCCCCGCTCTCGGGCTAACGCAGCGATATGGAAAATAGTGTTGGACTTTTATCTCTATTGCCTCCCCTTTTGGCCATTGGTCTGGCGCTATGGACACGGCAGGTATTCTTGGCGCTCTTCCTCGGCATCGCCTCGGGCTTTTTGATCTTGGCGGGCGGAAACCCGCTACAAGGCGCGATCCAAACCATGGGCGGATTTGTTGCCGTTTTTGAAAGTAATTATAATACGGAAATCATCATCTTCACCTTGCTGATTGGGGCCTTGATCGCGCTTATTCAACGGGCAGGCGGTGTGGAAGGGTTTGTCAATCGAGTCTTGGCTTGGCTACAACGCAAAGCTGCCAATGCCGACAGGAAAGGCCAACGCAAACGCGTTGAATTACTGGCCGTGCTGACGGGGGTGTTGATTTTTGTTGAGAGTAATATTTCGACCCTCACCGTCGGCACGCTTTATCGACCCGTCACGGATGAGTTGAAAATTCCTCGCGAAAAACTCGCCTATATCGCAGATAGTACCTGCGCGCCGATTTGTATTCTCATCCCGCTGAATGCGTGGGGCGCCTATGTGATGGGGTTGTTGGGTGAGCAGAATATAGAGAGCCCTATTTCGACTTTGGTGGGCGCTGTCGCGTTGAACTTCTATCCCATGCTGGCTGTCTTGCTTGTGCTATTGGTGATCCTGACGGGTCGCGATATTGGCGAAATGAAGAAAGCCGAAACACGCGCGGCTGAGGACGGAAAGATTCTTCGCGACGGCGCTGTGCCGATGATCGCGGGTGACATCACCATGATGGAGGCCAAAGACGGTATCCGTCCCAAAGCACGAAATATGGTTCTACCGCTCTTGGCGCTCGTCATCTTAATGCCCGTCTTTATGCTTTATACGGGGTGGAGTTCTGAGGGTTCGAACGGAATTTTCGCACTCGCAGATCGGGCATCCGGCTCAAAATCGGTACTCTATGCCGTATGCGGCGCGATCTTAGTGTCTGTGCTTTTGAATAAGTCTCAAGGCATAATGGGCGTCCGCGAAATGGTCGATATCGTCCTGAAAGGCATGTCGGGCATGTTGCCGCTGGCCCTGCTCATGGTCTTTGCTTTTGCGCTCGGAGATTTATGCGGCGCGCTGGGGACGGGTCAATATGTGGCGGAACAGGCCAAGCCTTTCCTCTCCCCCGCCCTCGTCCCTGCGCTTATCTTCTTGATCAGTGGCTTCATCGCTTTTTCGACAGGGACGAGCTGGGGCACATTTGCGATCATGATTGCGATTGCAGTCCCGCTCGCACAGGGTCTGGACACAAATGTTACTTTAGCGGTTGCAGCCGCTCTCGGCGGCGGGGTCTTTGGCGATCATTGCAGCCCGACCTCTGACACATCCATCATCACATCCATGGCAACAGCCAATGACCATATTGACCATGTCAGAACGCAACTTCCCTATGCCCTAATAGGCGGCGCTATCACGACGGGTCTTTATCTAATTTTAGGAGCCATTGGTGCGTAAGATTTGTCTTTTCTTAGCCCTGCCGCTTTTAGCTTGTAGCGCAGATGCGCAAGATGTTGCGTCAGCTGTCGAGGGCGTTTGGATGAATGAGCGAGGCTCTGCCGTCACATTCAAAGCAACAGATGGCCTGCTATCGGGATATTATAACACGCAACTCGGCAATCCTGATCCCAAGAGTCGCTTTCCCCTGACCGGATTCATAGAAGGTGACCAGCTGACCTTCTCAGTCAATTTCAAAGGCTATGGCAGCCTGACGAGCTGGACCGGACAAATGAGCGAGGATGAGACAGGGCCTTATATCCGCACTTTATGGCATCTCACACGGGACGTCCCTGATTCGAAAGAAGAAGACGATCTTTGGAGTTCGATTATTGCCGGATCAGCGACATTCCGCCCAACGGAAAAGATGGATTAATTCACCTTCGCGAGTGCGTCTCCCAAAACCGTCACGCCTAGCTCTATCGCCTCAACGCGGTCACAGCGTTGCTTACAAGATTTTTGCGCTTTCAAAAGCTTATCATATTGCGCTTGCGCCCCTTCAATATTCCCCTCTCGCATCTCTAAGAGACCCAGTCGCAGCCGCGCATCATGAAGTGATTTTGTGCGTCGGATCGCGCGTTTGAAAGAGGTTTTCGCCTCAGCATATTTTTTAAGCTGAAGCTGGCTCATACCCGTCATATAAAGCTGATAGCCTAAATTATCGCCACTCCCGATACGCGTCTCAGAGTCTTTTTCGCGCTTTGCACGCTGATTTAATCCCCGAACGTCAAAACCATTTGGCGTGGGCGAATTGGTAAGCTGTCCACCCTGTGACCCAGAGGTTGGCAACCCATCAATGATTTGTTGAGTAACCGCATTATTTTGCGTCTGAAGGAGCGCTTGCTCTTTAAAATTCTCTTGGCGAATAAGCCTCGAATAATTCTTCTTAAACTCAATCTCCGCCGTCTCATAATCCCCATTTATGAAAGCCGACATGGCGGGGTCGGTTCCCTGCACGCGGCCCGTCGCAATCACGACGTCTTCAGGTTCAGAGGATGAGCTGTCTTGAGCCAGTGCCATTGTCGAAAGAGACCCGGAGAGAAGAAGAAGCGTTAGGCAAAAAAGTCTCATTGCAGGGTCTCACATAGAGATTTGTTAATCCACCAAATCGTCCCAGAATGATTTCGCCTTGTCAAAGAAATTACGACTTTGCGGCGATTCTGAATGCGTTCCCCCCTCTAACGCAAATTCATGGAGCAATTCTTTCTGACGCTTTGTTAGCCCTGACGGCGTCTCAACCGCAAGTTCAATATACATATCACCGCGTTTGTCAGAACGTAGAACGCTCATACCTTTTCCGCGTAGGCGTAGGCGTTTGCCTGTCTGACTGCCTTCCGAGATTTTGATCTTGGACCGGCCGCCATCAATGGTTGGAATTTCGATTTCCCCGCCCAAGGCCGCTGTCGTCATCGGCACGGGCGCACGACAAAAGAGATTGGCGCCGTCTCGTTCAAAGAGCTCATGAGGTTTGACAGAAACAAAAATATATAGATCACCGCGCTGTCGTCCGCCCGAAGACCCCCGTTTCGGGGCAGCGTCGCCTTGACCCGTCAGACGAATTCGCGTGCCATCTTCGACGCCGGAAGGGATCGAAACGTCGAGTTCGGTTTCTTGCCGCGTCTGGCCCACACCGTCACAAGCCCGACAGGGATCAGAGACATATTCGCCCTGACCGCCACAGGTCGGACAGGCCCGTTCCATTTGGAAAAAGCCTTGTTGCGTTCGCACGCGCCCTTGCCCGCCGCAGGTTGAACAGGTTTCAACACTCGCCCCCGGCTCTGCGCCAATGCCATCGCAACGCTCGCAGTCTTCAGCAATCGGAACGGTGATGTCGATGTCTTTGCCGGCAAAAGCTTCTTCCATGCTGATTTCCAGCTCATAGCGAAGATCAGAGCCGCGCTGAACCGTTTGGCGTTGACGGCGACCACCGCCGCCAAACATATCGGCAAAACCACCGCCGGCACCAGCACCGAAAATCTGGCTGAAAATATCATTGAAATCTTGGAAGCCGCCCGCGCCCGCGCCGCCGCCCTGTTCAAAGGCCGCATGACCCATTCGGTCATAGGCGGCGCGTTTTTGTTCATCAGAGAGAATACCGTAAGCCTCATTCAGCTCTTTAAACCGCGCTTCCGCTTCAGGATCATCCGGATGACGATCGGGATGGCACGCCATCGCCTTTTTGCGGAAAGCGGATTTCATCGTCTTGGCATCGGCATTTTTTGCAACGCCGAGGATTTCATAATAATCGCGTTTTGACATGGTCCTAAGACTCTCATTTCGCCACCGCACAATTCGGATGGCACAGCTTTTAATTTAGATAGTCATGGGGATGCGGCAGTTCAATGCGCGCAGGCCTAGCTGTTTCACCAGAAACAATTGCCACCATTTGCACCAGACACGCGATAAAAATTTAAAGTCATGCGCGTCACCTCAGAATTGAGCCTTAGCTTCAATAATTTTGAAAATCTGCGCATGTCCCATTGGCGGTGATACACATGTTCATAAAAGACACATAATGTCCTTTAAGGTCCCCATTTGAAAAAGGCCCCACGTGTTTCACGCGGAGCCCTTAATTTTGTTATGCGTGACGTAATTTACGCCGCATTTTCATCGTCAACATCTTCAAATTCAGCGTCGACAACCTCATCATCGTCATCATCTGCTTGATCAGCTTGTGACGTCGGACCTGTATCCGCATCAGCGGCGGCATTTTCATACATGGTCTGACCGACCTTCATCAGTGCCGCAGACAAGACCTGAACCTTATCCACGATCAGCGCTGTATCTTCGCCGTCTGAAATCTCTTTCAATTCAGCCAAAGCTTCTTCAACCGCTGTCTTATCTTCCTCAGCAATCGCCTCAGCGTGTTCTTTCAGATCAGACTCAGCCTTATGGATGATGGCCTCAGCTTGGTTTTTGGCTTCGGCCAGCTCGCGGCGGGCCTTATCAGATTCCGCATTGGCTTCCGCGTCTTTGACCATCGCTTCGATATCTTCATCAGACAGGCCGCCGCTGGCTTGGATGCGGATTTGCTGCTCCTTGCCCGTTGCATTGTCTTTGGCCGAGACATTCACGATACCGTTCGCGTCGATGTCGAATGTGACTTCGATTTGCGGCATGCCGCGCGGTGCGGGCGGAATACCGACCAGATCAAATTGACCCA
>CAZBDT010000052.1:0-15360 GCA_964490745.1 uncultured Algimonas sp.
TATCTGGATGGTTTGCGCCAAGGCCAGAACAAAACAGCTTTAATCCGCCGCCGGAGCCTGTGCTTTCAACGATAGGTGTTTTGAAAGATGTGCTACGTCCAAAATTTTCAGCCACTCTTGTTGAAAATGGATAAACCGTGGAGGATCCAACGATTTTGATTTGGTCACGACCCGTAGTTGCTGCAGCAGCAGGCTTCGTCGCGGATGACGCCTCTGTCGTATCGACTTTGGCATCCCCGCCATTCCCACAGGCTGCGAGGCTAATTGCGACTGCGCCGCAGAGAAGTAAATTTTTCATCATTTTATTAGTCCTTTCAGATGAACTTTAAAAGTCGATCGACAGTCGACCCAGAACGCCAGAACCGCTTTCAGACGTTCCGTTTTCTGCATCAACGTTAAAGAAGTTAAGTCCTAAGCGAGCTTGCTTTGTCGCCCACCAATCTGCACCTAAAACAAGTGTGTCAAGCTGGCCGAGATAAGGACCGTCTTCAAGGTCGATTGTATCGTAACGTGCAACAAGAGAGACGGCGCCCATGCCTCCCTCTCCGACCGGGTTATCGACCTCTGGGCGATTGAGCTTACCGCCTTTATATGTTTGACGACCGCCAATCACATAGCCGACCTCAAAGTAACCGCCTGAGAAGTCAGCGTCTTCATTGCCCTCAGAGCCATTGGCGCTAAGGAAGCTATATTCGCTGGCGGCCCAGAAGTTATTTTTGATGAGCACGGCTTCGCCCGCGTAAAAATTATCAGACTCGGCAAAACGGCCTGTATTGATGATGCGGCCAACGGCAACATTTGTATATGGGCGCTGACGATAACGAAGGTCATCCTGCGTATCGCCTTGCTTCCGGTAACGCCAAGACGCGCCTAAATGTGCGAGAGTGTCGTCAGTTTTTATGGGGTTGAAGTAACCGCGACCTGCCAAAGCATAGCCTTCTTCTGTGCCGCTTTGCTCCTCAACATTTGTACCAAAGACGCCAAAGTCAAAGCCGTAATTATCGCCTGATGTGTTCACGGAGACACCAATACGGCGATCCAAACCAAAAGCATCTGTATATGCGCCGCGCTCTAAGGTTGTTGTAAAGCGAGAAGATGTTTCTTCTTCCATTGAGTTGTGCGTTTTAAACTGACCGACTTTGATCTTAAACTTGCTGCTCTTTGGCGCGAATTGGATATAGGCGTCGGTCAATTCAAAAGTTGATCCTGTCGATTTGTTAAACTCAACCTTGTAATTTACGCTGTCTCCGTATGTTCCGCGTGCAAAAAGGCGCGCACGGCGAACACGGCTATTATTGACCGTAAAATCTGCGTCTTCAAAGTCAGCGATCGTGTAATCAAGCATGAGGCGCCCGCCCACTTTGATCGTCGCATCCTGCGCGATGGCCATATCTGCACTTACCATGGATGCAGCAAGTATTGTTGCGGCCAAAAGGGCCTTTTTGGAAAACGTCATGACCAACCTCATTTTCTTGACGTGATATTGAGATGACAGAGAATCCGTCATCAATTTAATGTGACGCGCCAATGGCAAAGAATGGTGACAAATAGATATTAGTTTTACGACAGTTTTGTGACAGCTCGGTCATATGAGCGCTCACGCAGTGCTTTTGGAGGCAATATCATGCCAACTCATTACATAAGCATCTCGCATCGAAGGGCTCATAAGACAGGCTTGCGGCGCAATTCGGTAAAATAGGCAACGGATTGACCTTTGATAATAATTGTGGGAAATATCCCACATGCAAGACGATCTCATAAAACGCATTAAAAATTTCGCCGTTAGCTCGGGTCAATCTGAGTCGACTGTCGCGCGCAAGGTTTTCAATGACGGTAAAACCCTAACCCGCTTGCGAAATGGCGGACAGCTTACCCCCCGAACACAGGATAAGGCTATGGCAGCATTAGACAGGCTAGAGCGCGAAGCAAAAGGACCGCTGGGTCAAAGCTTAACGCATTTGGACAGATTGGAAGCTGAGAGTATTCACATCATGCGCGAAGTCGTGGCGCAGTGTGAAAACCCTGTCATGCTCTATTCGGTCGGCAAAGACAGCTCCGTCATGTTGGAGCTGGCAATCAAGGCGTTTTACCCATCGCCGCCGCCCTTTCCATTGCTTCATGTGGATACGCGCTGGAAGTTCCAGGAAATGTATGCCTTCCGCGACCGCCGCGCGAAAGAAGCCGGGATGGAGCTTATTACACACATTAATCCAGATGCGATTGCGCAGGATGTTGGACCTTTCTCGCACGGATCAGCCGTTCATACGGACATCACGAAAACCCAAGGGCTGAAACAGGCTTTGAATGCTGGAAAATTTGACGCGGCTTTCGGCGGGGCGCGCCGTGATGAAGAGAAGTCGCGCGCGAAAGAGCGGATTTTCTCGTTTCGGAATGAACATCACCGTTGGGATGCCAAAAATCAGCGTCCGGAGCTTTGGGACATATATAATGCCCGTGTACAAAAGGGCGAAAGCATGCGGGTCTTTCCGATCTCCAATTGGACCGAGCTCGATGTCTGGCAATATATTTACCGCGAAAATATTCAAATCCCGAGCCTCTATCTTGCCGCGGAACGTCCGATTGTTGAGCGCGATGGCACGCTGATCATGGTGGATGATGAACGCATGCCGCTTGAGCCGGGTGAGACGCCGATGATGAAATCGGTGCGTTTCCGGACATTGGGCTGTTACCCCTTGACGGGTGCGGTCGAGTCAGAGGCGGCAACGCTGCAAGACGTTATCCAAGAAACACTTCTTGCGACAGGTTCAGAGCGTCAAGGCCGCGTGATCGACTCTGATGCCGGACAGTCGATGGAGAAGAAAAAAGAAGAGGGATATTTCTAATGGCCCATCACGACCCGCTCATCGCTCAAGATATAAAAGCCTATTTGGAGGCCCAAGAACAAAAGAGCTTTTTACGGGTTTTTACCTGCGGTTCTGTTGATGATGGTAAATCCACGCTAATTGGCCGTCTGCTCTTTGACTCAAAACTGATTTATGAAGATCAGATGGCGGCGATTGAACGCGATTCAAAAGCCTCTGGGACGCAAGGTGAAAAACCTGATCTCGCCTTACTTGTCGATGGTCTCGCTGCGGAACGCGAGCAGGGTATCACAATTGACGTTGCCTACCGTTTCTTCTCAACGGATAAGCGCAAATTTATTATCGCTGATACGCCTGGTCATGTTCAATATACACGGAATATGGCCACGGGTGCGTCGACTGCGGATGTCGCGATTTTGTTGATTGATGCGCGTTACGGCGTCATGGAACAAACACGCCGTCATGCTTTCATCGCCAGCTTGTTAGGTATTCCTCAGGTCGTTGTTGCCGTAAATAAAATGGATCTTGTTGATTTCGACCAAAGCACATTTAACGACATTGACGTGGCCTTCCGAGACTTTGCGAAGAAACTGAATTTTGTAGATATTATGACAATCCCGGTCAGCGCGCTGGACGGCGATAATGTCACGACAAAATCTGACGCAGCTCCGTGGTATCGCGGTCCAAGCCTGCTCGAATTTTTAGAAGAGGTTGAAGTTGATCGCCAAAGCCTCGAAGCGCCATTCCGCTTGCCCGTGCAATGGGTGAACCGCCCAAATCTGGATTTCCGTGGATTCTCTGGCACCATTGCTTCAGGGACAATTTCCAAAGGCGAAGAGATCATGGCCATGCCGTCCGGTAAACGATCTAAGGTCAAAGATATCGTCCTTTATAAAGACAGCCTCGAATATGCACGTCAGGATCAAGCGGTTACAATCACGCTCGAAGATGAAATTGATATTTCTCGCGGCGATATGATATGTGCAGCGGACACGCCGATTGAAGTCGCTGATCAGTTCCAAGCCCATTTAATCTGGATGGATGACACACGCCTTTTCCCGGGGCGTCAATATATTATCCGCACAGCCAATCAGGCCGTGGCAGGCTCTGTCACCTCGCTAAAATATCGCATTGATGTCGCTGATTTTTCCGAGGCGGCCGCAAAGACATTAGAGCTAAACGAAATTGGTGTCGTGACCCTGTCATTGACAAAACCGATTCCGTTTGACCCTTATTTAAATAATCGCACAACAGGGGCCTTTGTTGTGGTTGATCGTATGACTAATCGTACGGTTGGGGCGGGAACAATTGATTTCGCTCTGCGACGTTCGAAGAATATCGTCCGCCAGGACTTTACGGTCGATCACGTGGCGCGGGCTGAGCAAAAAGGTCAAAAATCTGCAACGCTTTGGTTCACGGGCCTATCGGGTTCAGGCAAAAGTACAATCGCAAACCATGTCGATCAGATCTTATTTGAACGCGGCTTTCACACATACACATTGGACGGTGATAATGTCCGGCATGGTTTGAACCGTGATTTAGGTTTCACCAAAGAAGATAGGATCGAAAACATCCGCCGGATTGGTGAGGTCTCACGCCTTATGAATAATGCAGGTTTGATCACCATGTGCTCTTTCATCAGCCCTTATCGAGCGGAGCGCCAGATGGTTCGAGGTAAGGCGGGCGAAGGAAAGTTCATTGAAATTTTCGTGGACACGCCTTTAGAGGTTGCGGAAGAACGTGATGTGAAAGGCTTATATAAACGCGCACGCGCGGGTGAGATAAAAAATTTCACCGGCATTGATTCTGAATATCAACCCCCTGAAAATCCTGAAATTCATATTAAGACGCTTGACGTGAGACCTGAAGATGCTGCCGCTAAAATCGTGGACTACTTGGAGGCCAAAGGCTTCCTGACGATTGACGTTTAAAAGTTCGAGGCGAACGTGGCAGATTTTGACCTGTTCAACGGGGATGCTGATGGTATCTTTTCGCTGCTGCAATTGCGTCAGACCTCGCCGCGCCCGGACGCGATCTGTATCACAGGTGTAAAACGCGATACGCAATTATTTCCGCATATCGTTAAGGATGTGCGGCGGGGTGACCGAATTACGGCGTTGGATATTGGAATGTCACGAAACGCGTTGGCACTTACAACCGTTTTGGATAAAGGGACCGAGGTCTTTTTTTGTGATCATCACCCCACAGGTGATATTCCACAACATACAGGCCTGACCTCGTTGATGGATGCCTCTCCTGAAACTTGTACGGCTTACCTGATTGATCAGCATTTAGGTGGGACGAAAGCTGCATGGGCGATTTGCGGCGCTTATGGCGATAATTTCCAAGGCCTTGCAGCCCGGATTGCAGCAGATAGAGACGTCAACTTACCGCTCAGCCAACTCAGAGAATTGGGGGAGCTCGTCAATTACAACGCCTATGGGTCGACGACGGACGATCTACATTTTCACCCGTTAGATTTATATCGCCGCCTTTTGGCCTATCCCGACCCGATGGCCTTTATTGAAGACGCACCGGAAGCGTTGGATACGCTCCGCCACGGCCATAGATCGGATTGGGATATTGCGGGCAGCGCCCGCGAAGTACATATTTCCAATGCAGGTCAAATCCTCTCTTTACCGGCCAGCCCGGCGTCTAACCGGATCAGCGGTCTGTTTGCGAATGCTTTAGTCGATGAAGAGCCTGATAAGGCCTTTGCTGTCCTGACGCATTTAGGAACGGAAACGGGTGGGTACCGCGTATCGGTACGCGCGCCGTTATCACGCAAGACGCCCCATGCCAGCACTTTTGCGGCAGTTTTTGGCGGCGGCGGTCGGGCTGAAGCCGCTGGAATTGATCTTCTGACGCATGAAGAGTTGAGTCGATTTGTTGACGCTTTCACGGCCGCTTTTAGGCCTTAGGCTCAACCTATGACTTGACCCGACTCACACGGCCCTGTCCAAAAGAGAGTGATGGCCTTTACCTTCATTCATAGCGCTGATTGGCAACTCGGGAAAAATTTCGGCCAATTTCCGGCTGAAACAGCCGGCGCGTTACGGCTTGCCAGACAGGCTGTCATTGCGAAAATTGCTGAAGCGGCGAGGCAAGCGGGCGCGCGGCATGTTTTAGTCGCAGGTGATGTATGGGACACGAAAACGCCGTCAAACCCGACTCTCCGCCAACCTCTGACAATTATGGGCGAGGCGACAGATATTCAGTGGTGGTTACTACCGGGTAATCATGATCCAGATGGGGTCGATGGGTTATGGGACCGGATTGATGCGGTGAAGCCAAACAACGTGCATACATTGCGCAAAGTAGAGCCTGTCGAAATTGAAGATGGTGTCTTTATTTTACCCGCACCGTGGTCACGGATTCAACACGGGCAAGACCTGACAGACTGGATGGCGGGGTACGAAACGCCAGCAGGCGCTATTCGAATTGGGCTGGCCCATGGCGGGGTTCGTGGATTTGGCTCCGAAGGGGCCGCAGGGCGAGAGATCATTCCGCAGAACAGAGCCGAGAGTGCGAGACTCGATTATCTTGCTTTGGGGGATTGGCATGCACATACGCTCATAACGCCGCGTACCGCCTATCCGGGAACACCGGAACCGGATCGTCATAAGGCGGGAGAGCGCGGACAAGTCCTGTCTGTGACCTTAGAGGCGCGTCGCGCGCCCGAAATACACACTATTCCAACGGCGAGCTATGACTGGCCTTTGGTCAAATTTGTGGCTGAGCCAGGTGCGATGTCTGAGCGATTAGGCCCATTGAAGGAAAACCTCATTACGGGCCATCCTTTGCGAAGTACCCATGTTCGATTGGATATATCGGGTGAGATGACAGTTGAGGATTGGGAGGTTTTTGAACGCTTTAAAGACGAGATGGAAGGCGAGTGCGCCTCTTTCGATGTGCGCGGTGCGCAAAATGTCCGCTTGGTTGTGATAGCAGAAGATATTGAATCGCTCGATGCGCAGGGGTCTGTTCGCGAGGCCGCAGAAACGCTGGCCGCGCAATCAGAAAATCCTGACCTCTCATTGGAAGACAGACAAATTGCGTCAGAGGCGCTTCGACTTCTGTTCAGATATGCGAGCGAAATAGCATGAGGATTCAAAGTCTAGCCTTCCGTAATGTCGGCCCGTTCGGCTCTGAAGGTGTCCGTCTTGACGGTTTTACGCCTGAATTAAATGTTGTTTGCGAAACGAATGAGTTCGGGAAATCAACAGTTTTAAAAGCGCTGGAAATACTGCTCTTCAAACCCTTTTCCAGCGCGGATCGACAGATAAAAGCCCTACAGACAACGAACGCCATAGATGGCCCGGAAGGGGAGATAACGTTTTCAAATGAAGGCAAAACCTATCGCTTCACGAAACGATTTTTGAAATCCAAAGGCGCGCGCCTGCAGGACGCGCACACGAGAGAAGACGTCGCGATTGACCGCGCGGCAGAAGAAGCCATGGCCACGCTCTTACGCTCTGATAAATTTGAAGGTGGGCCGTCAGGTTTGCTCTGGGTGCGCCAAGGCATGTCCATGGACGGCATTACGGATAACGGTCAAATTGCGTCACGGCTGGAGGGAGAGTTGGGCACTTTGGTTGGCGGTGAACGGGCGCGGGACTATCTTGACCGCGTCACAAAAGAGCTCGGTGAGATTTTAACGAAACAAGGCAAGCCCAAAAAAGGCGGCGCATTAAGTCTAGCGCAAGAGGCTGTCCAAACAACTGAAGCAGAGTTGGCAGAAGCGAGACGTCTGCGTGATCAGACTCGGTCTTTTGGTGTGGAGTTGGAAAAGGTCGAAGCCGGGATTAAAGGTCTGACCCGTGAGGGTGAGGATGCGGATGTTTTAAAAGACATCGCCAAAACGCGCGAGGCGATGAATAAGGCGCGTAGATATTCTGATGCGCTCGCGCTGTTAGAGGCAAAACACATCCAAGCACTCGCAACGGCAGAGCGGGCGGAGGCCCGCCAAACTGAGCATATTGCGGCACTTGTCAGCTATAATGAGACAAAAGACCGTCTGAAAAAAGCGGATGCTGAGATGTCGGAAGACCTCGAAAAACGAAAGGCTTTAGAACAGCGTCGATCCGATATACGCGCCGCCATGACGGCCTCTGAAGATCAACAGGACAAACTCTCAAAAGCACGTCGTAAAAGAGAAAATATAGTATTGCAGCGACAACGTTTAGAGCTGTTACAAAAAGAGCTACAGCATTTGCACCCCCTCTTGGAACAGCTTTCGGCTTTGGAAGACGAGCAGGCGAAGCTGACAGACACACTCTCTGATCTTCCGCTGATCAGTCGCACGGATATTGACAGTCTGCGTCGCGTCGAGACCGAAATACAACAATATGAAGCGGCGCTCACTGCCATTTCGACACGTCTTTATTTTGATATGTCTAAATCGGGCCATGGGCGAGTCACGTTGGATGGAAAAGTGGTGGAATCCGGACCGCTGGAGTTATCAGGCGGCCAGTCGCTTTTGATCGACGGTATTGGCGAGCTGCGCAGTGATGATAGCCGTCTGCGGGATACCACCCAAAACCGCGATGTGGCGCAAGAAAAATATGCCGATCTCTTATCCCGTCTCAGCGTGTCTAATCTCACGGAGGCGATAAAGTTCGCAGATCAAAGGCAAGCCCTGGAAGCAGATCGAAAGCGGGTGACGGCCGATATGTCACGCCTCGCCCCCGAAGGGCGCCTCGCCCTTGAAACAGATTTCCGTCGCATTGAAACCGAAGTGCGGGACTTAGCTGACAGTCTGCAGACAGCTGAGGCAGATCTGGACGTGGCGGATGATACGGAGCTGTTGGAACGTTTGCGCTCAGACCGCGCAAAACTAGACGTGACAGATGACGCCCTGACAACGGCACGTAAAAAACTATCTGATTTAGAAACCGAACAAGCCCGTTTGCGCGAACGTCTAAACGGATTGAATTTGTCCGATGATAAAACTGAACGTCAGGCTGAGGCCGATAAACTCGCTGGGGAAAAATTAAAAGCCGACGCAAACGTCAGGGCAATGGCTACTGAGGTTGCAGCCCTGAAAGCCCAAGCCCCGGAACAATCGCTCGATATGCTAAATGCGCGCTTGGCGCGTTTGGAACGCGTCGCCAGCCAATCGCGTGACCAGCTGGAATCATTAAAAACCAAAGCCGCCGCATTGCGCGCGCGGCGGGACGCGGCTTTTGAAGGTGAAGATGCGGAGGCAACCGTATCCGCTTTAGAAGATCGGTTGGCCTCTCAAAATGATGAGCTGGCGCGTCAGGTGAGGGCCAAAGATGTGCGGGTCTTGCTGCGCGATACGCTGGTCGAAACACAAACCCGATTGCGCGAGGCCTATACCGCGCCTGTGATACAAGAACTCGCCCCGCTTTTATCGAGAGTCATTCCGGGCGCAGAGGCGGAACTCGGTGAAAGCTTAGGTATCGATACTGTTTTGCGTGACGGGAAGGTTGAAAAAATTG
This sequence comes from uncultured Algimonas sp., assembly GCA_964490745.1. Classification (GTDB taxonomy): domain Bacteria; phylum Pseudomonadota; class Alphaproteobacteria; order Caulobacterales; family Maricaulaceae; genus Litorimonas. The sequence goes on from CAZBDT010000052.1 coordinate 9,287, forward strand.
GGCAGTTATCCGGCGGCACGCAAGAGCAATTCGCGATTCTGACGCGTCTGGCCTATGCGCGGCTTCTCGCCCGCAGCGGCGCCGGCGCACCGGTTATTCTGGATGATGCCTTGGTTTATGCGGATGATGCGCGTCGTGACGCGATGTTTGATGTGTTAGGTTTGGTGAGTTCCGGCGAGAAGCCCATTCAAATCATTTACCTGTCTTGCCATGCCGGGGCGACAAATCGGCTGGGTGGAACACGAATTGTCCCGCAACCTTGGTGACAGGGTCAATATAAGGTTTTGAATCTCTGCTTGTTTTCAAAATCTCAACTAAATTTGAGGTGATTTGCGTTCAAAACAGGGTGACTTTTACCCTGTAAATATGTGACAGAGCTCCATGACTGATCAACCGACATTTCGCCTCACATTCTCATGCCCGGACCAGCCCGGTATTGTGGCAAAGGTCAGTGGATTTCTCTTTGACCAAAGCGCAAATATTATCAGTTCCCGGCAACATCGCGACAGTGACCGCAACCAGTTCTTTATGCGGGTTGTCTTTGGGTTTGAAAGCGAGGAGTCGATTCCGTCCGGCTTTCGCGAAAATCTGGCTGACTTAGCTAAAGGCCTGAAGCTGGATTGGAAATTGACCGACCGCCGCGTGAAAAAGCGCGTCTTGTTGATGGTGTCCAAATTTGATCATTGTCTGGGTGATCTCTTATATCGTTTGAGAATTGGAGAGCTGGATATGACGGTTGTTGGTATTGTGTCCAACCATCCAAAATCCTCTCTCAACCTCAAGAATTTTGGCGATATCCCTTATCATCACCTCCCCATCACCAAGGAAACGAAACCGCAGCAAGAGGCGCAAATTCGGGCATTGATTGAAGAGACCGAAACAGAACTGGTCGTGCTCGCGCGCTATATGCAAATTCTCTCAAATGATTTTGCGGAATATTTAACGGGACGTTGCGTCAATATTCACCACAGTTTTCTACCCGGTTTCAAAGGCGCAAAACCTTATCATCAGGCCTATAGGCGCGGGGTTAAAATGATTGGGGCGACCGCGCATTTTGTGACGGCGGATCTCGATGAAGGTCCGATTATTGCCCAAGATGTCGAGCAAATCTCTCATGTTGATCGTCCGCAAGACCTCATTCGAAAGGGTCGAACGATTGAGCAACGTGTCCTCTCGCGGGCTGTGACTTATCTCTTGGAAGACCGGGTTTTCTTGAACGGCAAACGCACTGTGGTTTTTGATTAATTGGGTTTGAGAAACATCCCGCATTTGCGATCTGAGAAAGTCTTATTTCTCTCATCTATTTCAATCGCTTATAAAATTTCCAAAAAACAATATCCCTATATCGCGATTTCCACCGCATATTTATGGGGTTCTTTCAAACACAGGACAGGATAGACGCGTTATCTTTCTGGTTTGAGAGACGGTGTGCCTAGATAGGTTTCGTAACGGGAGTCTATTGGGGCCGGCTAGCGAGAGCTGCACCTCCTGAAACGGGGGCATTCAAGTACGGCCGTTATCCGTGAGCATCGCCGCGTGGTCATTGATTGGGCTGACATCTCAATCGAGTGATCTTTTGCATAAGCGAAAGATTGGAAGCCGCGAAAACACAGATGAAAGACCTACCCTTGGCAAGCCGTCGCGGTTTGCACCACGCGGGCTGTCCTTTTTATTTTCGGTTGCGCCTTTGACGCGCAGCTCGGACTTTCGCTTGCGTAAAACTAGCTCCGCTTTTCCCGTGCGATATATTTGTCAACAATACGACCCAAAACCGTCATCGGGACCGCGCCACCCAAGACGAGCGCATCATTGAAACGACGGAAATCATATTTCGCGCCCAACTCTTTTTGCGCTTTACCTCGGAGGCGGTTAATTTCCACTAGGCCGACCATATAGCCACAGGCCTGTCCCGGCCATGCGCAATAGCGGTCAATTTCGCCGCGTACCGCATCCGGATTTGAGCCATTATTTTCGACAAACCACTCATTGGCCTGTTGGCGGGTCCAGCGTTTGGCATGTAGCCCTGTATCCACAACAAGACGGCAAGCGCGGAAACCCAGAGATTGCAAATACCCTAACCGGCCCGCCGCATCCTGTTCATAAACACCCAGTTCTGCTGCGATTTGTTGAGCATAAAGCGCCCAGCCTTCGGAATAGGCATTAAAGGCCAGCATGGACCGGATCAGCGATTGTTTGAATGTATATTCACCCTGCCACACATGACCCGGAATCGCTTCGTGATAGGTCAGATCGGCGAGATCGAATTTCGTGTGTAAATCTGTGCTGCGTAGATTAATCCAGAAATGGCCGGGCTTTGTCCCGTCGACGGAACCCGCACCGCCATATGCGCCGGGCGCGCCCGCTTCGACGGAAGGATCAATCCGCGTGACTTCCAGAAATCCCGGAACCAGCGTTTCAAAAGCCTGTGGCATGCGGCCGCGAATATCCTCAATCACCTCTTCGATAAAGGCCATGATTTCTGCGCGACCCTTATCGCCGGGTGCAAATTGATAGCGCGGATCTTCGGCCAGCCGAGTCATGCGTTGGCCTACGCCGCCATCTGTGTAACCCAGATCCTGCAAGATCGGGTCCATTTCCGCATGCAGTTTGGCCAGCTCATCCAGCCCCATTTGGTGGACTTCATCAGCGCTCATATTTGTCGTCGTGCCAGCACCCAACGCCCAATTATAATAGGACTCTCCCTCTGGTCTGGCCCAGACGCCGGCTTCGGGTTTAGCTTGTGGCGCCAAAGCTTCTAGGGCTGCAATTTGGCGGTCCATGGCTGGTCCGATTTGATCCTTTGCAATGCGGACGGCCTCAGCTTCGAAACTTCCATATGGCGCACCGCGCGTCACAACGGATTTCACAAGGCTCCACTCTTTAGGTGCGAGGGTGCGTGCTGTTTTTAATTGCCCAATTGTCTTTTCCATAAGGAAATCGGGCAAGATCATACCGCGTTCTCCGTCTTTACGGATGCGGTCTGTTTCGCCGTCCAGCTGTCCGGCATAAGCGCTCATGCGGGTGAGGAAATCTTCTGCTGCGCCTGTGGAGTCGATAGCGTGAGACGCGTCCATAAAACTCGGAATTTCGATGAAAGCGCCTGTATTTTGCGCCGCAACATAAGGGCTATTCCGGTAAGAGAGATTGGAATTCAGCAAGGCCATATCGCCATAAGGGAAATCGAATCCGTCTGCGCTGCGTTCAAAAGTTGCCGTCACTACATCGACATCTAATCCTAATTCCGGCTCTATCGCAGTTGTATCAATTGTCTTTAGTTGACCTAGTAAACTGCGCGTTTGTTTGGCGATTTTGGCCTGACCCGCAGGCGTGCGGTCTGTGAGTCTCGCCCGCAACCCTGCATACTCCCCTTTATCTATCCCCATCGAAGATGCCGTCTCCGGATAGGCATTCAGCATGAAGTCCTTTGCTAAATCTAAGACTGTTTGTGCCGCTTGATTGTTTGATCTTACGGTAGTCTTTGGGGTAACACTTGTCTCAGTGCATCCGACAAGGCTGAGTGCACCGATAGCAGAGGCCGATTGCATTAAATGACGGCGGGATAAGGACATGGTCAAGACTCCAGAATACGAAGCTAGACTTTGCGTCTAATTTTAGGGCGTGGCAATGGGGGGCGGAATTAGAAGACAGCTGAATAATTCAATATAAAATCAGCCCAATAAAAAACCCGCCTGTAAGAGACGGGTTTATACGATCAAAGACTGATAATGTCTTATGCAGTTTGATTGGTCCGACGCAGTGTCATATTGACCAAACGCTGCCAGTTTCCAAGACTGATGAGGTGTGCATATGCAACGGCAAGATAACCATTCTTTGTGAACTCCGCCAGTTTATCTGCCGGTAGGGCTTTCAGCTTCTCTTCTGAAACCGCAAAGTAATCAGCAATTTTCTGACGTGGTGCAGGCGTTCCGTCAGCATTATTACCTTGGAAGTTCATTTCCTTAGATTCGAACAAATCAAGAGCTTTGAACTCATCAACCATTCTTTGTGTGGCCTGACGATCCCGTTCGAAATTTTGCAAAAATTCGAAAGCTTCTTTCGTAAATTGTGTTGTGTCATCCTTATCAAAGAACAACTGTTCTGGTTTTTTATCAGTGACGCATTCTGCCTTTTCATCAACACAGACCACGAAGCGATCATTTGCATTATCACCCGCCAAAACGAAGGGATAGCGACGCGCAAAAGCCGGCAGATAGAAATCGATCTCGAATTTGCCGTCATTTACAAATAAGTTTTCGCCGGAACGAATACCCATCACGGCGAGTGGAGACCGCTCTTCTCCTGCGAAAATAATCGGCATAGAGGCGGAGGCCGCGCCGAATTCCGGAGCTGTCAAAGGGACGAAATGTTGTGTGGCCATGAAATTGAATGGCTTTTCAACTTGTTTGACACCAAATTTAGCGTGTTTCTCTTTTGTCAGCGGAACAGGTTGTTCGTAAAACATTACATTTCCGGAAACTGCCGGTGCGTTGGTATCTTGTTCTTTGGCCATGATATTCCCCATAAATGCGGTCTATTGTCCGCAGCTTGAAAACTAAGCCGCGCCCATAGCTGACAGATCAGGCTTCATCAATACCGTTTTGCTGTTGGACCCTTTGAATTACTTCGCTTATAAGGATCTCATGACAGCGATACATCACCATGAACAGCCTGAGTTGAGTTTAGAAGAGCGCCTTGATCAAGCGCGGGCTATTGTTGAAGGTGCGAATGAACGTTTTACGCCTCTTCGCGCGCATGTTTTAGAATTGGTCATTGAAGATGGAAAAGCAGTCAAAGCTTATGATCTACTGGCGCGCTTACGGCCTGACGTTGGTAGTCCCAAGCCACCTACAGTTTACCGCGCACTTGAGTTTTTGTCCCGCCATGGCTTAATCCACCGCGTCGAGGCATTAAACGCTTTTATCGCGTGTGATCATAATCATGTACACGATCATGCCCATGATCATGGCGGTGGATCGCATCGTCACTTGGCGGAGTTTTTTGTCTGCGAAACATGTCATGATGTTGAAGAACGTCACGCCCATGATCATGCAGATTGTAAACCAGAAGGCTTTGCAATTAAGCGGTCCGTTGTCGAACATTACGGGATTTGCGCTAGCTGTGCGTCCTAGGACATGTCTGGCTCCAGAGGCTTTAGACGCAGGAACCTTGCTCCGTGCAAAATGATATTTTGAAGAACTTTACGCTGACTTGGGCGGGTGAGTGCTCGGCTTGGGAGTGTGATGAACTGGGGCATATGAATATGCGCCATTATGTTCACAAAGTGGACGAAGCACGGCGGGGTTTGATAATCCGTTTGGGACTCCCAAGAGCGTTTCATTCCGGAACGGCCAGTACGGTCAGATGTCGTGATTTGCATATTAAATATCAGGGTGAGGCGCGTCCGGGAAATCCGCTGCGGATTGATAGCGCCATTATTGATCTCATGGAATCCACGGCACGGCTTTGCCATATTATGACCCATCGAGACGGCCGGATTGCTGCCACTATTGTTGAAACTGTCGAGCATGTTTACCTGCCGGACGACAAGATTTTTCCTTGGCCCAAACGTGTGCGCGAAGCCGCGCAGGCATACGCAGCGGAGCTTCCGGTGCCTGCCAAAGCCCGCAATGTTGATGGGACGGCTCTCTTCACGGGGATGAGCCTGTCTGAGCTCGAAATTGCAGGCGCCAAAGTAATTGGGGCGGGCGTGTTTAGCGTCTCTGAACTTGACCTCACCAATCGTGTCACAATGGGCAGTTTCTTTGGCCGGACGACATCTACAATTGCTTGGTTTCGGGAAGGTTGGCCTGAATTTGAAGACCCAGCCTATCAAGCCAGCGGGATGAGCGCAGCATTATTAGAAATGCGAGCCGTCATCCACCGCTATCCGGGGCGCGGCGACGCTTATGCATATCTACCCGCGATGACGAGCGCGAATAGCTATACGCGCCAATTCGTCCATAATCTTGTTGACCCGATCAGCGGTGAGAGCTGGGTCTCCATGCAAGCCAGCGGATGCAAGTTTGATCTCAATACGCGCAAGCTGGTGAAAGCGACTGATGCGGATTTAGAGC
>CAZBDT010000053.1:0-15307 GCA_964490745.1 uncultured Algimonas sp.
TCTTTTCCATCCCGAAATCAGTCGAGCGGTGGGTGACGAACATATCGAATTCTTCAAAACTGCCCGGATCCAGCAGGAGTTCCAGCCGTTCTCGCGCGGTCAGCTTGCCTTTTGCATGCTGGCTATCAATGCGGCGTTGCCCCCCGCCGAGGCGCGCCTCCGCCCGTCTCTCTTGCAACTGATTGAGTATATCGCTCAAGGTAACCCCCGCAAACGTCCGACATAAGCGTAGTACCCTAATTGTGGGACATATTAAGGCAAGCTTTGTTTCGCTTTAAAAGTGGGACAAGCCCCAACACCAACCCTGCTTTGTTGAAATTTTAATTCAAATTATGTGAAACATACATTCCTGACGGACAGGCTTGCGGCTTTAGGCGTTGCAACCGACAGACAAATTGTCGCAATAGGGATTAGCATAGATTAAGGCGTCTTTGCGCACACACTTTTTTGCCTGATAAACGTAGTAAAACTATGAAACTCAACACGTCCTATATTATCGCGGGGACTTTGGTCCTTTTGGGCGGCATATGGTTTGCCGTTAATAATTCCGGCGAAGAGGAATCTCTGCCCGTCGCGACGCCTGCAATAGCTAAAGAAAGCGCCCGCCGCGCTATGCCAACGGTGCAAGTCCGTCGCATTACGGCCCAAGAACATCCGAACGTATTGGAGCTCTACGGCCAAACGCGTGCCAATCGCGAAGTCGCATTAAAAGCCCAAACCATGGGTCTCGTGGCGCAAGTCCTTGTGAATGAAGGCGACCGCGTGCGACAGGGACAAACGATTTGCCGTCAGGATTTAAATGCGCGCCAAGCCCAAGTTGAACAGGCCAAAGCCAGCCTGCGCGCGATTGAAACCGATCTAAATGCCGCGCGTATCTTGTCTGAAAAAGGATTCCAATCCGCAACCCGCGTTACCGCTTTTGAGGCTCAGCTAGACGGTGCCAAAGCCGCCCTGAAACAGGCAGAGATTGAAGCCGATAATATCAATATTCGTGCGCCTTTTTCCGGCATATGGGAACGCCAAGACGCGCAGATTGGAGATTACCTCTCCCCAGGTATGTCATGCGGCCTACTCGTTGATCTCTCCCCGCTGAAAGTCGATGCGCAGCTGACAGAAGCGCAACTTGGTAAAGTCGCGCGCGGTGATACCGCATCAATCCAACTCGCCACGGGTGAAACTATCACGGGAAAAATCGCTTTCATTGAAGCGAAAGCCGATCCGTCGACACGGACCTTCAGATCGGAAATTCACGTCCCAAATGATGACCTCGCACTGAAAGCGGGCGTGACGGGGACTGTACGTATTAAAAGCGGGCTGACCCTCGCCCATCAAGTGCCGGGGAATATTCTGGCGATTGCAGATAATGGTGATGTCGGTATCCGCTATATTGACGGCTCAAATATCGTCCGCTTTGCCTCTGTCGAGACAATAGACGAAGATGCCAATGGCCTATGGGTTACGGGCCTTCCCGAAAGCGTGCGCATCATCACCCAAGGACAGGATTTTGTGTCTGTCGATATGGAAGTAAATCCGAACGAGAATTACAACTCGCCAGAAGCCGCTCAAGGCCAGCAGGTCTCTGGCGCATCCAGCGGGTTAGAATGAGCACGCGTCGATGAGCACGAAAGACATGTCACCGTCAGCTTCCGGTCTGGGCGGAATTGTCGGATTTTCTATTCGCAATTGGCGCACGACGCTGGGGATCATGCTGGTCTGCGTTATTGGCGGCCTGCTCGCCATGCGGAGCTTGCCGATGGATGCGGAACCTGATGTTCCCGTCCCGATTATCAATATCCGTGTTGTGTTGCCGGGTGTGTCGCCTGAAGATGCGGAACGCCTATTGGTTCGGCCATTGGAAACGGAATTAAAAGCCATTGAGGGCTTGAAAGAAATTGACGGCGTAGCGTCAACCAATGTGGCCTATGTCAATTTAGAGTTTGAGCTCGGTGTCGATGAAGACGTCATTATGGCCGATGTACTGGAAAAAGTGGACCGCGCGCGCGCGGAATTTCCTATCGAGGCCCAACAACCCATTGTCGAAGAAGTCAGCTTTTCTGCTCTCCCGATCCTGACGGTTAACCTTTGGGGCGATGCACCTGAACGTGAGCTTCAAAAACGAGCAAAACTCTTGCAGCGCAAAATTGAAGCGATCCCGCTTGTTTTAGAGGCCAAGATCAGTGGCGAACGCACCGATGTTTTGGAAGCTATTATCGACCCGGCTAAAACTGAAAGTCTGGGTATCACATTTGGCGAAATCGCCGCCGCCGTGTCGCAAAACAATTCCCTCGTGCCTGCGGGTGCAATTGAAACGGATAGCGGACGATTTAATATCAAGCTTCCCGGCTTGATTGAAACGCCGGAGGATATGGGCGCGCTTGTCATCAGGCGGAGCCCGAATGGAGCGATTGTGCGCCTCAGCGATATTGCAGAGGTCAGACGGAGTTACAAAGACCCGACCACCCTCGCCAGATTTAATGGCCAAACCAGTGTCAGCCTTGAGATCAGTAAACGCCAAGGCGTCAATATTTTGGAAGCGACGGAACTCGTCCAACAACTCGTTGATGAAGAAATCGCCCGCCCCGATTGGCCCCGCACGATCAATATGACCTATAGTCAGGCGCGGTCCGATTATATTCGCGATATGATGTCGGAGCTTTCGGCCTCTATCATCAATGCGGTTGTTCTCGTCTTTATCGTCTGTATCGCTGCGCTGGGTTGGCGCTCGGCACTCTTTGTTGGATGGGCCATCCCGTCCAGTTTCTTGATCGCCTTTTTCGGATTTCTTATCGCGGGCGAAACCATCAATATGATGATCTTGTTCGGGCTGATCCTGTCTGTCGGGGTTTTGGTAGATAGTGCCATTGTCATTGTCGAATTTGCTGACCGGAAAATGGAAGAAGGCGTCAAACGGCTGGAAGCTTTTAAAATGGCGGGCGAACGGATGTTCTGGCCGATTATGAGCTCGACCGCGACAACGCTTGCAGCTTTCATACCGCTTCTCTTTTGGGAATCCACGACGGGGAAATTTATGAGCTACTTCCCACGCACCATGATTTATGTATTGTCCGCCTCAACGTTGATGGCGCTGATTTTCCTCCCAACCCTCGGGGCAAAAATTGGCTTTCGCCCCAAAAAGACGACAAACTCGAATGCGGCAGCCTTATCGGGCGGTGAAGGCGACCCCATGCAAACGACGGGCTTTATTGGTATTTATGTCCGCCTTATTGCAAAGATCATTCACTATCCGATATTGGTTCTGGTCGGTATGGGCGTTCTTGCCTTTTTGATTGTTGGGATTTTCGGCGCAAAAATGTCAGGGCCACCGCCAAAACCCGTCGAGTTTTTCACCCAGTCTCCCAGCGAACAGCTTTATATTTTGGCGCGCTCGCGCGGGAATGCGACGCCTGAACAATATCTTGAAATCGCCAAGGATATTGAAAACCGAATTGAAGATATAAACGGTATTGAATCCGTCTATACCGTGTCAGGTGCGGGGGCCGCCGGCAGTGGGGGCATTTCCGGCCCTGCCAATGTCCCGTCTGACACAGTTGTCCGCGTTTACACAGAGTTGATGCCCTTTAGCCAACGACGCGGCACGCAACCGATTTTGGACGATCTGGAAGCTGCCGTCGCCAATATTCCCGGTGTATACACGGAAGTTACAGCGGTCGACCAAGGACCGCCCATCGGTAAAGATATTGGCATTCAGATTAGCAGTGTAATCCCGGAAGAGCTTCGCGCAGCAACACAGGCTGTAAAAGAGAAACTGGCCTCCATGGACGGCATTATTGAGATTGAAGACACGACGCCCCTGCCCGGAGTGGAATGGGAATTTATTGTCGACCGAGCAGAAGCGGGCCGATTGGGTCTGGATGTTGGTAGAATTGGCGCGGCGCTGTCCTTAGCCACAGAAGGCACGCTTGTGGGTCAATATCGTCCGCTGGATGCAGATGAAGAAATCGATATTCGCATTCGGTATCCGTCCGAGTCGCGAACGCTCGCCGAGCTTGATAGGCTTCGCATTCAGACCCCGCAAGGCTCATTGCCGTTATCCTCCGTTGCAAAACGCGTTGCAAAACCCCGACAGGATAAAATCGAACGCAAAGACCTGCTTCCCTATTATATCGTGCAAGCCAATACGGCCAAAGATTACGCCACGCAGGTTCAAGTCGCCGAGCTGACGGATTGGTTGGAAACTGAGGCAGGCTTCCCTTCCTCTGTTCAGACGAAATTCTTAGGGCAACAGGAAGAAAACGCAGACGCGTTGAAGTTTTTCCAAGCCGCAGGCCTCGCCATCCTCTTTATGATGGGAGTCATCCTGCTCTTGCAGTTTAACAGTTTCTATCATGTTTTCTTGACCCTCTCTGCCGTTATTATGAGTGTTTTTGGCGTGCTCTTAGGGCTGGCCTTCTATCCTTATATCTCGATGATCCTCTCCCTTACCGGCGTTATCGCGCTCGCCGGGATTGTTGTGAATAATAACATTGTTCTAATCGATGCCTATCAGCGGCTCTTGGAGCGGGGCTATGGTTCCGTCGATGCAGCTATTCGGACAGCGGCGCAGAGGTTACGACCCGTTTTCCTCACAACTTTAACAACAGTCGTCGGATTAATGCCGCTGATCTTGGGCTGGCAAGCCAATATCTTTACAGGTGAATTTTCAACCAATGGCTCCAGCACTTCAGAAATATGGGCGCCTATTTCTTATGTCGTTGCGTGCGGTCTTGGCTTTGCAACTATTCTGACATTGATAGTCACCCCGGTCATGTTGGCCATGCCAACGGTCATGAGCGGACAAGCCAAACGCCTATTTCACTGGTCCAAAAATAAAATCCGCTCAAGCAAAAAAGAAAGGCTGGAACCAAGCCCTTTTGGATAAGAGGGGCTAATTTATTGCGGCATTAGGCGCGAAAATAGCAGTTGATTGACCACCGCCACCAATCAAAGTGCGGCGGACATGCCATTGTTTGGGTTCAATATTCACAGACAACGCCCCGCTGCCATCCGTGTCTTCTTCTTGTAAAATCGGAAGAAAGTTGAACGGAACTGTTAAGGATATTCGGTCTTCAGGCGCGTTCAATGTTCCCGCTGCCGGGATGAGCTCAGCGCGTATATTGACGAGGCGCATGCGTGGTAATAATCGTCCCGCAATAAAATTCCAGCGACCGCCTACACCAATACCTGTCTCACCAATGACTACATTTTGTGCAGAAAATCTAACGCGTCCCGGAACGGAAGACGTTCCGGTAATGATGACCCCACCCTGATAATCATAATCAATCACCGACAGACTGAGAGGTCCTGAAGTTGGGGCCTCACCATAAGGCGATTGAACAATACGCGACGGACTGCCCGGAGCGGTTACCATAATCAAAGCAGATTTTTTATACTCGGATATAAAATCACGGTCTTTATCGGATACCTCACTCTCATCAGAATCTATATTTTTATCGGTCTTGGGTATCGGGATCCGGAAGACCGTTTCTTCTGACCGAATGGGCGCCCCTTCCTCTGTCATATATAAAAGGGCTTCTAAAGCCATTGGCTCATCATTCACATCCAAGGTCACGTCCCACTGCCCGCGTTCATTGACCCTGACCTGTCTATATCTCTGACCCCGATTTGAAATAACGATTACCCCATTCGGTTCTGCCCGCCCGGATAATTGCAAGCGATAGCGCGCGCCATCTTGAAACTCTTGAACGTCCAAAAAACTCGCGGGTTGAACCCCTGTCATCATGCGATCAACGGGCTCCGATATGAGTCCAGCTTCTGTCTCGGACACATCTTTGGAATCTGAGATATCCAATACAAAATACAGCGAGATGGCCAGAATAAGAGCGGCACCTACGATCAAAATATATCGCCCACGCATAAAATTAGCGGTCGTTTTCTGTGACGAGGTTTCCAAAGCGCGCAAGATCTCCTAAAGGCGGGGCGATACTGCTTATTAAATGAAACGGACTATAATGACAGACGCCAAATCACTCAATATCTGCGTCTTTTGCGGCTCGTCGCCCGGTATTGATCCTGCGCATATAGAGCTCGCAACAAATTTGGGTCAGCAAATCGCCATCCGAGGACACAGCTTAATCTATGGCGGCGGCGGGCTCGGGCTGATGGGCGCAACGGCGCGTGCAGCACGCGACGGCGGCGCAAAAGTCACCGGCATTATACCGCATTTTTTAAATGCGATTGAACGCACCATACCCGATATTGAACATGAATTTGTTGATGATATGCACGCCCGAAAAATCCGCATGTTTGATCTGGCTCATGCGTTTATCGTTTTGCCGGGCGGGGTTGGAACACTGGAAGAAGTGATTGAGGTTATGAGCTGGCAACGGCTTAACCTCCATGACAAACCAATCGTTTTCCTGTCTGACACAGGATTTTGGGACAAACTTATCGATGTATTGGGTGACATTATAAAGGCGGGGTTCGCACCTGAAAGCTTGCATGATGATATTGAGTCTGACCCCGATATCGACACGGTATTTGAAACGATTGAGCGTCGCCTGAAGGAAGGGCGTAAAGCGCAACCGCTCGGCGGTAAGCTCGATAATATTAAAGATTTGGTCTAGAGCAATTTGCGTTTAATTGAGATCAGACAAAGCCTCAAAAAATGGGCAAATAAAGCCCAATTTTTGAGTCTAAATCAACGCAAAATGCTCTAAACAATAAGGTCTTTGAGAATCGGCGCGAGACCCTCAGCATCCACCCCGTCGAAACTTCCAATCTCAGTGGAATCGACATCAAAAACGGCAAAAAGCGAGCCGTCGGGTGCGTAGACCGGGACCACAATCTCGCTTTGGCTGCGGGCGTCACACGCAATGTGACCGGGGAAAGCGTGGACGTCTTCCACAATCTGTACTTCGCCTGTCTTTGCGGCCGCGCCGCACACACCGCGACCGAAGGGAATGCGCAGACATCCCAACGTACCTTGATAAGGTCCAACGACTAATTCATCTGTTTTATACGGATCGACCACATAAAAACCTGTCCAGAAATAGCAATCAAAGGCTTCTGACAATAGACAACTGACAGTCGCCATGCGGGCCACATTATTTGTCTCCCCATCTAGGACGGCGGAGATTTCTTTTGCGGTTTGTATGTAAATTTCAGATTTTGTCATAGCCGCGCATATAGGTAGTGAAGCCCTTAGCGTCCAGACACGTTTATGGGACTATTGATCAGCCTTATAAAAACGCCCGAGCTGCCGAGCGACCGGAAAGCCAAGCCCCCTGCACACGACCGCCTAAACACCAATCGCCAGCGACAACAACACCTTCACCCATCAAGCAAGGCGTGTCTGGTGAGGTTTTGTTCGAAGCGTAGAGCCAGCGATGCAGCGCAAGATGCGGTGCCTTTTCCAGTGGCAGCCCTAATAAAGCCGATGCGGATTTTAACATGACATCCTGTACCCAGTCCCGATCTGCATCGACATGCGCGTCGGACCAACCGGCTTCAGAATGTATAACAACCGTTCCGACATCTTGCGACCGCCCGGGTTTCGCGTGATTTATAGAAATCCAATCAATCGGCAAATCTTTGACGCGCAATGTATCCCAACCCGGATTGATCGGCGCAGCAAGCCCAACCATCAAACAAAAACAGACATGCATTTGGGCTTCACTGACGGCATTTGCCTGAACAAAACCTTCCGGCAAAATCAGAGCTGCCTGAGCGGGTGGGAGCGTCGAGATTACACCATCAAAACCATCAATCGAGGGGCCGTCTTCAAACTGGAGTGACCATGACGCTAATTTCCTGACTGACGACACGCGCTTTCCTAAATGAACATCTAAACCTTTCGCCCAGTATTTCGGAAGGCTATTCATTCGGGGCAGTCCCACATAACGTTTCCGACCTTTATCCGCGCTTAATAGACCTGTTTTCAGGTAGAGCGCTTTGGCGTCCCAAGGCACCACTACGCCTGCGTCTATCGCTCTATTTATCTCGGTTTGAAATCCGGGGTCTTGGACTGTGAAATATTGCGCCCCATGATCAAATTCCCATTCACCCGCATATCGCGTGGACATGCGTCCGCCGACACCTCGTGATTTATCAAATAAGGTTACATCAACGCCATACCGACGTAATTCCCGCGCGGCAGACAGGCCAGCCACACCGCATCCTAAAATCGCAATCTTCATGGCGCTTAACTGTCTACTCTAAAACGTCAGTCGAGTGTGTCAGCGCCGTTTTTTTAGCGCGATTCCAAAATCGGAAGAATCGACCCGTATCTGTATTCGCCGGTATCTGTGCGAGTTCCGATGAATCAATTGTGATAACCTCTAGCTGGTCACGCAAATCAGATATTATAGCATTAATGTAAGGGTCAGGCGTAGAAACTGTATAAACACGCCCTCCATCGGCCAGAGACTTTAAAATCTCATAGGGATCACCCGCATAGATCGGAATATCCAAATCATGCGCGCATTCATAAATAAAAACACGGCGTTTTGCGGAATATTCGCGCCTATCATGTTCATCTGTGTCCCAGATAAAGATGGCCTGCGCATCCGCTCCGGCGGCCTGCATCACTGGATGATCAAGGGTCATCGCATCTTCATGTACCCAGATTAATGTCATTTCTGTGGCTCAAGATTTGGAAAGAGCGACGCGTATAAATCCTCGTAACTTCCGGCCAACGCCCGATTTGTCTTAAACCGTGTATCAATATTCTCTCCGGAAAATCTCTCTACATTTTCCAAGTTGAAGTAATAAGGTTTATGCGAAAACGTGCTGGCTACCCATTGCCAGGACAGATTATTTGACGCGGGATCTCCGTCTAAAAGATGGGTTAAGAACCACCGTGCTCCAGCCTGCCACTTCACGCGACGCCAATGACAAATATAACCTGCCAAATAAAGACGCACATGATTATGAATATATCCCGTCCGCAAAAGTTCTGAAATGAACTGATCGATGCAGGCTACACCCGTCTGACCAGTTTCAATATCCTCAGGCAATTCATCTGCATAATCAAAGGCCTTAAAGCCGGTTTTATAAGGCTCTATATCCCTCCAGATCTGATCCGGGTTCTGTTTGTAAAGACGTTGCCAATATTCTCGCCACGCCAGTTGCTGAATAAATTTCTGCGACGGCTTAGACGTTGCAATCTCCAGAGCTCGGTCTCGAACATCAACAATTCGCATAACGCCGTGACGGATATAAGGCGATAAGCGCGTGACAGACCCATCCAGATGGTTTCTAGTCGCTCCATATTCCGTCGGATTTAACGCGCACAATCTCTGTGTCGCGTGCAAGCGCCCACCCCGAAAGTCAGATATATTCGTATCATTAGCCGACAGCCCGGGCGATAAATTTCTTACGCGCGCGATCACCGCTTCGCGATTAGTTGATTCTAATCGGTCTATAGCTTGGGGCGCAGATGAAGCCTGCGCGGGCATATTCAGTAAATTCACCATAAACTGATTACGTGACAAGTCACAGATATAGGGCAAAAATAGAATAGTTTTTCGCGCACGAAATGTTTTACGAAAAAACTATTCGTTTGCATAACTTTTTTACTGGCAAACGCAGCCTTTGCGCTTTATTGGACCGCTGAAATTGCTTTCAGGCTAGCCTGACAGCGCTGTCACCTAAATCTTGTTTCGAAGATATATTTTTCGGAAGACAAACAAACAGGACATGAAAGACATGACGACACGACTCGCTATCAACGGATTTGGACGCATTGGACGGAATGTCTTACGCGCATTAATTGAGCAAGGTCGTGACGATCTTGAAATTGTTGCTATTAATGATCTGTCCTCAACAGAGAACTTAGCCCATCTTTTGAAATACGACTCTGTCCATGGTCGTTACCCGGGTAAGATCACTTTTACTGAGAATACGCTTAATCTCGGCGGCGCAGATATTGAAGTGACATCTATTCGAAATCTGGAAGATCAAAATTGGGCTGATAATAATGTCGATATTGTTCTGGAATGTACCGGAATTTTCACAGCCCGCGACGCAGCCGCAAAGCATTTAGCCGCTGGTGCCAAGCGTGTCCTAATCTCAGCGCCCGGCGCAAATGCAGATAAGACAATTGTATATGGCGTTAATGATGGTGAGCTGACAGCCGAAGATATCGTCGTCTCTAACGGGTCTTGTACGACAAATGCCCTCGCCCCTGTTGCGAAGGTTCTTCACGAAACAGTCGGTATTGAAACAGGCTTTATGACAACCGTTCATGCCTATACTGGCGACCAGCCAACACTGGATGCGGTTCACCGTAAAGACTTTAACCGTGGTCGTGCAGCGGCACTGTCCATGATCCCAACATCAACAGGTGCGGCCAAAGCCATCGGTCTTGTAATGCCTGAACTCGCCGGAAAACTTGACGGAAAAGCTATTCGCGTGCCAACACCAAATGTCTCTGTCGTTGATCTGGTAATCAATAGCGAGAAAGCCGCAGACGTAGAAGCCATAAACGCTGCTTTCATAAAAGCCGCAAACGGCCCGCTGAAAGGAGTCTTACAGGTCGTTGAAGACAAAACAGTCTCAATCGACTTTAATCATGATCCGCACTCGTCTTCTTTGGTCTTGGAAGAAACAGTCGTCATGGGAGAAAATATGGTTCGTATTTTGTCTTGGTATGATAATGAATGGGGATTCTCAAACCGCATGCTGGATACTGCTGCGGCCATGGCGAAATTTCTCTAGGAGGCGAAGCCAATTAAAAGCATGTCAACGCAAGAGCTGCAAAAAAAGCTCGAAACGCTCTTAGCTAAGCATAAGGACGCGGTTGCATCTGACCCGCAAGCTAATCCTGTTAAATTGCTGGCATATGATATTTCGAAAGCTGTCGAGGATCGTAGTATAGCGTTTCGCGACATTGAAGCGCTCGTTAAAACCCTGTCTGACCAGGGTGCGATTGATCGTGCACAGCGTTTGCGAAGGCGCGCTGGCGTAGACCGCCTTGAAACGCTGAAAGCTGAAATCGAAAAGGTTGCAACGCAATACGCTGCCAATGGCTTTGAGGCCTTTAAGCGCTGGGCGGAAACGCCCGGACAAGGTATTGTCTTGACCGCACATCCAACCTTTTCGCTCTCACGCGATATTCGGAATACATTGGGTGACATCGCCTCTGCAGATGACACCGAAATTGGCGGGCTGACGGATCGTCTTAAGACACATCCCTACCTGCCGAAACGGGCTCCGACTTTGATCGAGGAGCATGAAGATACCCAAGCCACATTAAACCGCATTCAGGATGCTTTAGGTAAACTCAATGCTGTTGTGCTGGACGTCGCGGCAAAACATTTCCCGAAAGAGTGGACAACTCTAACACCGCATCTGGCAGACGCTTATAGCTGGGTGGGTTATGACATCGATGGTCGGACAGACATTTCTTGGGGTGACGCTTTAAGACTGCGCCTTTCCGAGAAACGCGATCAACTCTCACGTTATGCTAAAGAGGCAGCGCGCATAGCTGGTACAGGCGGTTTTAAATCCAAAGCAGAAGATGCAGTTGATCATCTTTCAGACCGTATAAAAGACGGACTTGCCTCCGCTGAAAGAGATTTGACGCTCTTTGAAAAAGACCTGGATAATCCTGACAATCTCGTAGCCGCCGCGAATAATTTGACGCGGCACTCCCCTCGGCGCTTTATTGAACTTAGTTCTCTCCTACCGGATATAGCAACTGCAATTGCGGGGGCTCCGAATGCTGAAACACAGCGCGACCTTGTTTGTTTACGGGCTCAAATGAAAGCCTTTGGCCTTGGCACCGCTCGTATTCATTTCCGATTGAATGCACGCCATGTCATATCCGGTGTGAAAGGAATTTTTGGCTTTTCAGAAACGGACTCTGACACGAGGACTGTCCTGAACCGCGCAACAAAGCTAACGAAATCTGTCAAAGCGCAACCTGTGAATTTCGCATCGCTGGCTTTGGAAAAATCTACGGCGCATGAGAAAATGATCCTGATTGCACAGATTCAAAAATATATTGATGCATCAGTTCCAATTCGGTTGCTGATTGCCGAAACCGAGGACGCTCTCATTCCTCTATCAGTTCTCTATCTTGCCCGCCGTTACGGTGTGGCGGATATGTTGGATATTTCTCCACTCTTTGAGACCGCCGATGCACTCAATAATGGCGGACGTATCATTGGCAAGATGCTGGAAAACCCTATCTACCGTGAATATGTCGAGGAGCGTGGTCTCTTTGCGATACAAACCGGATTCTCAGATGCGGGTCGCTTTATGGGACAAATCCCGGCAACGCTCGCGATCGAGAGACTACAATCTCATTTTGCGCGCGAAATGAAACGCCACAACATGGCAGATGTCACAGCACTTGTGTTTAATACACATGGTGAAGGTCTCGGGCGTGGAGGGCATCCCGGAACGATTAAAGAACGTCTTGATTATGCGATGAGCCCATGGGCCATTTCACAATTCGAACGTCGCGATATCCACCTTTGCCATGAAACCAGCTTCCAAGGCGGCGACGGCTATCTCTGGTTCCAAACGCCAGAACTTGCAGATGCGACAGTCTTCTCATTAATTGGCGGCCGGAATTCTGACCGGAGTGAGGCGACAAATGACCCCTTCTACACAGAGAAAGACTTTTCTTGGGACGTCTACCGGACAATCGGGTCTGAGCAAGACGCACTCTATTCTGATCCAAACTATGTCGGCCTCTTAGGTGGACTTGGCCAAAACATGTTGATCCCAACAGGATCACGCGCGGTTAAACGAGCTAAGTCAGGCTCTGGCGCAGATATGTTTAACCCGCGACTTTTGCGCGCCATTCCCCATAATGCGATTTTGCAGCAATTCGGAACACCTGCCAATATTGTTTACGGCATGGGTCGCGCGGGTCGTATTGACCGTGAAAAGTTTGAAACGCTTTACAACAACTCTGCGCGGGCAAAATCCATCTTCGATTTGGTCATTACCTCCATGGGTCGAACCAATTTGTCGATTCTGACAGGCTATGGCCGCTTATTTGATCCGGGATTCTGGATCAGTAGAGCCCTATCCGGTGCGGAACCTATTCTTGCAAACCGGTCCCTTGTCGTAGCAGAAACATTAGAGACATCGCCTTGGCGTTCTCAAATCATGGATTTGGCCAATCGCCTACGTTTAGATCAGTATGACAGCCTCAAAGTCCTCGGGCAGTGTAATGAAAAAGCCGATTTCACACCGAATGACACACTGATTATACTACACGCCTTACGCTTAGCTGTCATCATGAAGATGATGATAAAGATGGCTGAATTACCTGTCATTTCTGATGAGGCAACGTCCAGGCTCTCTGCATTACAACGCATGCAAACTTTCCAGATTGACGACATTCTGCGAGATCTGCGTGAAAGATATCCAGCGAAAACGGCACCCTTAGAATGGACCGATGCGCTGTCTGAAAAAACAGACATACCCGTCAGCTCTGGCGGTTATGCCCATATTGCGGACCATGTGATAAAGCCGTTAGACCGCGCCAAAGATTTGGTCCGTCAAATTACGATTGCGGTCACACATCACTATGATGCCTTTGGATAGATAAAATCAGGGCGCGTTAATTATAGAAACTTATCTTGTTGACGCGCCAAATTAGCCTTTAAGGCATTAATGGCAGATCGTATTCGGGTTTTTACGGTCCCTAGCGGCAGACCCGTTTCCGCGCTAATCTGCTTGTGGGTTTTAAATTCGAGAAACGCCATCTGAATGGCCATTTGTTGAGCTTCGGTCAAACGCCCAATATGTTCGTGGAGTATTTCGGTACTTTGTTGTGACATATATCCCAACTCAGCGGATGGGACTTCGTCATCTGCGATCACTTTCATCAAATCCGGGTCGCGCACATCCATACGGCCATGTTTGCGCTGATGATCAATCCAGCGATTTCGTGTCAGCCGATATACCCATGTGGCAAAACTTGCTTTTTTAGCATCAAATAATTCAGCCCGAGTCCAGACTTTAATCATGACATCTTGAACGATGTCTTCAGCTGTTCCCTCACCAACACCGCGCGCCATAAGCCAACCTTTTAGCTTTGGTCTGTAGATCTCGAATAGATCAGATAACGCCTTAGCATCTTTTTCGCTTTTGATGGATTCCATCCATGACGCATCACGTTTGGCTGCACTAATTGACTTAGTTGACGGTGCAAAACCGTTGGCGCGTTTCCCGTGTATTTTAGTCATGGCCCTCTCCCTTGTCTGGCGAGGCGTTCAGAGTACCATAGGATAGACTATTCCTAATGTCATGGGCCAATAGCAAGATTATGATAGTTTATAAATCTTCGTATTCGTAAATAGCCGAGAATACGCCACCGTGACACTTAAGGCGTATAGACCGTATAAGTTATGTCAGCCCCAATAGAACCAGTACCCTGGGAAAAATCATAATTATTACCGTTAATCGTTGACCCTCGTAAATTGTAGCGGGACTGAAAACTCACAGCTTGGTTCATGATGGAGCCCGATGTGCGTGCAGTACGTCGTTCACCCTGGAACACTTTTACTGGGGCCGCGACCAGGCCTTCTAGTGTGAAAAGACTACCATTCTGTCCATACACTACGCCATTGCCCCCCGGCGCGGGATCTTGGGCGCTTTGCCCCCAGCGATTGGCTCCCCCGCCACCGGACACCTGATAACGAAGACGATAGCGTATATTGCTATAATCCATCGTACTAAAATCACCGGTCGCAACAAGGTTGGAAGCCTGTCCAAAAATGTCAAAGGGTACGTTTGACGCCACGTAAAATCTAGATGCTCGTCCCCCACCTCCCAGCAGGTCAACATCCGTCGCATTATCGAGACCGAAGGCCGTATAGCTATCATTCGCGTCCAATGTTTGGTGTGGCGCTGACGAATTAAATGCCCCGCCAAAAGTCGGATCATTGATTTGATATTCCCAACCGGAACTCACTCCGCTCTGAATGGGATTATATCTTCCGCTGTTATAGTTTATGGTCCGCCCGTCAGCCGCAATGAGGTCAGGGGCCACCTGCCCGGATGATGCATTATCCAGCAGATGAAAATCGTAAACAACAGGTGCGACACCACCATTTTCTGCGAAATCAGACGCGCCAAAAACGATAACTACTGAGGCAGCACGAAAAAATGGTTTATCCAAGACAGCGGACATGGCCGGGGCTGATAAGCTAGCCGCCAAAAGACAGAAGAGCCCTCCCCTGTATATATTTTGATACAATCTCACTCACAAGACCTAGCAAATAGCTTTGAACAGGGGGCTAAGTCTTATGGTCAAATAAGACTTAACGCGATCTCGCAAATTTCATCAGAATTTGGTGACTCAACGACCGTTTGTTTTCCACTG
>CAZBDT010000054.1:0-15068 GCA_964490745.1 uncultured Algimonas sp.
CCGACGACATTAAAATACCATTCCCAGGCTTCCGGATTGATCGGCTCCCCTACAGTTCCGAGTAAGCGCAAAGAGGCGCGCGATGTCGATTTCACAAAAGACTCACCTTCTCGCATCAAAGCCCGAATGGCGGTCGGCGCAGTGTAAAAGAGCGAAACCTGATGCTTGTCACAAACTTGCCAAAAACGCGACGCATCCGGATAGGTCGGCACGCCTTCAAACATCACTGTCGTCGCGCCATTGGCCAGCGGGCCATAGACAATATATGTATGTCCGGTCACCCAACCGACATCCGCTGTGCACCAATAGACATCGTCCTCTTTCAGATCGAACACCGCTTCATGGGTCAGGCTCGCCCAAACGAGGTAGCCACCCGTTGTGTGCAAAACGCCTTTCGGCCTTCCGGTTGAGCCGCTGGTATAAAGAATAAAGAGCGGATCTTCCGCTTTCATCGGCTCCGGCGGACAGTCATCCGAGACAGACTCTAAGGCCTCATGCAACCACACATCGCGGGTTTCATCCCAATGAATGTCCGCACCTGTTCTTTGAACGCAAAGAACAGTTTTGACGGGCTTTCCGGCTTTCGCCGCAATCGCGCAGGCGGCATCGCAATTGACTTTTAACGGCACGCGTTTTGTTCCGCGCAGACCTTCATCCGCCGTAATGACAAAATCACTGTCGCAATCCGTAATCCGTCCGGCGAGCGCTTCGGGTGAAAACCCGCCAAAGACGACGGAGTGTACCGCGCCAATCCGCGCGCAAGCCAGCATAGCAAAGGCGGCCTCCGGTATCATCGGCATATAAATGGTGATGCGGTCACCTTTCTTCACGCCGCGCGCTTTCATGACATTGGCAAAGCGGCAGACATAGCGGTGCAGCTCACTATAGGTGAGTTTTAGGGAGTCGCTCGGACTATCGCCCTCCCAAATAATCGCGACCTTATCCCCGCGCGTTTCCAGATGACGGTCGAGACAGCTTTCCGTGATGTTCAAAACGCCGTCAGCATACCAGCGAATGTGCAAGTCTTCCTTCTCCCAAGAGACATCTTTGATTTGGGTGGGAGACTTCATCCAATTCAGGCGCTTCGCTTGCTCAGCCCAAAACGCTTCCGGCTCTTCAATCGATCTTTCGTAATTCTCTTGATAGGCCTTTGGCGACAGATTGGCGTTCTGAGCGAATGCGGATGGAACGGGATAAGCGGTATCAGACATAGAGTTTACGAAAGTCCAGTGATGAGATTTGGTCAAAGATTTGATGCTGTGATATCCGGCAGGCGTCAAGCCTCTCAAAGCGTTTGAATCAACTTGACCCGATAGAAAATTGAACGCTATTCAATAAAACTGAACACCCATTCAGGAGTTATCTATCCCGATTTTCACGTCAAAGACGATTTCAACATCTGAACCATTTCAAAAAAATCGGATGGATATGTTGGAGTTAGTCGATCAGCTCGCCTCACTCAATGCGCGCGCGCCAGAACTGTCTGCGTCAAAGAGAGCGCGCTTCGAAAAGCGCGGGCAGTTATTGCCGCGTGAAAGATTGGCGCGACTGATTGATCCGGGATTACCCTTCCTTGAGATCGGAAATTTGGCGGGATATTTGCTCGACACGGCGGAAGAGGAAAAATCCATTCCCGGCGGGACGATCATCGCCGGAATTGGGTATGTGTCCGGCACGCGCTGCGCCATTGTTGTCGATGATAGCGGCATTAAAGCGGGGTCTCTGACGACGGCGGGTGGTTGGCGACTGGAACGGGCGCAGCAAATCGCGCTGAAACAAAAACTGCCTTTCATTCACTTGGTTGAAAGCGCAGGGGGGGATTTGCTGAACTACACAGTCGAGAGTTTTATTCACGGCGGGACGTTATTTGCCAATCTTGCGCGCTTGTCCAAAGCGGGAATTCCGGTCCTCGCGATTTTACACGGGTCTTCTACTGCGGGCGGGGCCTATATGCCGGGGTTGTCCGATTATGTGGTCGGGGTGAAACATAAAGGCCAAGCCTATCTCGCAGGACCGCCTCTGCTAAAAGCCGCCACCGGGGAAATCGCGACAGCCGAGGAATTGGGTGGGGCAGAAATGCACGCGCAAGTGTCAGGCTTGGTGGATTATTTGGCCGAAGATGACGGCGAGGCCGTCTTAATGATGCGCGAAATCGTCGGACGGATGGATTGGCAGAGCCTGTCAGATATAAAACCCTATGCTGAACCAATCCTCGCCATAGATGATATAGCGGGGATTGTCCCCACGGATTACCGCAAACCATATGAGGTCAGAGAGGTCATTGCCCGCTTAGTCGATGGGTCTGATTTTACGGATTTCAAATCGGGATTCGGCGTCTCAACAGTTTGCGTGCAGGCCTCTATTTTTGGGCAGGCCGTTGGCATACTCTCGAATAACGGCCCGATTGATCCGGACGGCGCGACAAAGGCCGCGCAATTTATTCAACTTATGGACCAAGTCGGAACGCCGCTTATCTTTTTGCAAAACACGACGGGCTACCTCGTCGGCAAAGCCTATGAACAAGCGGGCATGATTAAACATGGCGCGAAGATGATTCAGGCCGTGACGAATGCGGATGTGCCGCGCATCACCCTGATGATCGGGGCGAGTTTCGGGGCTGGAAATTACGGAATGTGCGGGCGAGGCTACGACCCCGATTTTGTCTTTAGCTGGCCCAATGCGAAATCCGGCGTGATGGGCGGCGAACAGGCCGCGACCGTGATGGAGATTGTGGCAGACGCCCAAGCTGCGCGGGCTGGGGTAGAAATTGATGCCAAAAGACGCGCGGCCCAACGTGAAAAGCTCACCCAACTTTTCGACAGTCAATCCAGCGCCTTTTATACCTCCGGCCACTTATTGGATGACGGCGTGATTGATCCGCGCGACAGTCGCAAATTATTGGGGCTATTGCTGTCCATTGTCCTGGAGGCGAAACAACGAGAGCTGCGTCCAAATTCATTCGGGGTGGCGCGCTTATGATCTTTCGTTCTGTCCTTATAGCCAATCGCGGAGAAATTGCCTGCCGCATCATCCGAACTCTTCGCGAGACGGGCCTGCGATCGGTCGCGGTCTATTCTGATGCTGACGAAAATATGCCTCACGTAAGATTGGCCAATGATGCGGTGCATATTGGCGCGTCGCCTGCAGCGGACAGCTATCTCAACATTGAGAAGATCATAGAGGCGGCGAAAGTCAGCGGGGCCGAAGCCGTCCATCCGGGCTATGGGTTTTTATCTGAGAACCCAGACTTTGCGAGGGCGTGTACTGAGGCCGGGTTAGTCTTTATCGGACCGAGTCCCGAGGCTGTTAAACTTATGGGCGATAAGGCGGCGGCCAAACGTCATATGATCGAAGCAGACGTCCCTATCCTGCCGGGTTATCAAGGGGCCGACCAAGTGGATGAAACGCTCTTCAAAGAGGCTTCGCGCATTGGCTTTCCTCTGATGGTGAAAGCGGCAGCTGGCGGTGGGGGGCGCGGCATGCGTTTGGTCACGCAAGAAAAAGATCTGCCCCAAGCCTTATCAGCCGCGCGCGCAGAAGCCCTCTCCGCTTTTGGGTCTGATAGCTTAATTTTAGAACGCGCCGTAACGCGTCCGCGCCATGTGGAAGTGCAAATCTTTGGGGATCAGTACGGCAATATCATTCATCTCGGTGAACGGGATTGTTCGGTTCAGCGCCGTCATCAAAAAGTATTGGAAGAAGCGCCTTGTCCCGTCATGACAGAGGCGCTGCGCGAACAGATGGGCGAAGCCGCTATTAAGGCGGCACGGTCTGTGAATTATGTCGGGGCGGGGACGGTAGAATTTCTGCTCGACAGCTCCGGCGCATTTTTCTTCTTAGAAATGAACACAAGGCTGCAAGTCGAACATCCTGTGACGGAAATGATTACAGGATTAGACCTTGTCGCGCTTCAAATTCGTGTTGCTCAAGGCGAGGCGCTTGGCCTGTCTCAAAAGGATATATCTCTTTCAGGCCATGCAATTGAAGCGCGGCTTTATGCGGAAAATCCTGCGAAGGGTTTTCTCCCCGCCACGGGACGCGTTGAATATTTCTCTGTTCCCGATGGTGTTCGCATAGATAGCGGGATTGAAATGGGATCAGAGATTTCACCTTTTTACGATCCCATGCTGGCCAAGATTATTGCCCATGGACCAGACCGCGAAACGGCGCGGCGCAGATTAGTGCGCGCGTTAGAAGACACCGTTTTATTTGGCGTGGACACAAATCGAAGCTTTTTAATTCAGTCGCTGCGTGAAGAGAGCTTCGTTGCAGGTGAAGCGACAACAGCTTTTATCGACGAGACTTTTTCGGATGAAGATTTGGCTGAAAAGCCTATATCGCGATCATTAGCCGTCATGTCAGGTTTGACGCATTTTCTAGCGCTTCGAGCTCAGAATGCGTCCGAAATGCCGAATGACTTACTTGGCTGGTTTAGCGCCGCCCCCTTAGAAATACCCTTTCAATACGGCGATCTGCGCATTGAGGTAGTCGCCAAAGGCCCCCATCAGTTTGATGTGACATGTGGGGATTTTGGTGAAACGCTTTTCTTGGAGCGCTGGGATGATAACGTGGTCACCTATCGCACGATGTCAGGTCGAAAAACGCTGCGTTGGTGTCTTAGAAACCCTGCTGAAATTTATATCCAACGGGGCGCGGCTTCTTTTCATCTCACTAACAGTCTTGCCACAAGACGGGCTAAAGAAAAGACAAGTGGAGCGGGTGAAATTACGGCACCGTTACATGGAGCGCTGACAGAGGTTTTTGTTGCGGCGGGTGATGCGGTGAAAATCGGAACGCGGCTCGCCGTGATCGAGGCCATGAAAATGCAACATGATATTTTGGCGGATATGGACGGCACGGTCTCAGAGGTTTTCGCGGAAGCGGGTTCTCAAATTACTGCGAATGCGCCTTTGTTCAAACTCGAGTCTTAATTTGCAAATCTCCGCCCGCGCGGCAGGCGATCTCTTAATTGGCTGGCCAAATCCACATCAGCGGGGACGAGGTCCAACTCCATCAGCTTATCCGGCCAAATCCATTTTGTGCCTTGACCTTCTTTCGCGCGGACAAAGCCGTCCCACTGCCGACAGAGATAAAGCGGCATGAGGAGGTGAAACTCCGGATAGGCGAAACTGGCAAAAGAAAAGGGTTGGAGGCAGCTCTCGCAAGGCTCCACGTTTAATTCTTCAAATAATTCCCGACGGACAGCTTGTTCCGGTGTCTCGCCCGGTTCGACCTTGCCGCCAGGAAATTCCCAATGTCCGGCAAAATCTTTCCCACTCGGGCGTTGCGCCATCAAGACGCGCCCATCCGCATCGATCAGCGCGCAGGCCGCGACGAGAAGTGTCTTTTGCGCAGACATTTTACGAGCGGTAATCCGCATTAATATCGATATAGCTATGGGTCAGATCGCAAGTGTAAACCGTGGCGGCCCCGTTTCCGAGGCCGAGATCGACACTGATGACGATCTCAGAGTTTTTCATATAGGCCGCACCGTCCTCTTCGCGGTAACTCTCCGCAGGTTGTCCGCCTTCTGCTAGAACATGCGGGCCAATCCAGATAGACAGTGTGTCGCGATCTGCGGGTTCGCCCGCTTTCCCGACGGCCATAACAATGCGACCCCAATTGGCGTCTTCACCGGCAATGGCGGTTTTAACGAGCGGGGAATTGGCAACGCTCATCCCAATGCGGTGGGCAGATTCGTCAGAGACCGCGCCTGTAATTTTGATCGTCACAAATTTCGAAATACCTTCGCCGTCTTTGACGATTTGCTGGGACAAATCGAATAGAACATCATGCAGAGCTTTGCGGAAATCCTCTAATTCCGGCGCAGTCGCCTCATTGATTTTAACATGGTCAGCTGCACCGCTTGCCATGAGCAGTAGTGTGTCAGAGGTCGACGTATCGCTGTCGACGGTGATGGAGTTAAATGTTGGCCCGACTTCGGCGTTCAGGAGTTCTTGTAGAATCTCTTGCGAGAGTTTGGCATCTGTCGCGACATAGGCGAGCATGGTTGCCATATCCGGCGCAATCATGCCCGAGCCTTTCGCAATGCCGTTTAATGTTACTGTTGTGTCGCGGATTTTAGCGGTGGCCGTCGCGCCTTTCGGGTGAGTGTCTGTCGTCATGATGGCCCGCGCGGCGTCTTCCCAACCATCGGCCTGAAGTTTCATTTTCGGAAATTGATCGACGAGTTTTGAAGCCTCTAAAGCCACGCCGATCACGCCGGTCGAGGCAAGTTGGATTGCGTTCGCCTCAGCCCCAAAAAATTCGGCAGCGCCTCGCGCAGTCTCAATAACGGCGTCGCGTCCGGCTTGTCCGGCAAAGACATTGGCGGTACCGGAATTGACGATGACTAAGCGTGGACCGTCCGACTTTTCCAGTAATACTTTGCGTGACCAATCCACAGGTGCGCCGGGGCAGGCATTTTTGGTGAACACACCCGCAATCTCTGTTCCGGCCTGGGCGCGCAACACCCAAAGATCGGTGCGGCCTTTATATTTGACGCCTGCCTCTGCAGTGGCCATTTCAAATCCGGCCAATGGCGGTAATGTCGGGAAATGTGCTGGCGCAAAGGGGCTGATTTTCATATCACTCATTTTCAGTCGTCTCAGTTTCGGGTGGCTCAGGCGTAGCTGTTTCAGTTGCCGTGTCCGCAATAATTTCAATTTCGGCGGTGTCGCGTAAGTCCTTTAATAAATCCTGTATAGCGTCAAAGGTCATAAAATTTACGATTCTGGGGCGCAATGTTTCGAAATCGGGTTGTGGGGCGGGGCGGCGGTCTAACACTTCGGCAATATGCCAGCCAAACTCGGATTTGATCGGCCCGACGCGTTCGCCTTTACCTGCGTTAAAAACAGGTCGCGTGAAGCGGTCATTTAACATGTCTTGTGTGAAATAGCCCAATTCACCCCCGCGCTCGGAACTGCCCTGATCAATCGAATGCGTCATGGCGAGCGCCCCGAAGTCCTCGCCAGCGTCCAGTTTCTTCAAAATCTCATCAGCTTTCGCTTTCTCTTCGACCAAAATATGGCGGGCCCGCACTTCATCTCCGCGCGCGGCTAATTTGGCCTGTTCTTCGTACATGCGCCGGATCGAGGTTTCATTGACGGTGTCGCGAAGGTGTCGTTCAAGTCTTATATTCCCCAATATGCGCTCTCTCGCAGCAGCAAGACGGATTTTAGCTTCCCGTTCCGTGTTGAGGCCTTGGCGCTGTGCATCCAGCGCCAATAAACGCTGGTCGATCAACTCTTCTATTATGGTTTGGTATTTCTCATGCGTGTTGGGTAGGCTCAGGCCTTCCTCCACGATATCTTGTTCTTGCGCGGCGAGGTCGATATCCGAGCGGAAAATCTCTGTCCCGCTGACCCGCGCGACGACGGTATCACTGCTCGTGCGGGAGACTTTTTCCAAGGCCGGACGGTTTTCGGCCTCTTTAGGTGTGCAGCCTGAGATCAAAATTGCAGTTAGGAGTAAAAAAATAAGAGATTTCATGTGTCTATTCCTTTGCTCCTTTTATCCAATTTCACCGCGTTTTGTGCGGGTTTAGGCGTGATATCATATATCACCAAACAGCGTCTGCGCGTTGACTTAGCGCGGTGCCATACCTAAGTCGACACAAACCAAAGTGCGGCTTGCCTTTGATAGCCCGCCAACAGAATTTCAGGACGTCTCATGCTCGGCATCGCCAAGAAGATTTTCGGCACAGAAAATGACCGTACGCTCAAAAAGCTTCGCCCACTTGTGGAAAAGATTAACGGCTTAGAGCCTCAATTTGAAGCCATGACCGATGACGCGCTACGTGCGCAAACAGAGGTCTTTAAAGAGCGTCTGCAAAATGGTGAAACGCTGGACGATCTTTTGCCAGAGGCCTTTGCGACTGTGCGCGAGGCCGCTAAGCGGACCCTCGGACAACGTCATTATGATGTGCAGTTGATTGGTGGCATTACACTCCATCGCGGTGAAATTGCGGAAATGCGCACGGGTGAGGGTAAAACCTTGGTCTCGACCCTTGCCGCTTATTTGAATGCTCTTAACGGAAAAGGCGTCCACGTCGTCACGGTGAATGATTATCTCGCAACCCGGGATAGTGAGTGGATGGGCCAAGTCTATAAATTCCTCGGTATGACCGTCGGCTGTATCAATAATCACGATCCTTACCGCGCGGACCGCAAAGCGGCTTATAATTGCGATATTACCTACGGAACGAATAATGAGTTCGGCTTCGATTATCTTCGCGATAATATGAAATATTCTGTCGAAGAGATGGGCCAGCGTGGCCACGCCTATGCTATCATTGACGAGATCGACTCGATTTTGATTGATGAAGCGCGGACACCTCTCGTAATTTCCGGTCCGACGGATGATAAATCTGATCTTTACCGCGCCATTGATGGTTTCATCCCTGAGATTGCGCCGGAAGGCTATGATGTCGATGAAAAGGCGCGGACTGCGACCTTTAATGAAGCGGGTACAGAACAGATTGAGACCATCCTGCGCGAACGCGGTATGTTAGAGGGTGAAAGCCTTTATGATGTCGAGAATATCTCTGTTGTCCATCACATCAACCAAGCTCTGAAAGCGCATAAGCTTTATACGGCGGATAAAGACTATATCGTCAAAAACGGCGAGGTCGTCCTCATCGACGAATTTACAGGTCGGATGATGGAGGGGCGTCGCCTCTCTGAGGGCTTGCATCAGGCGATTGAGGCGAAAGAGGGTTTGGAGATCAAACCTGAGAACCAGACCATGGCGTCTGTGACTTTGCAGAATTACTTCCGTCTCTATGACAAACTCTCCGGTATGACGGGGACAGCGGAAACGGAAGCCTCCGAATTTGCAGATACATATGGTTTGAACGTTTTGATCATTCCAACAAACCGCCCCATCCAACGGATTGACGATCAAGATGTGCTCTACCGGACGGAACATGAGAAATTCCAAGCGATTGTCGATGATATTGAAGAAGCCTCGAAAAAAGGCCAGCCCATGCTGGTCGGTACAGTCTCGATTGAAAAGTCAGAGGCTCTGTCACGCTTCTTAACAGATCGCGGCGTCGAACATCGTGTCTTGAATGCGCGTTACCATGAAGAAGAAGCGTCGATTGTCGCCCAAGCGGGTGTGCCGGGTGCGGTGACGATTGCGACCAATATGGCGGGTCGCGGGACAGATATTCAGCTTGGCGGCAATCTGGAGATGATGCTCGAAGAAAAGCTGACAGATGACATGTCAGACTTTGAGCGGGAACAGAAGACAGATGAGATTAAAGCCGATATCGCCTTTTTGAAAGAAAAGGCGCTTGCGGCTGGTGGACTTTATGTTCTGGGAACAGAGCGTCATGAAAGCCGCCGGATCGATAATCAGCTACGCGGACGGACAGGGCGTCAAGGCGATCCGGGCCGCTCGAAATTCTATCTCTCTATGGAAGATGATTTGCTGCGGATTTTCGGCGGTGAAAAATTGAAAGCCATGATGTCGAAATTTGGCTGGGAAGAAGGCGAACAGATCGAAAATCGCTTCATGACAAAGTCGATTGAGACCTCGCAAAAGCGCGTTGAAACGCGGAACTTCGATATTCGGAAAAACCTGCTCAAATATGACGACGTCATGAATGATCAGCGCAAAACGATTTTCGAACAGCGCATGGAATTTATGACGGATGATGATGTCTCGGATGTGATCGAGGATTTCCGTCATCAATTAGTTGAGGACTTGGTCGAAAAACATGTGCCGAAACGCGCTTATGCCGAACAATGGGACATTGCGGGTCTGAATGAATCCGTCAAAAACGCACTTCTCATGGAACTACCTTTACAGGCTTGGGCAGATGAGGAAGGTATTGCGGATGAAGAGCTGGAAAAGCGCATTCGCGAAGCGACAGATACGATTTACACCCAGATGACACAGAATGTGAATCCAGAGGACCTGGCCCGCGTTGAGAAACAAATCCTTCTGCAAGTTATTGACAAAAACTGGCGTGAACATTTGCAACAATTAGACGCGCTAAAATCTGTTATCGGGATGCGGGCCTATGGTCAGCGCGATCCGCTCAATGAATATAAGTCAGAGGCCTTCACCTTATTCGACGGTTTGTTGACAAGCTTGCGCGAGGACGTCACCAAAAACATGTTGGGGGCTCTGTTGGATGTTCAATATCGTCGTCAGCAACAGGCGCAGGAACAAAGCCAAAATCAAACTCAGCAACAGCTAGAACAAGCAAAGGCGGGACTGGCCAATATGCAGGCCCAAGCGGCTCGCCCAGCTCGTTCACCCCTGGATATGGTCAATCAAGGTGCACCAGCCGTGTCTCAAGAAAAGGCTGATCTGCCGGAAGATGCGCTCAAAGGTATATCGCGTAACAGCCCTTGTCCGTGTGGGTCAGGGTTAAAAGTTAAGCAGTGCCATGGTAAAATTTCTTAAAGCTGCATGAATTCTGTGGCTTTCATGCCACAGTTTTCGAAAAGTTCCCTCGTTTGCGGCATTTTTAGCCCTCTGCCCATCTGCGCATCATTTTGGTGCGCAGCCGCACCAAAAATCACCATATCGGTCTCACGTCCCTAAATCTGCGCGGACATTTTGCAAAACGGAGTCCACCCTGCGCAAACACGCATATTAGATTTTCATGCCGCGCACATAACTTACTTAACCGCGCACACTCGAAGGGAACGAAAATGAAACACTTAACACTCGCTGCCGCTCTACTTTGCGCTACGGCGATTGCACCGACGGCTTACGCTCAAGATGCAGAACTTTCTGTCTCCACAGGCATTGATTTTGTTAGCCAGTATGTTTTTCGTGGCGTATCTTTCGGTGATGACTCTGTTCAGCCTTACGTAGAGGCTAGCTATGGCAACTTCACTGTCGGTGGATGGTTCTCCACAGCGATCGGCGCAAACTCAATTGCGGCGGGTGACGAATTCGATCTTTATGTTGGTTATTCTGTTCCGCTTGAGGGTTCAATCTCGCTTGACCTTGGCGCAACCTACTACCACTTCCCGCAAGGCGGCGATTTTTTCGAAACAAATGACGGCGCAGCTGGTACATATGAAGTGTCTGCATCTGTCGGCTTTGGTGAAGTGCCTTTCGCTCCATCAATCACGGCTTATTACGACTTCACGCTTGAAGCTTTCACACTTGAAGGCGGTGTTGGACATTCAGTTGCACTGGGTGACGCGCAAAGTTTAGATCTTGGTCTAACCGTGGGTCTTGTTGATGCCGATGGTGGTTCTTATGAGTGGGGACAAGCGTCTGCCGCTGTCAGCCACGCTTTCACGGATGATGTTGCAGCTTATATCGGTGCTAACTATGCTCTGAACTCGGAAGATGTGCTTGATTTTGACAGCATCATAAACGGCGACCCTAAAGGCAGCATGTTCTGGCTCGGTACAGGTATCTCAGCTGGCTTCTAAATTGCCAACCTTACGCTTAAAGGCTCAATAAAAACTGGCCCGGTTACTTTAATGGTGACCGGGCTTATTTTTGGATGAAAGCGATTTAGATTTAGGCGAGTAACGCGCGACCAATCCGCAAGAACTTCTCACGACGGGCTTTAACCAAATCTGCTGGGCTCAACACATCCAAAGCTTCAATATTTTTCAATATGGCTCTGCCGACAGTTTTGATCGTCGCTTCAGGGACGCGATGTGCGCCGCCTACGGGTTCTTTCACAATCTGATCAATGATGCCCAGGCGCTTCAAATCTTGAGCTGTGATCTTCATAGCCTTGGCGGCGTCTTTCGCGCGGTCGCGGGTCCGCCATAAAATGGACGCACAGCCTTCCGGTGAAATGACCGAATAAATTGAATGCTCCAACATCATGACTTTATCCGCAGTCGCAATGGCTACAGCGCCACCTGACCCGCCTTCACCTGTGATGATCGAAACAAATGGCACTTTCAAAGATAGGCCTCTGTCAATTGATCTTGCAATGGCTTCGGCTTGACCGCGTTCTTCGGCGCCTCGCCCCGGAAAGGCGCCAGCCGTATCGACAAAACTGACAACGGGCAGATTAAACCGCTCCGCCATATCCATGAGGCGGACAGCTTTGCGGTACCCTTCAGGATTGGCCATGCCGAAATTATGCTTCAGTCGCGTCTCAGTGTCTGTGCCTTTTTCGTGACCCATCACAACGACGGAGCGACCCTGTAACTTCCCCAATCCCCCTAATAAGGCGTGATCATCCCCAAATTTGCGGTCTCCGGCCAGCGGCGTATAATCTGTAAGCAAGGCTTCAATATAGGCGGAATAATGTGGTCTGCTCGGATGCCGCGCGACATGGGTTTTTTCCCAAGGACCAATCTTACTATAGAGGTTTTTTAGCTCTTCTTTGGCTTTGGCTTCCAGCTCTGAAATATCTTTGCCCTCTGCACGGGCGGCCTCAAGCTGGCTGTCCAATTCTGCGATTGGGCGTTCAAAATCAAGATAGGTGCGGGCCATGAATTCTACCTATTTGGTCCGTAAGTTAGGGCCGCACCATAGCGATGCGCGCCAAGGGGTAAAGTGAATAAGGCGTCGAATATGTGTTCAGCCAGAGGTTCAATAG
Organism: uncultured Algimonas sp.; assembly: GCA_964490745.1. Taxonomy (GTDB): domain Bacteria; phylum Pseudomonadota; class Alphaproteobacteria; order Caulobacterales; family Maricaulaceae; genus Litorimonas. Next base: position 12,539 of record CAZBDT010000054.1, read on the forward strand.
ATCTTAAATCACATAGGTTTTAGTGCTGACTTCGTGGCCATAGCGTTGGACGAATTTTCGTTTAATCCGGCGTTCCCATCCGGAACGCGGCCCGGGGAGTTCGCTTTCTGCATCCAGCACGGCGTCCGTGAATTTTTTCGATGTCAGAGGTTTTGAGCCTTCCAGCAGGTCAGAGGCGCGTACGCCTGCACAAAAATCCCATTCATTGCATAAATCTGTCAGCAGGATATTTAAATCCTCTGCCAAGACGGGATGCATGCGTCGTTCAAAGCCCATTTTTTAATCCTAAACTGTTGTCTTTGTCAGCATCGCGAGGGGGTGATGATCCTCGACCAGCTGTTGCAATTGTGCATCTAGCACATGGGTATAAATTTGCGTCGTGGCAATATCGGCATGGCCCAACAAAGTTTGCACGGCGCGTAAATCCGCACCGCGTTCCAATAAATGGGTCGCAAAGGCATGACGCAATGTGTGGGGCGAAATGCGGCTTGCATCCAGACCGGTATCCCGCGCGAGCTGCTTCAAAAGTTGCGCAAATCTTTCGCGGGTCATGTGGCCTAATTTGCCGGAGCTTGGGAATAAAAAGCCTGCTGCCCGGTCCTTGGCGATGGCACTTTTAGGTAAGGTGGTCTCTCTGACATCAAGCCAATCTCGGATCGCTCGAACTGCTGCACCTGTCAAAGGGACCAAACGTTCGCGATTACCTTTGCCGCGAATGGTCAGGCAGGGCGTTGCATCCTTATGTAAGATACGGGCGGCGGCGTTGAGTTTGAGTGAGACGAGCTCTGTCACCCGCAAGCCCCCCGCATAGAGGATTTCCAATTGGGTACGCAGTCGAATGCCTTTGACGGATGTATCAGATTCGACTTTCGCAAAAAGCGCTGCAATATCCTCATGGGATAAAACTTTCGGCAGGCCGCGTCCTTGTTTGGGCCCGCGTAGACTATGGGCCGGATTATCTTTGCGTAGGCCCTCCATCTGTAGAAAGAGACAAAATTGTTTCAGGGCCGAGAGTTTGCGCGCCGCCGTTGACGGGGCCAGCCCGGCGGCCGCCCATCGTGAAAGGACGGCTTCTAATGCCCCTGTTCCGCAGGTTAAAAGCGAGGCCTTAGATTTAGAGAGGGCCGCGTCCCACCCTTCCAAATCTCGTGCATAAGCGGCGAGCGTGTTTTCAGATGCGCCGCGTTCAGCTGCCATCATTTCCAGAAAGGCATCGATATGATGGGCGGCGCTCACAGGGCGGCGTCTAACCCTTCAAAGTAAAGCTCAGCCGCAATCGGGCCTGCAAATTGTTGCAGACCAACCTCGGTCAAGGCTGATATCAGCCGCGCTCTATCCGTGACATTCAAACCGTCACGCGTCAGTTGCGTTGCAACCAACAGGGCCACTTCCGCCCGCGAATTATCTTTCACAGCCGCGTCTAGTAAGAGCAGTTGAGTTTGCGGGAGTGTCAGGCGCGGCAAGGTCTGATCGGCCAAAATAATGGCCGCCGGGTCAGATAAAGTTGCCCCCAGCGCCAAAGCAATTTGGGCATCCGTTACGGCTTGGGACCGCGTTGTAGGGTCTGATAATCGACCTTCAATATCGCGACCCATATTTTGTCCGTTAAAGCCGCCACCGAGCGCGTCTGTAATCAATGCGACTCTGGCTTGAAGCGGACCGTCGGGCAAAGCGCCGAAGATTTGTTGTAAACTGCCAATGTCGCGCGCCAAAATTGCGGCCCGGCTATAGCGGATTAGATTTGTATTCACGCGCGCACGGGCGGGCAGTTGTTGAATGATGGGTGTCAATTTTTTCAGCACTGCAGTTTCTTCAATTCCGGCTTTCACCGCGCGAGATATAAATGCGTCAAGTGCGGCGGCATCACCGCTTTGACCTAAGACAAATAAACGTGCCGTTGCGCGGGCAGACGGATCGGACATGGCCGTTTCCAGATCCAAATCGGGCGTCGCAATGTCGAAGCTGATATTACCCAGCGCGGAGGCTAGACGGTCCAATTCCGTATCCGCGAAGGATTTAAACAAAGTGGCTAATTCAGTTTCTCTGCCGGGTGCTGGCGGCGCATCCACCATCGTTCGTTCCTTTGGCGCGCGGTTGGCCAAAAATGTGACAAGTGTATCCGTTGGATCGGTGTCTGCCGCTGGGTCTCGCCCGGACAACAAGGCATCCATTTGGGCATGATAAGCCGGATTATCATAACCTGATGATCTCAACAAATCGCGCGTGACATCAGCCGCACTCATTTCGCCCCGCAGCGCATGACATGTTGCACGCAGCCTCGCCCATTCCGGCAAGGCTCGTTCGGTCGTTATCGTATCAGAGATTTCGCAAGCGCGCTGCCAATCTCCTTTTGTGAGCGCGAGGTCAACTTGCGCTAATGGTGATTGAGCGAGGTCGGGATTGCGGGCGAGAAAATTATCCAATGTGGATGCATATCCCGGGCGTCCGGATTCAATCGCCAGCACGGCTTGCAAGCGCGCGGCTTCATAGATTTCTGCCTCTGCCTGCGTATTGGCGCGGGGCGGTACGC
>CAZBDT010000055.1:0-14692 GCA_964490745.1 uncultured Algimonas sp.
CCTCAGCGGGGCCCAAAAAAGAGGTCTCATCGGCCGATCACTGACCGGATAAGGTGTTATCCATGATAGGGAACGCCTGACTTTTGGCCAAATTGAGGACAGGGTAATTATCTAAGACGTTGATTTCACCAATGCCCGCTGTTGTGATGCGATAATTTTTCAGACCGTCGACCTCGTCGCCTTCTTGGTAAATAAAAATGGGTCCGATTTCGCCATTTTCGCCATCTGTTCCCGCAAAGAAAGTTTGTTTATCCACATTCGTAAATGTGCCTTCGCGAAGGGCTGCCGTGAAACTCTGTTGTTTTACGAGGTCAGCCGTTTGTCTATATTTATACCGTCCTACAGGTTGAAAATACCCTTCGACAAACATGGTGATGCTTGACAAGAAAATTGCCAGCAGGACAAAGGGTTTCGTCATATGAAAGAGTGAAACGCCCGCCCCTAGTGCAGCCGTCAATTCCGACGACTTTGAAAGGCGGTCAATTGTCATGATTGTTCCGAGTAAGAGCGCGATTGGAACCGCCATACCAAGATAGTAGGGCAATAAATTGACGATCATGCGCGTGGCATCCCCACCAGGGTTCGTCGAGTTCGTAACGAGTTCAAAAATGCGGAGTAAACGCTCAAGCAGCAGTACACAGCAGGCGAAAACAACCAAGCCGCCAATACTGATTGCGGCGTTTTTAAAGATATATCGGTTCAGTCGGCCCATAACAGGTCTGTGATTACGCCTTTACGCTAAACGTTGTAGTTCCCATATTGAAACAAACTGCCCTGATTGGGGCGCGATCTGGCTTAGGAAAATGGTGCTATGAAATCAAACACCTATCTGAAAAAACTCACTAACGCTTTTGTCATGATGGCAGTCATGGGGTCGTCCTGCTTGGCGTTCGCAGACGATTCAAATAATAAGGATGGTCCGCCGCTCTCTGCCATTGGTATCGAAAAAGGTCTTGAACTTTACGATAAAGATAAGTCGGACACTTGTGTGCCGGGCGCATTACAAATTCGTGTTACCGTCCATAATGTTAGTGAAGTTGGGATTTTAAAGTTAGAGCTCTTTGGCGAGAATAATTTCTTAAAGAAAGAGGGTAAATTGCGCCGCATCCGCGTTCCGGCCGAGAATGGTCCGCAAAAACTATGCATCAATCTCCCCCAGCCAGGCGAATATGCTGTTGTTGGCTATCATGATAAAGACGGCGACCGTAGGCTTAAGAAAGCTTGGAATTTCAAACCAAAAGAGCCTTATGGTTTGTCCAATAACCCTGAGATCAAAGCCCTTCGCTTGCCAAAGTTCTCGGAAACGGGGTTTTCGGTACCAATGGAAGGGGTCGATATCACTATTCATTTGGTTGACCTTTAGGCCTAACGCGCAGATACCCGCCGCAACTTAAGTTGGGCTGGAGGGGAATGTGTCAGCTGCCACACATGAAATCAAAATCCTGAAAATCGAGACGGTTCAAGATGTCAAACGCTTCTTGAACCTCCCATATGACCTCTACCGCGGCCAACACGCATGGGCGCCGCCATTGCGGTTGGAACGAAAAGAGCAGTTGGATCCGTTAAAAAATCCTGCAGCGCGTTATTTAGATCGTCAACTCTTCTTAGCCGTGAAAAATGGGCAGGATGTGGGACGCATTGCAGCTTTTACCAATCCGACGCATGATGCTCAACATGACGCCGAAACCGCTTTTTTTGGCTATTTCGACTCTATTGATGACAAGAAGGTGCTCGCCGTCTTACTTGAAACAGCTCAAAATTGGGCCAAGCAAAAGGGCCGTTCTCGCTTAGTCGGGCCTGCGCAATGGAGCGTGAATGAAGAAGTCGGCCTTCTGGTTGACGGATTTGAATATTCAAACGTTTTATTGATGTCTTACGGTCGCCCTTATTATGCGCCTGCTGTTGAAGCTGCGGGCTTTGTAAAAGCCGTTGATATGTTAGCGTTTCAAGCAGATTTGGACGCAGGTTATCCGCGACCAAAAATGACGCGCATGATGGTCGATTATGCAAAAAAGTCTGATGCAATTACTTGGCGGAATTTGAATCCAAAGGATTTTAACGGCGAGATTGAGAGAGCGATGCATATTTTCAACGATGCATGGTCAGAAAATTGGGGCTTTCTACCCTTTCCGGATGAAGCTATTCAGCATTTAGCTAAAGAGATGAAGCCGCTCATCGCGCCTGAACGATTTTTGATGGGATATATTGACGGCGAACTCGCCGCGTTTTTATGTTTGCTGCCCGACTTGAACGAACTCACCAAGGGGTTCGATGGTAAACTACTTCCATTCAATTGGGTGAAGCTGATTTTTCGGTTGAAAATGCAAAGCGCGACGCAGGCTCGTATCCCACTCATGGGGTTGAAACGGAAATTTCACAATACGCGCAAAGGCCTCGCGTTAATTGCGACCTTGTGTGAGGAATCGTTTGAAGTCGCGCGTCAGGCAGGCTTTACGCATTGCGAGCTGTCGTGGATACTTGAAGATAATGACGGCATGATTTCAATATGCAAACAAGCCAGTGCGAAACCCTATAAAACCTACCGCATGTATGAAAAACGGATCAATTAAATGGTAAGAGCGGTGCTTGTTTTGGCGGGCCAACGTGAAGGCGTTGTCGATCCGCTCTGTGAGGCTATGGGCGTCAGCCACAAAGCCGAAATTCCCGTATCGGGCATCCCTATGTTGGCGCGTGTTATAGAGACTTTGAAACAAGCGAGATTAGAAGATAATCTATATATATCAGGTTATTCAGATAGTCAGTTAAAGCAAGTTTCGAGTGGGAAAGGGCCGGCTGATAGTGTGGCTTTGGCGCTTGGCGAAATTGGTCAATATCCGTGCCTAATCACAACATGCGATCATGCGCTTTTAACGCCAGAGATGTTAAATAGTTTTATCCAAGGGGCGGAAACTGCTGGAGCTGACATATGTGTCGGGCTGGCAACGAAAAATATAATTCAAGCTGAATATCCAGACACTCAGCGGACCTATCTCCGCTTTTCTGATAAAGCCGTGTCAGGATGTAATCTGTTTTATATAGCGAGTGAAAATGGGTTGAGGGCTATAGAATTTTGGAAGACCGTTCAGCACTTACGCAAGAATCCTCTCAAATTGGCTAAAAAGACCGGCGTGCTGGTCGGAATAAAATATGCGCTTGGCAGCTTGAGTCTTGCGGATGCTTTTAATTATGCCGCCGCTCGGATTGGCATAACAGCGGCGCCCGTCTTATTGCCTTTTGCGGAGGCCGCGATTGATGTCGATAAACCTTCTGATTTAGTTCTGGTCGAGCAGATTTTGAGTCAAAGAATACCATGAGCGCGCCTGATCTCACAATTCTATCGACAAAAAGCGTTGGTAAGCGCGTCGCGTCAAATGCAGGGCTGATGGTTGGGTCAAAAGCTTTAGCTGCGATATTTGGACTTCTCGCGCTGATAATTGCGTCTAAATCTTTGAGCATTGCTGCCCTAGGGGTGATTTTATTCTTACATGCCTATCATTTGCTTTTTGCTCAGCTCGCAACCTTTCAGGCTTGGCAGACCATTATCCGATTTGGCATGGAGGACATCCATAATGAAGATGCATCCAGCCTAGCCAAACTTATCAAATTTGGGTTTAAGCTGGATTTGATTTCTGCTGTCATTGCGTTTTCTGCGGCTGTTGCACTCTTTCCTGTTTTCATAGTCTTGCAAAACAAATTTCCGGCCGTTTTTGACGAATTGCCTTCAGATTTAGACATGCAGAGCCTTTATCCACTCGCTATCTTATATTGCTCTATACTGCTCATCCGACTTCGTGGCTCATCGATTGGGGTTTTCAGGCTTTTTGACCGTTTCGATGTATTAGCATGGCATGGTGTGATTATGACGGGTGTCCGCTTAATAGGTGTGATCATCGCGGCGCTTGTGGGAGCGAGTTTAGAAGGGTATTTGCTGGCTTGGTTTGTTGGATCTCTCGTCGACTATTTAGCACTTCCTATCTTAGCGTCGCTCGAGCTGGGGAAGCGGAATTTATTAGGTCTGTTTTGGCGTACAAAATCATGCATTTTAGATCAGCGAGCAGGCGTTTGGCCTTTTGTATGGAAAGCTAATATCGATTCATCTCTGGCGGCCTCGAATGTCCATCTTCCCGTATTGTTAGTGATGGGCGTGTTTGGCCCCGTTTGGGTGTCTGTCTACCGGTGGGCTGAAGAGATCGCAAAACTCCTATCAGAGGGATTCAAGCTTTTAGATCAAGTCATTTACCCTGAATTGGCGAAGATGGTCAGTGCAGGAGAGGCGACCAAAATATGGCGCTTAGTCATGCGTTCGGCAGTGATTTTGCTCTTTGTCGGGCTTTTAGCGTCACTTTTCATCTGGCTGTCTCTGGGTCCAATATTTGGGTATTTCCTTTCAGAAGATTACCGCGAAGTCGCACCTTTGGCGTCTTTACTTGTTCCTGCAGCGGCTCTGTTGGGCATGGCTGCCCCGCTCTATCCGGTTTTATATGCCACGAACCATCCAGAGCGCGCAATTTACGCGCGTGGTGCAGGCGTAGTGATATATATCATATCTTTCTTTGCACTTAGCGCAACGATTGGGCATATGGCGCCAGGCTGGGCCGCGATAGCAGGGAATCTTGTCGCTGTAGGTTTGGTCATGTGGTTAGCGAAGCAGGCTTTGGATAAGATCGTAAAACAGCAGGAAAGTGGCGGGGTTTCCGAAAAGACGCCCGCGCCTGGTTTTGGGCTCATCGGTGAAAATGATACGCGCATTTGGGGATTACCCATACGTGAATGGCAAACACGTGCCTTTAAGAAAGCTGGTGCAGATGTCACGCTTCCGCTCGCCGTAGAGAGCCGAGGGCTGTGGCATCATATTGATTGGATTATGAGCGCCGAGCTTTCAAAGTCTTTTGCCGTAACGGAGCGGCTAGCTTTGGTTGAAAAGGGCGTAATTGTAAGTCTTTCCGCAGCGTCGCAAGCCGAGGCAGAACGTTATATCGGGAATAACGTTCATACATTGGCGGGTACGGATTTTAAGGTCGTCTCTCCAGCGGATGTGAATGATGGCTATATTAAATCCTTGCGCAAGCAGGAGGTGCCTTATGTTCTGGATACGCAATCCACACCGATTTTGGAGATCATGCGCCGTCAGTTCAAAAGTTCTTACAAAGGAATTACCGATTTTGTGACAAAATGGTTCTGGCCCGTTCCAGCCTTTTATGTGACCCGACTATGCGCGCATTTGCGGTTGACCCCTAACCAAGTCACCACAATTGGTTTTTTCCTGATGCTGGCTGCGACATATTTCTTCTGGAGCGCCCATTGGTTTCTAGGTTTTCTTTGTGGCTGGACAATGACTTTTCTGGATACGGTCGATGGAAAACTAGCTCGCACGACGATGACATACTCTAGTTGGGGCAATATCTACGATCACGGCATAGATCTGGTCCACCCGCCTTTCTGGTATTGGGCTTGGTTTATTGGACTAGGGGGGGCTTATGATTTGTCCGAACCCCTATTTGTCGCACTCCTTGCGATTTGGGTGGGATATGTTGTGGACCGCGTGATTGAGGGTATATTTATGCGGCAGCACGGTTTCCATATTCACGTCTGGACGCGCTTCAATTCAGGATTACGTTTCTTTATCGCGCGTCGGAATCCAAATACCTTTATCATGATGGTTGGAATTATACTGACGGCCATTTGGAGTGGTGCTGGATATTGGGCTTTCATGCTAATTGCGGCCTGGACATGGGTTTGCATTGCAGCAAATTTTGTGACCTTGATTGCGGGATCTTTCACAAAACGGCCTATTTCTAGCTGGATGGACGCATAATCGATGCAGCGCTATGCCGTTTTTGATTTAGATGAGACGATTACGACTCGCGGGACTTGGGGACGGTTTGTTTCGCGAGCTTTGCGGGGAAAGCCCGTACGCCTTTTGGGAATGTGGGCTAAGGCGGGTGTCGCGCAATTCATCTATAAAGTTACACCTAAAGAGCGCATGTCCGTTAAGCAAAGCATGTTAAGAAGCAGCCTAAGTGGTAGAACGAAGTCTGAGTTGCAGACTTTGGCGGATAAGTTTGCAGAACAGGAAATAAAACAGGGCTTGCGTCCTGGCGCTGTGAGGCAAATTGAGGCTCATCGTGCGGCGGGCGATCGCATAATTATTGCCTCAGCAGGTGCGGACTTAATCGTTGAAGCGATTGCAAAAAGGTTAGGCATACTTACAGTGGTATCTACCAATTTAGCTTGGTTACAAAAAGGCAATATGTTGGTTTGTGCCCGTTACTTTGGGTCAGAAAATTGTTACGGGCAGGGCAAACTTGTTCGGCTTCAGAAATGTTTGGAAACATTTGATGATTTTGAGAGAGAAGCCGCACATATCACAGTGTATACTGATAGCCATTCGGATATGCCTGTCTTAAAATTTGCTGACAAAGGTGTGTCGGTAAATGGAAATAGCAAATTACTAAAAGCCGCCCAACTTTACGGTTTCGAAATCGTGGATTGGTCTGCTTAAGTGCGATTTTATTGGGGGAGTGCAATGCACGCCATAATACTTGCTGCGGGTCGCGGTTCGCGTCTTTTACCGCTTACGACAGATTTACCTAAATGTCTTTTGCCGATTGGGAATACGACAGTTTTAGGGATGCAGCTCGACACTTTAGCTGCGCATGGTGTTAAATCGGCGACAGTTATTACGGGCTTTAATAGCCATCGTGTTAAGGCTGAGATTAAAGCGCGTAAATCCGGTCCACGCGTTAAAACGCTTTATAATCCTTTCTTCCAAGTCGCAGACAATTTGGCGTCTTGCTGGATGGCACGCAAATCTATGCGGAAGGACTTTCTTCTTATCAATGGTGACACTTTATTTTCGCCTGAGTTACTACAAACAATTCTTGCCGCGCCAGCGAAAGATATTGCCGTTACGATTGATCAGAAAGGCTATTATGACGGGGACGATATGAAGGTGACGCTTCAGGGCTCACAGCTTGTGGCGATTGGAAAAACGCTGCCTCTGACAGAAACCGATGGTGAATCTATTGGCATGTTGAGGTTCATGGGAGCTGGGCCAAAAATCTTCCGGGATGAGCTGAAGCGTTTGATGAAAACAGCGGATGGTACGAAAAGCTGGTTTTTATCCGCTATCCATGGCTTAGCGCAATCTGGGCAACATATCGACACGATTAACATTAAAGGCTCTGATTGGTCTGAATTGGACACGCCGGAAGACTACGAAGTCTGTAGATCGCTTTTCGGAGACTCTGAAACGGCGCGAAAACGCTTTGCTGTTATCTAAATTGTGATTTGAGCCGCCTTTCAGTTTCAGTCATGGTTAGTCATGGCTATTGGGACCACTCTTCTTAATAAGGTTATGACTAGATTTGTGTCGACGGGGGAACTGACGGTTCATCTCCCGGATGGCACATTTACGCGATACGGACCTGGTGGTGAGCCTTCTGCTGCGATCAAGATTAATGATCCTAAACTTCCATTAGAGTTAGTCAAAAAACCGGAATTAGTCGCGGGCGAAGCCTATATGGATGGGCGTTTGGAAATGGTCGATTGTACGATCTATGACTTTTTGAATGTCTTTGCCCATAATAGAGACGGACTTCGCAAAGGTCCGATCCGATCAAAAGTCAAAGCCTGGCAAAAGAAAATACGACGCTGGCATCAGCGTAATCCACGCGCGGCCAGTTCAGATAATGTCAAAGCGCATTACGACATATCAAACGAGCTCTATCAACTTTTCTTAGACGCAGATATGCAATATAGCTGCGCTTATTGGCCTTCATTAGACATATCTTTGGAAGAGGCACAACTCGCCAAGAAGCGCCATATTGCTGCGAAATTGGCCCTAAAATCCGGACAGCGTGTGCTTGATATAGGGTGCGGCTGGGGCGGAATGGCAATTTTCTTGGCGCGGGAGTATGGAGTCAATGTTGTAGGGGTGACTCTGTCGACGCAGCAATATGAGCTCGCCACTACTCGTGTGAAAAAGGCTGGGTTAGGAGGTCACGTTGATATACGTTTGCAGGATTACCGCGATGTAGCCGGTCCATTTGATCGAATTGTCTCCGTCGGGATGTTTGAACATGTCGGTATTGGTCACTTTGCCGAGTATTTTAATGGTATTCGCAGCTTGCTCACCGAGGATGGCGTCGCTTTGGTGCATTCCATTGGTCGAAAAGGTGGGCCTAGCACCACAGGCGCATGGATACGAAAATACATATTCCCGGGTGGATACTCACCGGCTTTGTCCGAAACTTTTGCGGAGATAGAAAAGGCAGGACTTTGGGTGACAGATTGCGAACTCCTACGCTTGCACTATGGCTACACCCTGGCCGAATGGTCCAAGCGGTGTCAGACGCATAAATATCAGATCATTGAGATGATGGGAGAGGAATTTTTCCGTATGTGGGAATTCTATCTTGCCATTTCAGAGCTTTCCTTTGTTCACGGAAAGCACATGAATTTCCAAATTCAATTTACGAAACATGTGAATGCTTTGCCAATCACACGGGATTACATGGTGGACGAGGAACGCGCGTGGGGGTAAAGCCCGTGCGTCATGACAACACCTGCTAATAAACCTGCTCATCTTTTAAACCCACGTCGCGCCTTTGTGAAACGCAATGGGAAAAAGCTCGTTCGGAAAATTGCGGCCTTTCAAAGTCGACAATCTAAAGTGCCCGACACACCTAAATTATCAAATGAGCATTTTGATTTTCTCGACAAATTTACGGATAATTGGAAAGTGATTCAGGCAGAAGTGAAGGAAGTTTTGAAGTTTCGGGATGCAATCCCGACATTTCATGAGGTATCTCCGGATCAGTATCGTCTTTCGACTGAAAATAATTGGAAGACATTTGTTCTGTTTGGTTTTGGCCAACGTCTGGAAAAGAATGCCGCTTTAGCGCCTAAAACGTCCAAAATTCTTGAAAGTGTGCCGAATCTACAAACAGCGATGTTTTCAATTTTGGCGCCCGGCTATCATATCCCTGCACATAAAGGAGTGACGAAAGGCATTTTGCGTTCTCATTTGGGGTTGATCATTCCGAAAGATCGCGAGAAATGTCGTATTCGCGTCGAGGACACAATTACGCCTTGGAAAGAGGGCGAAATATTTGTCTTTGACGATACCTATGAACATGAAGTTTGGAATGACACGGATGAAGAGCGCGTGATCCTCTTATTCGATTTTGATCGCCCTATGAAGCTGGCCGGTCGTGTTTTGAACAAAACTTTCTTAAATATCATGAAGCTGACCGCATTTTACCAGGATCCAAAAAAGAACCTTCAAACCGCAGAAGAGCGTTTAGAAGCGGCGATTCGTCAAGCCGATGCGAATATGGAAGCTATGAGCGATCCTGCGGGCTAGCGTTTAGTTTGGCAATATAGATAAAATGAGCCGACCGATTGGATGAGAGGCTTCCAACGCTGATTAGGCACACGAATGCTCAACAAAATACCAAATGATAATTACTAGTAAATGCTGCCAAAATGTCGCATTTTTCATTTTTAGACTGTTCACTTTGCTCAACTTGGATTAAGGCGCGCAGAAATTAGGGAAATGACGTCATCGTGTAGGCTTTTTGCTGATACATTTCGTCGCAATGTTACGAAGATTTTATAAGAAAACCCAATTTTTAGGGTGCAAAACCTTAAGGTTGTTCTTATTTAATATGTAAGGGATTTCGGCAATTCGTGATGCGCTTCTGGGACGAACGTACCACACAATTATAAAAGGACCTTATTATGAAAGGCGATTATTGCACGCGCGAAGGCGCTGAACGACTAAAAGAGCAAATCGAAGCTTATTGGGCTGAACGTGGACATGAAGTCCGTGTAAATCTTGTACAAGGTGGGTTTTTGGCATCTATGCGCTCTGCACGTACGGACATCCGTTCCTCACTTGTGAACGGCGTACCGGCTAAGTCTACAGAAAACTTCGGCTAATATCATATAAAATCTAAGGCCTCTATTGATAGAGGTTTACGAGAGTCGGCACGATATCGCGAAATTGCGATAATCGTGTTCCGGCTCTTAATCGTATTTGGGGGGTGGGTGTGTAACCATATGTCATAAGTATAGTATGCACGCCAGCATTATGCCCTGCTCGAACATCCGGCCAACTATCTCCGACCATAACGATTCTGTTTGTTTGACGGTGTCCCGCTGCTTCAAATATATGATCTGGCGCAGGCTTTTTCCGTGACGCCTCATCTCCACCAATGATTCTGACAAAATAACAATCAAGTTTCAGTAACTTTAAAAGCGGTCGCGCCAACCAGCCTGGTTTATTTGTGCAGACCGTAAGTTCTGCTCCCAAGGATCGTAATTCAGAAAGTGTCTCCTCGACGCCTGCAAATGGTTTCGAAAGCTGCGCTATAGATTTCGCGTAACGATCAAGAAACTCTGTTTGCATATTGTCAATCTCGGCCTCCGAGACTTTGTCCTCTACAGCCTCAAGAGCATCGATAATCATACGGCGTGACCCATAACCAACAGCATTTCTAGCTTTTCGATAGTTGACGGGTCCGTGCCCGCGCCCCGTAATGACTTCGTTCGTGACCCGCACGAGATCTGGCGCTGTATCCACCAATGTCCCGTCCAAATCGAAGCAAATGCTTAGACCCAAGAGCGCTTTGTGCGTAATTTTATTCATATAGCTTTCGATTCTTCCGTGAAGTGAGACGGATCATGCGCTAATGCAGTGCAAATCCCTAAAAGAGGTGAAGAGACATGACAACCAGTCGGGCCGCAATTATTCTAGCTGCAGGCAAAAGCACACGTATGAAATCATCGCGATCAAAGGTGCTACATCCTGTAGGCGGACGTCCCATGATCGATTGGGTCACAGCACTCGCTCGCGGAGCGGGCGTTGAAAAAATTGTGTGTGTCGTCGGTGAAGGGAATGCGGATGTCAGGGCCGCAGCAGAGGCCCAAGGATTGGAAATTGCCGTGCAAGAACCACAATTGGGGACGGGTCATGCCGTACAGTGTGCAAAAGAGGCTTTGGCAGGATTTGAAGGGCAAGTTGTCGTCTTATATGCCGATACACCCTTGATTTCAGGACCTACCTTATCACGGGTCTTCGATGCTTTTGAATCCCATGCAATGTCAGTACTTGGTTTTGAAGCGGAAGATCCTGCGGCTTATGGTCGTTTGGTGACTTCAGGAAGTGATCTTCATGCTATTGTGGAAGCGAAGGAATGTTCTCCGGAGCAACTGAAAATCACGCTTTGCAATTCGGGTGTTGTTGCAGCCACTGCCGCTGATTTATTCTCGGCCTGTGATCGGGTTACCAATGACAATATGAAGGGTGAATATTATTTAACTGATATTGTCGAAATTCTGCGGGGTGACGGGAAAAATGCGACTGTCGTTCATGCGTCTGAAACAGAAGTTCTCGGGGTCAATGATCGTAGGGATTTGGCGCAAGCCGAAGCGGCTTTTCAAGCGCTCATGCGCGAAGCCGCTATGAAAAATGGTGTAAGTCTGAAACATCCTGAAACAGTTTTCTTCTCCCATGACACCGTACTCGAAAATGATGTAACTGTGGATGCAAATGTCGTGTTTGGACCGGGTGTTATCGTGAGGCGCGGTGCGACCATTCATGCGTTTTCGCACTTAGAAGGTGCTGATGTCGGAGAGGGAGCAAATATTGGGCCTTTCGCAAGATTGCGTCCGGGAACAAAACTAGCCGCAGAAACAAAAGTAGGAAACTTTGTTGAAACTAAAAAAGCTGTGGTCGGTAAAGGCAGCAAAATCAATCATCTCTCCTATGTTGGTGATGCAGTGCTAGGTGAGGGCGTGAATGTAGGCGCGGGTACAATTACATGTAATTATGATGGATATAATAAGCATCAGACAACCATTGGGGACGGTGCATTTATTGGTTCCAACAGCTCCCTGGTCGCGCCGGTCACTATAGGTGCGGGCGCATTTCTTGGATCCGGTGGTGTTGTGACGCAAGACGTGCCCGATGATGCCTTGGCTTTGGCGCGTTCAAAGCAAGAAAACAAAGTAGGATGGGGCGCGAGATTTCGCGCGGCTCAAGAAAAGCTGAAAGCTAAGAAAAAATGAGTGTTGTAAAAGAAAACGCCGCTATTGCCGCACTCGAATTTGTCGAAGACGGCATGGTTTTGGGTTTGGGGTCAGGCTCTACAGCAGAGATTTTCATTGATAGGCTTGGTGAGAAAGTTGCCGGTGGGTTGAAAATTGCGGGTGTTCCAACGTCTAAACGCACCGCAGAATGCGCAATAGAGGCGGGTGTGCCTCTAATCGAGCCGGATAAAGTTGATCGTATAAATCTGACAATTGATGGCGCCGACGAGGTCGATCCGGCATTCAATTTAATCAAGGGCGGAGGAGCTTGTTTGCTGCGTGAAAAGATTGTTGCGCATGCAAGTGACCGCATGGTGGTTATTGTCGATAATTCTAAAATGGTCGAAATGCTGGGGCAATTTCCTTTGCCTGTCGAAGTCGATCCTTTTGGAATGGCACTGACGGCGGAACAGGTTTTTGAAGCTTTAAAACAAACGGGCTGCATAGAAGCCCAAACTGTTCTACGTCAGATGAAAAATGGGTCCGGCCCGCTTATAACGGACGGAGGAAATTACATCTTGGATAGTAAGTGCAAGAAAATACCAAACGCTGCGGAAACTGCCTTGGCGCTAAGCCAGATACCCGGCGTGATGGAACACGGCCTCTTTATTGATTTGGCGGATGTGATCGTTGTCGGTGAGGCCGACCACGCCCGTGTTATTGAGTTGTCGCGGGCCTGATCCTACGCCTAATTATCACCACGGTGCTTGTTGCAATTGGGTTGGCCTTTGGCCTTTAAGGGAGGGTTACCTCCCTTAATTGTTACTTATATAAGCTCTGTCTCATCGTTCGATTTAGGTTATGCTGAAAAGATCAAGCTTTGGCGTAAAGTAGTATCGACTCTGAAGTTGAAAAGAATGCCGTCAAACATAGGAATAGACCATGGCTGAATATGATTTTGACTTGTTTGTTATCGGAGCCGGCTCTGGCGGTGTTCGGGCAGGGCGCTTGGCCGCACAATTGGGTAAACGCGTTGGTGTTGCAGAAGAGAGTTTGCCGGGCGGAACCTGCGTGGTCAGAGGATGCGTTCCGAAAAAATTCCTTGTTTATGGCGCTGATTACGGGGCGTCTATCCGAGAGGCCGCGCAATATGGCTGGTCTGTGGGGGATGTGTCTTTCGATTGGCCAACTTTGCGAGATTCCATTCAAAAAGAAGTTGCTCGATTGTCAGGCATTTATTCGACGATCTTAGAAAAAAATGGAGCGACGCTTTACCGCGAACGGGCTGAATTTGTTGACGCCCACACGGTTCGGCTTACAACGAGTGGAAAAACGGTGACAGCCGAAACCATATTGGTGGCCGTAGGGGGGCGTCCATGGGCACCTAAGATTAAGGGGGCTGAACATTCTATCGTCTCTGATGATGCTTTCACACTTGAGACTTTGCCTGAGCGTGCTTTGATCATTGGTGGTGGCTATATCGCGTGTGAGTTTGCAGGCATTTATGCGGGGTTAGGTGTGAAGACGACACAAGCTTATCGAGGGGGACGTTTGCTGAACGGTTTTGATTCTGAAATACGTGACGAAGTCGGCGAGGTGCAACGACATAATCAGATCGATATGAAGTTTAATATCAGCCCGACGGAGATCAAAAAAACGTCCGGCGGATATATCGTGACCTTTGATGATGGCTCTAAGATTGGGACTGATATTGTCTTTATGGCGACCGGACGTAAACCGAACACAGAAACGCTGGGTCTTGAAAATGCGGGCGTTGAAATTGATGATAAAGGCGCGATTATTGTCGATAAATATTCGCAAAGCTCAGTCAAAAATATTTATGCTGTGGGCGATGTGACCAATCGTGTGAATTTGACGCCTGTTGCGATCCGTGAAGCCGCCGCATTCGTTGAGACGGCTCTGAAAGACAATAAAGAAGCTTATGATCATTCGAATATTGCGAGTGCTGTCTTTACGCGTCCTCCCGTTGGGACCGTAGGGATGTCAGAAGGCGAGGCGCGGAAGGCGTTTGGTGAGGATCTTACGGTCTATACGACGAAATTCCGCCCCATGAAAAATACGCTATCCGGTGATCCACAGCGCGTGTTCATGAAACTTATCACGCAAGGCCAAGACGAAAAAGTTATCGGAATCCATATTGTTGGTGATGATAGTGGAGAAATGATCCAAGCCCTAGGCATTTGTGTAAAAGCCGGATTGACGAAAAGAGACTTTGACACGACCTGCGCGGTTCATCCGACCATTGCGGAAGAAATCGTCACATTGAAGCCACGTGAGATTAATAAGACGACTGTGGTGAGTTAACAGGAAAAGACAAGGAGATGGTCTTATCTCTCCGTGTGTTTTGAAAGAACGAAAAACAGATTATGTAATTTTAATCCCGATTTTGGTGCGCTGAACATTTGAATAATTGCAATGCTTTGAACGAAATTTTGAGATAATAATCCTCACTTCTGAAAGCTGTGCTATATTGAAGATGTTCTTTCAGACACGGGACTAGGTAGGACGTCATCTACCCGTCTGAGAGACAGTGGGTCTGAGCATTCCGGTTGACTTCGGAACTGTACCGGGACTTTTGGAGTGAGAGCCGATTAGTGCATTTTTTGTCCCAAAAAATTGCACAAGGGGCCAGAGA
>CAZBDT010000056.1:0-14408 GCA_964490745.1 uncultured Algimonas sp.
CGCAATCATCAGGCCTTTCAGGGCGAGCATTATTATCACTATATGGGCGCGCCAACGGATCTCCGCCTGCAATGGAAGGATGAGCCGTGGTATGATTACGCAGTGAAGCTCGGCGATGAATGGGACGCCCCGGCTTTCGATCCGGATTTCGAGGTAGATTCGTTAGAGAGCTTCATCCCTCTCATGCGGAAAATCTTCCACGACAGCCCGATGCCGTTGTAGGCGCTGAGGTGCGTCTATTTAATCGCACAACTCCTTACATCGCCCTGTCTGGCGCAGTTCTAATGACTGTGTTCGCTTTATTTCTAGCATTCTTTACGCCTTTGCCTAGCGAAACCACGCGGAAAGCAATTGGCTTCGAAGAATTTATAGGAAAGGGGAATAGCACCATCACGTCTTATGCGAGCGGTCCTAATAGCTTTTCCTCCGAAATATTTCTTATCCCCAGCTTGGGCAGGGGTGCTCATGATTTCAACGAACTTATCACTGAATTAAATGAGAACGGATATAAAACACGATCTTTTGATCCGCCCGGCGTAAATGCTGATGCGCATTTCGATGATTTTAAGACACTCGCGGATTTTTCCGAACCCATTTACGAAACCTTGAAACCAAAAATACTGATTGGGCATGCCTTCGGCAATCGTATTGCAAGAGTCACCAGCTTTCAAAACCCGGAAAATGTGGATGCCGTTATCCTACTCGCCGCAGGCGGGCAAGTTCCGATGGAGCCAAAAGCTGAGCAAGCTCTGCGGGATATCTTTAATCCTTTGACGTCTCACAAAGCCCGCATGGAAGATGTGGAATATGCCTTCTTTGCGCCGGGCAATGAAATCCCTGATCACTGGAAACGCGGATGGCACACGAAAACTGCGATTGCCCAAAGCAAAGCCGTCGCTGCATCAGCGGATGATGAGAGCTGGCATTGCGCGGGCGGTGTTCCAATGCTTATCGTCCAACCTATACAAGACCGGATTGCACCGACTGAAAATGCCTACGCCCTCCGCGATAAATGCCCGCAAGAGGTCGAGATTATCGAAATCGAGAATGCGGGACACGCTCTGCTGCCCGAACAACCCGAAGCGGTAGCCGAGGCCGTTCTTGCTTTTTTGGCGAAACACCATCCGGTTGATTAACCCTCCCTGTCACTCCGGACGAGGCCGACAGGCCGATGATCCGGAAGTTCGAGAGTCGTAAAGCTAAGTCTCGACCTTCCGGGTTCGCTTCGCGCCCCGGAATGACAACATATCTTTAAAGCCCCAAAGCCCCTGGCACGGCTTTGCGCAATTCAAACTTCAACACTTTGCCCGTTCCGCCGCGGGGGAGTTCTTTGATCAGGTGCAAATAGCCGGGTTGTTTATATTTGGCGAGGCGACCGTCTAGATGGCCTAAAACATCTTCTAATGAGAGCGAATTGCCCTCTTTCACCACAGCGCAGACGCAGCCGATTTCGCCCCATTTTTCATTAGGCACGCCGATGACGGCGACTTCGACGATTTGGTCCATCTCATAAAGCAGGCCTTCAATCTCCGCCGGATAGACATTCTCACCGCCGGAAATATACATGTCTTTGACACGGTCTTCGATGGAGACATAACCATCTTCATCCATGATGCCAATATCACCGGAGTGGAACCAGCCATTGGTGAAGCTCTTCTCATTCGCTTCTGGATTGCGCCAATAACCCGGCGTGATGGATAAACCTTTGAACCAGATTTCGCCCGGCGTACCGCGCGCAACTTCTTGGCCAGAAGCATCCACAATCTTGATGCGCGAATGCATGAGCGGACGCCCGGCGGAGCCAATCCGATGCGGAATATCTGATTTCAAGAGCATAGTGCCTGAGGCCGCCGTCTCCGTCATGCCGTAACCCTCCTGAATGATAATACCGCGTTCGCCCCACCAGTTAATCAGGGCTTCGGGCACAGTTTCGGCGCCGCAAAGGGCCAGATTAATCCGAGAGAAATCTGCCGTCTCCATCGCCGGATGGGCCTTCATCGCATTATAGGCCGCCGGAACGCAGAACATTGTCGTAATCCCTAGGTCCGGATTGGAAATCGCCTTGATCGTTGCCTCAGGATCAAAGAGGCGCATGATGATACAGGTTCCGCCAATCCACATAGATGGCAGCGCCGTGACATTCAGACCACCAATATGGAAAAGCGGCATATTATTCAGCGACACATCATCCGGTCCTGTCTCGCCCAGACGGATCGCGGCCGAGGCGGTAAAATCCAGCATGGCATGTGTGATGATGACACCTTTGGGCGAACCCGTTGTGCCGGAAGAATACATCAGCAGACATTGATCTTCGAGCTTTTGCGGATGGTATTCATAAATTGGCGTCGCGGCGGCTAATCCTTTTTCATAATCGCTGTCGCCGCCCACACCATCGGTCAAGACCCAATGTTCGACTTTAGTGAGGCCCTTTGTCGGTTCCGCCAGTGGCGCGAAGGGCGCATCGACCAAAACCATAGATGCTTCCGCATCGTTCAAAATATAGGCCAGCTCCGGCGGGGT
This sequence comes from uncultured Algimonas sp., assembly GCA_964490745.1. GTDB lineage: Bacteria > Pseudomonadota > Alphaproteobacteria > Caulobacterales > Maricaulaceae > Litorimonas. Next base: position 2,521 of record CAZBDT010000056.1, read on the forward strand.
GAGACGGAAGTTTAGCGCGAGACAAACCGCCCCAACACGCCAGCAGCCAAAGACGAGCTCCATCACATCCGTTGTGTTCAGGCAAAGAAAAGCGACCCGATCACCGGGCTCAATCTCTTTCTCTTTCAACATCCCCGCGACGCGCGCGACGCGGTCATGCATTTGGGAATAGGAAAAATCGCGACCACTCGCGAGATCAAACATCGCCCGCTTATCCGGATTGCTCGCCGCGTGATATTCAATCCAGTCATATGCTTGAAGTGCCATTTTATTCCCCATTTTTTCTATTTGATCGTTTTGTGCCACCTCCGCGCAGAGTTTCAAGTTAAAACGCGGTTGGGAAAGCGTTCAAAAATGTTTTAGGCTCTCAAAATATCGATCATCTCCATTAAGGCGCTTTCGCGGTCCGGCGTCGGATAGAGCATAAAAATATGCCCCATCGTGCCGAAAATGGCGAGCTTTGACAGAACGCCTGCAGCCTTGGCTTTCTCTGCGAAGGTCAGAATATCAGTATGGAGTAAGTCTACATCCCCCGTTAAAATAGAGATCGGCGGGAGGTCAGATAGATCGGCAAATGTCGGGCTAACGCGCGGGTTGGTCAAGGCCATGTCGCCCGCATAGAGTTTTGCCGCACGGCGCAAATCTGTGGCGTCGGAAAAACAGACCTCATCGCTCGGCCCGTCATTGGCAGGATGAGCCATCTCCAAATCCAACCAAGGCGACATGAGGAGGATGTGATTCGGTTGGGAGAGTGCATTATTCTTGCGATGCAGCGCCAGTGCCATGGCCAAATTTCCGCCTGCACTGCCTCCGCCGATTTTGACATCATTCCACCGCTCTTGCGCGAATTCAAACACATCATTGGCGAAGGCTGTAATCTCTTCGACCTGTGCCTGAGGCGCCAAAGGGTAATCGGGCAGAATGACACTCACCCCTGCCCGTTCAGAGAGTTGCGCCGCTAGTCCAAAATGCAAAGCCATCAAGCCGAGAATGTAAGCCCCGCCATGAAAGTGAATATAGGCGGTTTGAGCCGGGCCTGAGCTTGGATGGATTATCCAGACAGGTTGTCCCGCTATTTCAATCTGCTCCGCACGGCTTTTCAAACGTCCCGGCAAATGGGCGGATTTGAAAGGTTTACCGTCCATCGTTTTCTTCAACACTCTATTCGCGCGGGTCAGACGAAGAATGGACTCAAATAATTTATAGCGCAGCGTCGTCATCTAATTCACCTCATAATGGTCCCAGATAGGACGCTGATTTCGGCGTTTATATTCCAGCGCACTGCCGGGCCAGTTATTTGGGACACGGTCGCCAACTTTGTACCAACTTGCCTCTACTTTGGACCATGCGAGCGTTTTCAGCCGCGCTTGCATTTCATTAGAAAACTCGGTTTCGGCTTCAGGCTTCACCCTGATTTGCGCAGCTGCTTTTTCCATGAGCTGCAAGATATAGCCGACCTGATTTTCCAGCTTATAGATAATAGATGTATGCCCTGTATTTGTATTAGGACCGTAAAGGATAAAAAGGTTGGGAAAGCCGGATGTCATGACGCCCATATAGGCAGAGGCACCGTCCGCCCAATGGTCTCGTAACTGCCGACCGCCCTCACCCGTGACATCTATCTCTTTCAAGAATGGATTAGTATGAAAGCCTGTCGCATAGACAACCAAATCATGATCGCGGGTTTTACCGTCCTGCGTTTGCAAACCATCCGTCGTAAAGCGCTCCAATCCTTCGGTCACAACCTCAACATTATCCCGCGCAAAGGCCGGATAGATTTTGTCTGACAGCAAAACGCGCCGCGCCCCCATCGGATAATTTGGCGTCATCTTTGCGCGCAAATCTTTATCTTTAATATGTTTGCGCAGGCCCATTTTCACCCATTGCGTCCCCAGCCATGAACTGATCGGTTTACCCTGAATAATACGCCAAATGAAGAACTCACCCTGCGCGAAGAGATTAAAGCGGTAGAGCTTTCCCAGCGCCGGAATGCGCTTGCCGAGCCATTTTTCGAACCCGCTATAGGCGCGGTCTTTCTTGGGAATAATCCAATTGGGCGTGCGGTGATAAACGGTGAGTTGATCAACCGTCTCGGCCAGTTCAGGGATCAGCTGAATCGCACTCGCCGCATTGCCAATCACAGCAACTCGCTTTCCCGCATAATCAAAGTCATGATCCCATTTCGCCGCATGGAAGTGCGCGCCTCGGAATAGATTCGCGCCCTCAACCTCTGGCGTTTTGGGAATGTGTAATTGGCCAATGGCCGAAACTAAGAATTGACTGACAATCACGTCACCATCGGAAAATTTAGTTCGCCAGCAGCCCTCATAAAAGGTGGCGGACACGACTGTTCGACCAAATCTTAGATGCTCATAAAGTCCGTAATTTTTCGCGACCCGTTTTTGATAATCGTGAATTTGTTTCTGCTTGGCCCATTTGAAATCCCAAGACGGGTTCGGCGCGAAGGAGTAAGAATAGAGCGCGCTGGCAATGTCGCATTCCGCACCGGGATAGGTGTTTTCACGCCATGTCCCACCCACTTCATCCGCCTTTTCGACAATGATAAAATCATCATCACCCCGTTCTTTTAACTGCACCCCCATACAGATGCCGCCAAAGCCCGCACCAATGATCAGTGTTTTACAATCCACTTTCCCCATAGGCGCACCTTAGCTGAAACTCACCGCCCGACAAGCGCCGCGACGGCTTCAATCTTGTCTGCTTCCGATGCAGGTTTGTCCCATCTTATGCGGTGGATACGTGGAAAACGCAGCGCATAGCCGGATTTGTGACGCGGGCTTTCATGCGCAGAGTCGAAAGCGACTTCGAAAACCAGCTCTTTCGTGACCTCTTGGACAGGACCGAATTTTTGGAGTTTGTGATTGCGGATCCATTTATCCAACAGTTTCAATTCCTCATCCGTGAAACCGAAATAGGCTTTGCCGATAGGCAGCAGATTACCCTCAGGACCCCAGAGGCCAAATGTATAATCCGAATAAAAACTGGACCGCTTGCCCGTCCCGCGCTGTGCATACATGAGAACCGCATCCAGCAGAAACGGATCGCGTTTCCATTTATACCACGCATGTTTCGGACGACCTGCCACATAGGTCGACGCTTTATCTTTGATCATCAAACCTTCAATGAGGCCATTAGACTGCGCCGCCTCTTCCCGCAGTGCGCGTAGATGATCTATGTCTGTCCATTCTAGTAATGTAGAGAGTGAAAATCGGTCAGAATTTTGGGACTCAATCAAATCTTCCAGCGCATCTCGCCTACCAACCAAAGGCATCGACTTCAACGACTGACCCCTCAAACTCAAAATGTCATAGGCCATGAGATGGGCCGGCAATTCCGTCATCAGTTTTTTGGACGGCTTCTTTTTCCCCAAACGCTTTTGCAATTGATTGAAGGAGCCGATTTCGTCACCCAGTTTGACAAGCAACTCACCATCTAAAACCGCTTCGAAATCTGCCGACGCGGTGAGGTCAGGAAAGCTATGGCTGACATCATCGCCCGTCCGCGAGAAGATCTTCACCTCACCATTCATCGCGGCGAGTTGCACCCGTATGCCGTCCCATTTCCACTCCGCCTGATGCGTGTTCGGGGACAAACGCGGCAAATCTTTATCCTCGTCAATGGGATGGGCCAACATGACGGGTGAATAGGTTAAAACTTCGCTGATATCCGGCATCTCGGCTTTGCCGTCTATCCAAGCGAAGAGGCTTTCATATGGTGGCTCTAAGCCATGCCAAAGTTCCTCAATCACACCGATCTCGACGCCCGCCATATTCGCAATCGTCTTCTTCACGGTACGTGCCGACATGCCTATACGCAAACCCCGCGTGCCGAGTTTCAGCAAGGCCCAGCGTTGCGCAGGTGTCATATTATCGAGGAGCGTGATGAGATATTCGCGAACACCCACCTTATCCCGCGATTGAAATTCAGCAATAACTTCGTGCAAATCCGGCAAACGGTTCAATCTCACCGGATCAGGTGATTGCGGCCAAGCCAGCGCAACCGTCTCACTCATTTCCCCAACGTAGTGCCGCGAGAGATCGAACAAGAACGGGTCCATCCGCTCCGACATCAATGTCTTAATGAGGTTCCGTTTAAATAAATCAAAAGATAGCGTTCCGGCAATCGCGGCCAAAGTCCACCCGCGATCCGGGTCTGGCGTGGACCGCAAATAATTCGACAAAATGGTTTCCTTGGCCAAATGCGAATTGGTGAAATAAAGATCATCGAGGAGTTGGGCGAACGCAATCATGAGATTTGCCCAATGCAAAATCGTGGCTGCTTAGGGTATTGGGAGCGCCCCCTTCTCCCCGCTTGCGGGGGGAAGTACTCCGCAGGGGGGATGGGGGGAGATTTACGACGTATCTGATTCCTAACGAGAAGACCCCCCCATCGACCTTCGCTTCGCTTCGGCCACTTCCCCCCGCAAGCGGGGAGAAGATGTCTCTCTTCATACGCCATCACACCCCGCCCTCTTCTTCCAATCCGATGAGGTTGAGCGCTTTCGCGTTAATGCCTTCCTTGCGCAGCGCATATTCCAGTGCCTCGACACGGCCATGGGTAATCCAGACATCCGGCGCCCCCGTATCTTTGCAGGTTCGGATGAGATCTCCCCAATCCGCATGGTCAGAGACGACCAACGCCATTTCCGCACGCTTCTGTCTGGCGCGGGCGCGAATTTGCATCCACCCACTGGCGACTGTAGGCAGCGGGTCTTCGAAGCGGCGAGACCAACGATCATTAATTTGGGCGGGCGGGCAGAGCACGATCTTGCCTTGGAAAACGTGTTTATCCTTACGCGGAATGTCGCTGACCATCTGCCACTCGCCGAAATCCTGTCCATAGCTCTCATAGAGCTCGGTCAGTTTTTTCAACGCCCCGTGCAGATAGAACGGGTGATCATATCCCGCCAGCCGCAAGGTCTTCATCACCCGCTGGCATTTGCCGAGAGCATAAACACCGACAATATGTGTTCTGTGTGGTAGGGTCTCGATAGATCGTAGGAGTTTCTGAACTTCAGTCTCTAATGGCGGATGTTGGAAAACAGGTAAGGCGAAAGTGGCTTCGGTGATAAACACGTCACACGGCACAACTTCAAACGGTGCGCAGGTCGGGTCAGGATGGCGCTTAAAATCTCCCGCTGCGACGACGCGTTTGCCTTGATATTCCAGCACGGCTTGCGCGGAGCCGAGTATATGTCCCGCACTCGCGAGCCAGAGCGTTACGCCATTGCCGAGATCGTGTCGCTGACCATAAGCGAGCGATGTTTCGCCCGTTTCTTCTTTGAGATAATATCGCGTTTTCATGATCGCGATGGTCTCAGGCGTCGCCCAAACATGACCGTGACCCGCGCGTGCGTGGTCGGCGTGACCATGCGTGATGATGGCGCGCGGCACAGCATCCTTGATGGGGTCAATATAAGCGTCTGCAGGCACGCAATACAGGCCCGCATCGCGGACCTGCATCCAATCTTCAGGATTTGAACTCACCCGATTATCGCAGTGTCATCCCGCCATCGACCATATATTCTGAACCCGTCACATAGGACGCATCACTCGAGAGCAGGAAACAGGCAACGGCCGCGACTTCGTCGGCTTCACCGACACGACCCAAGGCCGTCATCTTGCCGTAACGCTCTTTCATCTTCTCCTCTTCCTCCGGCGGGACATCGCCGAAAAAGCCCGTGGAAATCGGACCCGGCGCTATCGCATTCACCCGAATATTCCGGTCCGCCAAATCACGCGCAAATGAGCGTGCGAAGGTGGCCAGTGAAGACTTTGTCGCCGAATAGACCGCCGCTTCCGGTCCGCCAAGGAAAGGCGCGACAGAGGATGTCAATAACACACCGGCATTGGGATTAAGATGCTTTTTCAACGCGCCCATATGCAGCAATGGTCCACGCACATTGACCGTGTTCATGTGGTCAAACATTTCAGCAGTCGTATCTTCAACGGGTGCGAATTTGCCATAACCCGCATTAAGGAAGAGACCGTCCAGCCCGCCCATTTCGGCGACTTTCTGCTCCAATTCAGCAACGTCGTCTAGGCTGGACGCATCGTTGCGTAGGACGAGTGCGGAGCTTGGCAAAGACCGTCCGGCTTCGTCCAAATTCTTCTGGGTGGTCCCGGTAACGGCCACATCGCCCCCTTCTTCGACAATGCGTTTCGCTGTGGCCAGTCCAATGCCGGATGTGCCGCCTGTGATTAAAATTCTCTTTCCGTCAAACCGTCCGCTCATTATAAAGTCCTCTCTAGATTGCTGTGTGATTTAGATACGGTTCGCCCCCGGCAGAGTTCCTTATATTTTTCACGGAACATGTGGAGCGTTCACCTCGTTAGGCTTTCACCAACAGCATCGGGAGTCTCATATGTCCTCTTCAAAATCGAAAGATCAGATTTGGTCAGAATGGCGGGACCTCGTCAATATGGCGCCGCAAGAGTTGGAAGATTTTCTGGATACAGAGGAAAGCAAATCTGTCGGCGATAATGATGACGGAGAAAGCACCGGACATAAATCCGGACGCCGCATTGTCAAAATCAAACGTACAAATAAGGACGATATAAGTAATGACCAGTGGGATCATATGGCCACAGTCGTGGGTTACATTAAGCGTCATTGTTCGCAAGGCGGACCGGATGAAAATGTTGAGACGAGTGCATGGCGCTACTCCCTCATGAATTGGGGTCATGACCCGCTGGCCGAAGGCGGCTGCGCAAATTAAGCCTCAAGCAGCGGATTGCGCGTAGATAGTTTATGTCAGCGCAAATGGCCCCACAGATTTATCAGGACGATCTGATCCCGCCGATCTTTCGCGATTGGTTCGCGGCGCGGGAGTGGTCCATTCGCGACTATCAATCCGGTATGGTGGACGCCTTTGCGCACGGGCGAGACACGCTCCTCATTGCGCCGACAGGCGGGGGGAAAACCTTGGCGGGGCTGCTGCCCTCTCTGATTGATTTGCAGGATAAAGCGGAAAGCTCGCCCGCCAAATTGCACACGCTCTACATCTCGCCCCTACGGGCTTTGACGAATGATATTGAGCGGAATTTGATGAAGCCGATTGATGAACTTGCCCTACCCATAAAAGTCGGCGTTCGGACAGGCGATACGAAATCCCATGTCAGGGCCAAGCAGAAAAAGACCCCGCCGGATATCCTGCTGACCACGCCAGAGAGCCTGATGCTCCTGCTGTCTTATGACAATGCGCCGGAATATTTCGCGCAATTAAAATGCGTTGTGATCGATGAGATGCATAGCTTCTCAACAGGCAAACGGGGCGACTTTACCGCCCTCGCTCTGGCGCGATTAAAAACCCTTGCGCCGAACCATATGCGCTTCGGATTATCCGCAACGATAGCCAGCCCGACGGAAGCCGCGAAATGGCTTGGCCCCACCGACTATCCGGCTGAGCTTATTGAAGTGGAGGGCGACACGCCGCCGGAGCTGGATATCTTGGTCCCAACGGAAAAGCGCATGCCACTGGGTGGGCATAATGCGCGCTTTGCCGTCAAAGAAATTTATGACGTCATTCGCAACGCCAATTCCGTCATCGTCTTCGTCAACACGCGCGCCCAAGCCGAATTGATGTTTCAAGCGCTCTGGCAAGTGAATGAGGACGGCCTCTCCATCGGGCTGTATCACGGCAGCCTCTCACGAGAGAAACGGCAGAAGACAGAGGCCGCCATAGCGTCAGGTGCAATGCGGGCCGTCGTCTCCACTTCGGCCTTAGAAATGGGAATTGATTGGGGTGACGTTGATGAAATCTTGCAGATCAGCGCGCCCAAAGGCGTATCGCGATTACTGCAGCGCATCGGACGATCCAATCACCGCATGGATGAACCGTCAAAAGCCACGCTGGTCCCCTGCAATCCGCTGGAAGCGATTGAATGCGCCGTTGCGATTGAAGCGATTGAAGACGGACACCGTGATGGCGATCCCTTCCGACCCGGCGCCATGGATGTCGCCATTCAATATCTCGTCAATCGCGCCTGCCAAGGCCCGATCAAAAAACGCGAGGCGCTGGCCGAAATCCGTTCGGCCTATCCCTATCGCCACGTCACGCGAGAGACATTCAACGCGCTGCTGGAATTTGCCGTTGACGGCGGATATGCGCTGAAAACCTATGAACGTTTCCACCGGCTGAAAGAGACCTCTCGCGGATATAAAATTGCCAGCCCGCAACAGGCGCGAAGGCACCGCATGAATATCGGCACCATCGTGGAATATGCCAAACTGAAAGTCCGCCGCTTCCCAAATGTGAAAAGCAAGCGCGGACGAAATATTGGCGAGATTGAGGAACGCTTTGTCATGCCCCTTGTCCCCGGGGACACCTTCATGTTCGCCGGCGAAGTCCTGCGCTTTCATGGTGTGCGCGAGATGGCCGTTGAGGCTAGCCCCGCGCCACGCCGCCAACGCCCCAAAGTTCCGGCCTATGCGGGCGGGGCCATGCCGCTCTCCACATATCTGGCAGACGGCGTAAGGCGCTTCACATCGGATGAAAGCCACTGGCGGCACTTGCCCGAAAACGTTCAAGATTGGCTGGATCTGCAAGCACAATTCTCAGGCCTCACACCCCGAAACGGATTGCTGGTCGAAGGCTTCTGGGATCGTGGAAACTTCCTAACCGTTTTGCATTCATTTGAAGGCCGCCCCGTCAATAACACGCTCGGCCTCTTGCTGACGCGACGCATGGAGACCGCGCGGTTAAAACCGATCTCCTTCGTTATCACGGATTACGCCTTGGCGATCACCTCATTAGAGCCGATTGAGGATATGGCGGCTCTTCTCAGTGAAGATATTCTGGATGCGGAGTTTGAAGACTGGATCGTCCAAGCGCCCATGGTCAAAAAATCCTTCCGCAAGATCGCTACGATTGCGGGGCTGACCGAACAAAGATTACCCGGCGCCCATCGGTCCATGAAGGCGGTCACTTTCTCGACGGACCTGATCTATGACGTGCTGCATAAATATGAGCCGGACCATATCCTGCTGCAAATTGCGCGTGAGGAGGCAGAGCGCGAATTGCTAGACCTGCCGCGCCTGCGCCATTGGCTGTCTGAGGTGCAGGGCCAAATACAGTACCGCATCTTGCCCCATGCGAGTCCGCTGTCTATCCCCGCCCTGATACAGGTTAGCCGCGAAATGGTGGACGGTGAAGCCAAGGAGGCGATGCTGTCCCAAGCGGCGGACGCCTCGCTCAGCTATGGCGAAGGCCTGTTGAAAACGGTGAAGGATTACGTTGCAAACCAGTCTGAGAGAGACAGCGATCATTGAACGCACCCGGGCGAGCGTGGTGGCCTGTGATGCGCGGAAAGGCTTGATGCTGCTGGATCACGACACGCTCTGCGTGGCGGATTTGCACTTCGAGAAAGCCAGCTTCCTGCAAATGAACGGGCATGTGCCGCTACCGACCTATGATACGCGCGACAGCCTGCACCGTTTGGCGAGGCTGGTTAAAGATTACACACCCAAACGAATCGTGGCACTTGGTGACAGCTTTCACGATATTGACGCCGATCAACGTTTGTCAGATCGGGATTGTGAGTTGCTCAACCGGATTGTCGACAGTGTAGAGGACTTCATCTGGATTCTCGGCAATCATGATCCCGAAATTCCGGATTGTGTACGTGGACGCCGCGAAGATCACGCGCAAATCGGTGGCTTTCTCATGACCCACCATCCGCATGATGCGGGCGATCAAGGCGTAAATCTCTGCGGCCATTATCACCCGAAACTTCGCGTCGCTGTCAAAACGGGGAAAATCAGCGGCCCCTGTTTTGCCGTCAGCCACGAGCGAATTATCCTACCGAGTTTCGGCACATTCACAGGCGGTTTGAATGTCGACCACCCCGATTTCAAAGCCGCCCTGCCCGGCGCCACACACTATCACATGGTCCGCAAGGACAAGGTCTATCGATTCAAAGCCAACCAGTAACACTGTCATTCCGGACAAGACCGTAGGTCGCAGATCCGGAAGGTCGAGAGTGTCACGCCCTACGCTCGAACTTCCGGGTTCGCTCCGCGCCCCGGAATGACAGAGTAATTAATCGAGCCAAAGCGTATCGAATATATCGACCCAATTTGGATTAGCCTTTTCAATCAAATCAAACTTCCAAGCTTTTCGCCATTTCTTCAACTGCTTCTCCCGTGCGATAGCATCATTCACATATTTGTATTCTTCCAAGTAAACCAATGTGTAGATGCTCCATTTCCGAACATATGCGGAGCCTTCACCTGAGCGATGCTGTTGCAGCCGATGTTCAATATCCCCTGTCACCCCAATAAAGGTCGCCCCACGCGGTCGACTGGCGAGAATATAGACATGAAATCTTTTCACTCAGGCACATCCGTAATCAAAATATGCCGCGGATGTTCAGCCATCCTCGCGCACCAAGCCTCGACATGCGGATAATCTGAGAGATCAAATCCGCCCTCTCTTGCGACGTGGGTATAGGCGTAAAGAGAAATGTCGGCGACAGTCGGGCCTGTGCCGACGAACCATGTAGACGCGCCCAAATGCCCTTCCATAACCGTTAAGGCCGCGCGGCCTTTCTCTTGCAATTTGGGCAGTTCGTCTTTCCGCTCCGGCGCATAATGCGAGATGTAGCGCGCGACAGCGATGGCAGGTTCATGGCGATATTGTTCCCAAAACATCCACTGCAAGACTTTGGCCCGGTCAAAGGCATTGAGCGGGATGTAAGGCGTGTCTTCTGCTAAAAACATCAGTATCGCATTACTCTCGGCGAGAGTGCGTCCGTCATCCAATTGCAAGAGCGGAATTTGACCCGCAGGGTTCATCGCCAAATAATCAGCCGTCCGCGTCTCTCCCTTGTGAATATCTATCGGGACATGGGTGTAAGGCAGCCCCAAATAGGACAGCAATAAACGCACTTTGTAAGAATTTCCGGAGGGTAAATAATCATAGAGTTTCATACCGCTCCTCTGGAGGTGACTGTAATTCATTACAAGTCTTTCGGAACGAATTGCCCTGCCAAACGCTTTTTTACAGTTATGACGCCGTAATTAAATAAATTTACTGAGCCGTCCGTCCGGTCGAGTGTGCAATGATGCATCTCCCGCGACGCAAATTTCTTTTCATCCAAACTCGCACCATCCCCCTTTGGTACGATACAAAATTGGAGATTACCTATGACCTATTTAAAATCAACTTTGATTGCATCAGCCCTAACAGCCGCCTCGGCCTCAATGGCATTTGCGGGCGACCACATGAAAAAAGATCATGATAAAGATGCGAAAATCATGACGAAAACAACCGTCACATCATCAAGTAATACGCCGGAGGTCCGGGGTGTGGTCAATACAAATGCCAATGATACAATTGGCGAAGTTCTGCAAGCCGATGGCCAGCCGGACACACAATCTGATTTCGAACTGCTCACGCATGACGGCGATATGTTGACGAAGACGGAAGCTCGCATGATGGATAGCGACAATATGATTGAGAATAATGCGATTGCCGTCCCGTCAAACGTAGGCGCAATTACGACAGTTAACTGCCCGATCGGCACAACAGCACAACCGGATATGACATGTCTCGTGACAGGTAATTACGATATGGAAAAATCAGAAAACCTGCGCAAGTTGGAGATCAGCTCAGATACACGTGTCATGGGTGCAGTGAGTTCAGATGAAAACATGTCGACGTGGAAAAAGTCAGATTGGGATAAACCCAAGACCCTATCCACGACACAAAGCTATGATCTTGACGCAGAATATAAAGGGACACTTCGCCCGGACACGGTCGTGGTCTCGAACATCGATTAACTCGATCACGAGCGACTTAGTCGCGATAAAGTATAAAGGGGAAGCCCCGTCTTGGTGCTAGTAGCATTGAGGCGGGGTTTATTTTT
>CAZBDT010000057.1:0-14049 GCA_964490745.1 uncultured Algimonas sp.
GGAGGTGCAGCTCTCGCTATCCGGCCCCAATAGGCTCCCGTTACGAAACCTATCTAGACACACCGTCCTCCAGACCAGAAAGATAACGCGTCTACCCTGTCCCGTGTCTGAAAGAACCCATGTAATATGCGGTACAAAACACAAAGTGAGGGCACATATCTTTCAATTTTTCATAAGAGATTGAAATATATTGTCTTTTAATAAAAACCCTTCACCTCTTACGCAGGATTTAGATTGCTTTATCCCGAATATTAGCGACGGCGCGCCCGATGGGGTCCGGCCTTTTTATATTTCGGATAAGCCTTCGATCTGTCCTGGCCATCATGGCCGGAATGCGCCCCATGAGACGTCTCATATCCATATCGTGTGGTGTTTCCACCAGCCAATGTTCCGTCACTGACATAACCACGGTTTGAATAAGACGGCTCGCCATAGCTTGTTGTTGAACCGGAATAGGTCGGCGCGGAAGAGGAATAAGTGGGCGCGGAAGAAGAGTAAGACGAGCCCGAACTATATGTCGATTCTGATGAGAATGAACTGCCGGACCGGATCGTACCCGTCCCCGGCTGGCAAAGAACACGACGCCATTCATAACGTTCCGGACTGACCAAGACTTTCGTTTCGACCTCTCCCATGACAGGCGGGACATCAACTTCATAGACTTCTGCCGGACGGACAAGATCTTGAACGTCAATAGAGCTATATTCAGCGGGTATCGGAATTTCTTCCACCCCGCCCGGATCTGCCACGACTTGCTTTAGGATTGTCTTATATTGCGGAGCGACAGGCGTGCGCACGACGCGCGGCGGCGCGACCAAAGCCCGCCGAGAAACCGTGACAGATGTACCAGGTTCTTCGACGAGACACCAAATCTCACAGCCCGGGCCACAGCTATCCCCTCCATTTTGGGTCGTCGCATAAGACCCGCCTTGATACTGACCTGATCCAGCGGGAGCGCGTAATCGGCCATCCGCTGTTGAATGGATAACATAGCCCTGTCTTTGGAGTTCGCCCGGATTACCGCGTTTCCAAACGAGATGCGGGGCGCTGGTCTGAAGCGTTTCCGTCACGGTTGAGAATTGCGGGTCTGAGACAGATAAAACATCATGACCAGGACGAGTGAGAATACGCTCACTGACACTTTGGTAGCGGGGCTGACGAACGATATAGCGCGTACTGGGTTCTTTTGTCATAATCGTTTCAGTGCGGGACTGAAATTGCGGTTCTGTGACATTAAGCCCGGCAAACCCATCGGCTTTCAAAACGGTTTCAGACCCTGTCGAATATTGCGCCGGAATTTTGACTTGGGCGTAACACTCACCCGGATTTGAAACGGGCGGCAAAGCAGATGGAAAACCGGCTGGATTGCCGGCAAAGGCAGTTCCCGCCCCTCCTAACAAACAAGCCGTTAGTGATGTGGCGATTAAACTGCGCATGGAAATCTCCGTATTAGCTGTGATGTCGTGTCCAAAACAGATGAAAGAAAATCAGAGGGACCGCCGCGCCGACCAAATTGGCGACGATGTCGGCGAAGGACCCGGTTCGCCCGAGGTCCATGAGATGCTGAGCGATCTCGATCCCGATGCCCAGTGTGGCAAAGCTGATGAAGATCCATCCGCCCCAAAGTCGAGGCCAACCGAGCCGCCCTAAAGCCGCTAGACCGGCATAAGCGGCGAAATGCAATACTTTGTCCATATGCGGTATGCCGCCCACCGCAACGGTCGGGCGCAAGCTCATGATCAACACGACCAAGACGGCCAAAAAGGTGAGAGCTTTGCATATATGAGAAAGTAAGGTCATCGCTGGGCCTATAGGCCAGCATAGTAGGCAATGCGATGGCCTGTTTGCGATCATTTGGTGTTCGTTTCACGATGACCGCCTCCTCACAAAGCTGTTTATGGTAAATAAAGCCTTAATTATGGCCTTGTTATGGCAAACATCATTTTTGATGAATAAAGTCTGAGTAAGACCAAAGCACTATGTAATACTGTCAGACGGGCTTGGAATCAGCTTAACAACAGGCCAGAAACCATAAGACACTGAAAAGAGGGTGGGTGAATCATGGCAGTTTTAGATCCCAAAGAGGTCGCAGAAACGCTGGATGGCTGGACGGGCGGAGATGATTTCATCACGAAAGTTTTCCGTTTTGACGACTTTGCACAGGCCTTTGGCTGGATGACCCAGATCGCGATTCTCGCCGATAAAATGGATCATCATCCGGAATGGTTTAATGTCTATAACCGTGTGGACGTCACTTTAACGACCCATGATGCGGGTGGCGTGACAGAAAAAGACGTGACCTTAGCCAAAGCTATGGAAAAGGCGACCTTATGATGCGTGCCTTACTTCCAGCTCTTCTGTTATGCGTCTCCACACCAGCTCTGGCTCAACTCGATTTTGCGGCAACCTGCCCAGGCGGCACAATCATAGAGCTGGACGGTCAAATTACGTGTGAAAAAGAGGACTCGCTCAGCTTGTTAATTGCGGACTTTGAAGCCGCTGAGCTGCAAGGGGATATTTATCGTCGGGGTCAGGAAGGCGACCGTGAGGCCTTGAAACAATTACCGGATATTTCACCCGAAGCCTTCGCAGCTCAAACGGAAATGACAACCGCGTTTTTATCCCGCCATGCGAAATTATCTATGCAGCCTATGACAGAGCAAGATCGCCTGAATTACGATCTCTTGGGCTTTGTGCTGACCCAACGTCAACGATTAGCGCCTTTTGATATAGCGCGGGTGCCGTTCACGAATGATAGTGGATTTTTTAATCAGCTCTCTTTTGTCGTCCGGCAAACCGATTTCAAAACGGTTGAGGATTATGAAGCCTATGCGGCGCGTCTGACGCGGCTGCCGCGTTATTTTGCACAAGCGAAAGAAAATCTACGCCGCGGCATTCGTACAAATTTCACTGCCAGTTCGGAAATTTTGCCCGGTATTCAGGATATGATCGACGCCATGGCAGACAGCCCTGCCGAAGCCCATCCGCTTTTTGTCCCATTCAAATCCTTCCCTGATTCCATGGCTGAAGTGGATCAAACCCGTTTGTCGGCCTTGGGCACGGCCGCAATGGTCAGCGCCGTTATCCCTGCCTATCGCGACCTGGCCAAATTCATGCGCGAAGAATATGCGACAGCTGCCCGTCAGACGGCCGGCTTGGGCAATAGCGAAACGGAACGCGAATATTACCGCGCCGTGACACGCTATTTCACCACTTTGGATATTAGCCCGGATGAGGTTCATGAATTAGGCCTATCTGAGGTCGCACGCATTCGAAGTGAAATGGACAAAGTGATTGAAGAGGTCGGTTTCGAAAGCAGCTTTGCCGATTTTCTAGACTTCTTGCGTACCGATCCGCAATTTTACGCCAAAAGTCGCGAAGAATTGCTAATGCATGCCAGCTATTTAGCCAAACAATTAGACGGTAAAATGCCGCAATATTTTGCGACGCTTCCGCGCCTCTCTTACGGTGTCATTCCTGTGCCAAAAGAGATTGAGAAGACCTATACGACGGGGCGCTATTTCAGTGGCAATCCCGAGCGCGGCCAAGCCGGGAATTATGTTGTAAATACCTATAACCTGCCCAACCGCCCGCTTTATAATTTGCCGGCTCTCACCGCGCATGAGGGCGTACCCGGCCATCATATGCAAATCGCAATTGGACAAGAGCTGAAGGGGTTGCCAGAATTCCGCAAAAGCCTCTATCCGAATGCCTTTGGAGAAGGCTGGGGCCTTTATGCAGAAAAACTGGCCGGAGAAATGGGGATTTACAAAACGCCCTATGAAAAATTTGGACAACTGTCTTATGAAATGTGGCGGGCCTGTCGTCTGGTCGTAGATACGGGACTGCACTGGAAAGGCTGGACTCGCGAAGAGGCCGAAGCTTGTTTTCTGGAGAACTCAGCCCTCGCCCCACATAATATTAAAACCGAAGTGCAGCGTTACATCAGCTGGCCCGGACAAGCCCTGGCCTATAAAATCGGAGAGCTGAAAATCTTAGAGCTCCGCGCAAAAGCGGAAGCGTCATTAGGTGATGATTTTGATATCCGCACATTTCACGATGCTGTTTTGTCAAATGGCGGGATACCACTTGATATTCTCGAAAGGCAGATTGAGCGCTTTATTTTCAACGAAAAACAAAGGCTCGCCCAATCCTTACCGGCATCCCCGGATCAGCCTTAAGCCTCTCATAAATCGGCCCAATAAAAAACCCACCGATATCGGTCTCATAAATGTGACCGGATCGGCGGGCAGCCCCCCTATTTGCCCCCAATAGGGGTTAGGCAGCTACTTAGAAGCGGTAACGACCGCGCAATGTGACAGGAATTGAAACCCGTCCGCGATTGTTGTTCAAACCGCCTAAAGGTGAGCCCGGAGCCAAGACAGAATTGTCTGATTTCAATCCACCTTGGTACCGAATACCCGTCTCAAGCCCGATTGTTGTATATTTCGCGACAGGTGTTTCGACACCGACAAGACCGGCAGCTGAGCCAACCCAGCTTTTTTCATAAAGCGGAACACCATCCGCGCTAAAAGTCTGGCCCCCAAGCTGTGTATTCACGACATCAATGTCGTCAACACGACTGACGCCAGCGCGAGCTTCAACATATGGACGAATGCTGTTTAAGAGAATGCCTTTTCTAGGCTTGAAATATTGACGTAAGCCAAGTTCTGCACCGTAACTTTCATAGTCTGTGAGAGCGCCAGTGAGAGCTTGCCCATCAAGCGTGCCCCAATCTTGCACACCAGCACTTTCAGCACGCTCATAGTGACCTAAAAGCGCGACTTTTGTGTTTGGTGAAAGTGCATATGAGCCGCCCAATTCTGCGCGAACACCTGTGTCATAAGCGTCACCAAAAGAGATAGAATTAAAATCTGTACCATCGAGGTTGTTTGTACGGCTGGATGTAATGATATTCTTACCTGCCGGGAAGACAGCACCAAGGCCGCCTTCCAAGTTCCAGCGCGCCAAGCAATTCCCACTGTGACACTTGTTTTGTGACACAGGAGCGGAGTGCTGACCGTAATATCCTGTTTGTGGATTATATTGTGTCGTTTGTTTCTGTCCGCCTAGGCCCAAAAATGAGCATCCGGAGAGAGCTAAAGCAGCTGTGCCGAGCAGTAGTAGTCGCATGGTTTTCACCCTTAATGTTCCGGATTGGCACAATCGCCTTAGTTATCCGTTTTCTTGGGAAAAAGCTTTGCAAGGCAGGGGCCAAATTGATCGAAATCAAACCATACGTATAAAAAAACCCGATCTTTAAAGATCGGGTTTCGAAGAATTTATAAAACTTAAGCCTAGAATGCGAGACGGCCACGAAGTTTAACAGGCACGGAGATTCTATCATCGCCGCCTGAATTCGCGTCTAGGTTATCACGCCAGCGCAGTCCGGTTTCAACACCAAAGGCGGCACGCGGACCGACAGCGATTTCAGCTCCAACGAGACCAGCCGCTGTTGGCGTCCAACCACTATCAATGAATGTATTCTCGTCGAACACTGTCTCATCATCATCAAATGTCTGGGTAAGTGTCACGTCGTTATTATAAGTAAAGCCTGCAGTCGCGCCAACATATGGTCGGAAACCAAGGTTGTTTCCAACATATTGACGGACACCGCCTTCAATTGTGTATTGCTTTAGATCGCTAAACGTACCGCTGACGCTCCGGGGTGTCGGAGACCCGATGTCAGGTGTGAATGCGCCAGTGACAGGATCATAGACACCGGATTGGAAGGACCCGGTATCGACAGTTTGCCCTTCTTTATTGGAGTAGGCCGCAGAGGCTAAGAGTGTTGTATTACGTGATATATCATAGGTCGTGGCCGCACCAATCGAATATCCATCAGAGAAAGCATCTGAATAGCTGACGGCTTCAAACGCACCCGCGCGACCGCCACCACCATCTGAAGGACCTTCGCTCTTGTCTGCAATGATGTCACCGCCAACGTTAAATTCTGATCCGCCGAATAATTCAAACCCGAATGGAAGCGCTGCGCCAACACCGCGAAGCTGTGGAACACCAAATGGAGCCGGGTAAGGCTGTGGAACATAAATTGGAGCGCCAACAACGTTTTGAACCGCTGCGCCATTCACAAATTGACCATTTGCGAACTGTGTTCCGACAACATTTGTGCCAAAGGCTGCGGCGCCGAATGGCGCGCCTGCACCCAAGGTCGTAGCGCCGCCACTATAGACAGTATTTGCACCGAAACCGCTCCCAATGCCTTGTGCGGCCAATCCTGCGCTAACACCGCCTGGACCAAATCCGGTTTGTCCAAAGCCAGCCTGGCCGACACCCGCTTGACCAAACCCTGCCTGACCTAAACCAGCTTGACCGAAGCCAGCCTGTCCAAATCCTGCTTGCCCTAAGCCCGCTTGGCCAAATCCTGCTTGGCCAAAGCCCGCTTGTCCAAATCCGGCCTGTCCGTAACCCGCTGCGCCTGCGAAACCTTGACCATATGCGCCTGCGCCGTAACCTTGCGCCCCGAAACCTTGGCCTACGCCATAAGCGCCGTCGGCACAGCCAGCGGCATTATAACCGTAAGCACCGCCATATGATGTTTGTCCGTATTGAGCGTAAGAAACATCACAGTTGGCACCATAGGCGCCATTAGCTACTCCGTAACCACTACTCTGACCGCCCATGCCCAACCACGAGCAACCTGACAATAATACTGCTGATAAAGCGCAAGCTGCAAGCCGCATATCGGCCTCCTTTTTCAACTCAAAGTCCCTTTGTTTCATTTAAAAACACAAGATACTTAAAAAAACGTTCCCAAAGCGGAAACAAACTCTTAACGATTCCAAGACTTTGCTTGGTTAACGCCCCTAAAAATTAACCGATCCCCGTAACGTCACGGGAATCGAGATATTTAAATCACCTTTACGGCCTTCAACGAGATCACCCGCTGCATTTGTAAAATCTGCGTAATCACGGCCGCCTTGCAACCGCACACCTGTTTCAGCTGCCAGAGCGAAGCCTGGCGTGAGTTGCCACTCAGCACCCAGATTTAGCTGACCTTGAGGTAGCCATTGTGAATCATAAACACGAATAGGTTCATCATTTCCCGTCGCGACGAAAACACCTAAATCTTCACCGCCGCTATCAAAGGCTGTTTGGTAAGACGTTTGATTTTGAGTGACTTTGAAGTCCACGGCATTCACATGTGAAGCCCCAACAGATGCGCCAACAAAAGGTGTAACTGTTCTATAACCTTCGGATTGAACAACAGGCTTCAGATAACGGCGCACGCCGACTTCAAGATCATATCTTTCCAGATCGGAGAAATCATATGCAAAGCTCGCTATACGTTGGTTCGGGAGATATTGAAACGTGGTTTCAGTTTCCCCATTATTGATGAATGAGCCAGGTACAGGTTCTCCATTTGCATCGAGCCTCGGCGTGAAGCTCTGTATCTCTTCTTCGCGGTACAGTGTCGCGTTAACAGAGGCGAAGTTACTTTCATTGCCTTCCGAATAAGTATAGCCGCCCGCTGCAAATACAGTCGTTTTGTCATCTACTATATATTCTAACCCGCCTTTTAAACCCACAGGCGTAGACCAAACATCGTCAAATGATATGGCAGGTGCAGATACACTCTCAACGCCCGGCACACGAACAGTTGTTGATGACAAGTCCTGCGCATCAATCAAAGCATTCGCAGTATATGTCACTGACGTTATAGAGCCCTCAGCTTGAACGCCCTGACTGAAACTTTCGTTAAAATCTTGCGGATTAAAACCATCCGTAAAAACGATATCGTCACGCTCACCGTGATCAAACACATTACCACTCACACTCCGCTCGGCACCTAAAGACATAAACCCGCGTAATTTTGGCTTACGTTTTTTGGGCCCGCTCGCATGATAGGAAAGTGATTTGTTCTGGCCAACAGCTTGGCCATAACCGCCATTCGTATATTGTGGTTCGCCAAAGCTCGGTTGCTGCGGAAATCCTCCTTTGGCGGCGTAACCGCCGTGAGGATATGTCTTTGTCGGCGTGCCAATCGTGACCTGTTCAGGACGACATCCGCGCGGGATAGGTTGGCGCGGGCTTGCGATCTGACAATTTTGCGTCGCAAAGTGCTGACCAAACTGGCCTCGCTGTGCATAATAGCCATGGCTGGCGGCTTTTTGCTTCGCATATGGGTTTGCATGTTTCGAAGATTGACCACCAATAAATGAACAACCTGATAGGAGTACGGCAGAAAATGTAGCCGATAATGTCAATGACCCCAGACGCATATGGTCCCCCGAATTCAAACATGGGAAACGATTCTTTCCCATCATGGTTAACCATGGGAATGAAGGAACTTGCTTAACAAGCCGTTTAGGCGAGTGATTTTCATCACTTAACGCTGTGAATTATATCACAGGCGCCGATATTTCTTATGAAAGAAGCGCTTTTTAAGGGTCTTGAGCTTTACTCATTACGAGTCCAGTTCAACTCAGAAGACCGATTTTTTCTATTATTATTGGATGATCAGCCTTGGTCTTTATATAATTTTGGGCACTAGAAATCGTATTCAAGTCAAAAATTTCTGAAGTGAAGTATAGTTTCATACTGTGTTGCGTTTGGTTGCACTTAACGCCAAAGGGAGAGCGTGACCACATCAATTCCTAAAGTCCTGATCCTCAGCTCGGCCGTTGCCAGTTCTCGTGTCGGGGCCAGCGCTGCTAGCTTTTGTTTGCAACGCCTGGGGATTGAGACAGTTGTCCTGCCCACGACATTAATGGGGCGGCATCCTGGATGGGGTCCGCCTGGCGGTGGAGCGACACAAATTTCGGTATTGCGAGACGTCTGGCGCGGCGTGGCAGCTCAAAATATCAAATTCAGTGCAGTTTTGACAGGCTATATGGGAGAAATCAGCCATATTGATCTGGGCGTCGAGATCATTCGCCACATCAAAACTCAAAACCCTCAAGCCATGATCGCCATTGATCCTGTCATGGGTGATCATGGCCAACTTTACATACCTGAAAAACGCGCCATGGGTATTTTGGAGCGCTTGATCCCACTCGCTGATTTTATCACGCCAAATGTGTGGGAGTTAGACTTTATCTCGTCTCATATCTCTACTTTACCCAATCGCCTGATAACATCTGTCTTAGACGGTGAAAATATTGGCGCTGTCTGGCAAGACCAAGAAAATCGTCACCAAGTCAGTCACGCAAAATTCGAGACCGTACCGCATGGCGGCGGGGACAGCCTTGCCGCTTTATTCTTAGGTCGGCGTCTTTTGGGCGAATCTCCGGATATAGCACTCGCGAAGTCGGTGGCATCTGTTTTCGAAATTATGCGCGCCGCTGATGCGCTAGACGCAGGTGAATTACCGCTTGTTAGAATGCAGGCCTTTATTAATGACGCGATTGCGTTAGAGCTGCGCAGATGAGCACTTACCCCATATATGGTCAGCTTCCAGAACAATTTGAAAGCCTGCGCGAGATCATCGCCAAAAATCAGAGTGAGTATGAAGAGCTAGGCTTCCAATTCTGCGTTATGCAACGCGGCGAAACGTTAATCGATATTCGTGGAGGTTGGACAGACCGACGTAAAACGCAGGAAGTGTCTGACGACACTTTATTTGCTGTTTTCTCATCAGGCAAAGCCGCCGCAGCGCTCGTCATTGCGTGGTTGGTGGAAGAAGATCGCATTGGATATGATCAACTTGTTTCAACCATTTGGTCGGATTTCGCCCAAGCCGGAAAAGAAAGCCTAACCATTGGCCAGATCATGAGCCATCAATCCGGCCTGTCCGGCATTACAAATCCAGAGTGGACCGTGAAAGATTGGTTCGACTGGGATAAAACGATCGCCCAATTGGAACAACAGATCCCAATTTTCGTGCCCGGCAGCGCGTCGGGATATCACCCCGTCACCTATGGCTTCCTCGCTGGAGAAATTGCCCGACGCGTTGACGCGCAGCACCGCAGCTTGGGCGAAATATTACGCGACGAGCTGTGTCAGCCCAGTGACGCCGATGTTTGGATCGGCCTCCCGCGATCTGAACATGATCGTTGTGCGGATATGCAAAAGCCAAAAGCCCTGCCCGATATGGGCGAAATGACAGAGGCGAAACGCTGGGCTTTTTTAAAACCTTGGTCATCCCCGGGGGGTATGGGCGCGACCGCATGGCGAGAGGCAGAACTGGCCGGGTCCAATTGTCATGCCACGGCAAAGGGGCTCGCGACACTCATGCAAGCTGGCGTCGATGGATTCATCAACGGTACACCTATTTTATCCGAAGACACGCAAAATTCATTTTCTATGTCACGGGTCATCGGGCCAAACTTGGTTCTCCCCTTTGAGGTTGATTTTGCCGCCGGAGTCATGCGTAATGCGCCGAATTATTTCTATGGCCCTAATCCGGCCACGCTGGGCCATAGTGGCTGGGGCGGGTCCTGTGTCTTTGCCGATCCCGTCACCGGATTGCACGGGGCTTACGTGATGAACCGACAACGTAACACTCTGCTGGGTGATATTCGTCCGCGCGCACTTATAGATGAGGTCTATGCAAATCTATGAGCGCCTTCATCGAAAAACTCTGGGAGTTAGGCCCTACCCTTGTTGAGGGAACCCCTCACGCCAAAAAGCTCGGCATGAAATTCGTGGCCATTGATAAGGGTCTCGCTACATTGTCACTGCCTTATAACGCAGCGCTGATTGGACATCCCCGTTCGCGCGTTATTGCAGGGGGTGCGGTCACGACCCTTTTAGATCAGGCTTGCGGGTTGGCGGCAATTTCCGGCTTTGACGGATTTGCACAACTCGCGACACTCTCCTTACGTATTGATTATCAACGCGCGGCGTCTCCCGGTGAAACCGTCATTGCAGAGGCAGTTTGTTATAAGACAACTCGTCATGTCGCCTTCATTCGCGCCATTGCCCATGACGGTGATCCGGATGATCCTGTCGCGACGGCCCAGGCGGCCTTTATGCTAACGGGACCTATATATAAGTTTCCGCAAGACGGGGAAGAAACCGCATGAGTCAGCGCATTGTAAATGACCTGATCGCGTCCATTCCCTATGCGACCACATTAGGGATTCAGGCGGAATTTTCGGGTGACGGTTTGCTTTTGATTTTGCCTTATCAAAAGAGCAATATCGGCAATCCAACACTTCCTGCGCTTCACGGCGGTGCGATTGGTGGATTTATGGAAGTTTGTGCCATGGCGGAACTTCGACGTCATGCGCCTCAATTACCGTTTTCGAAACCGATTGGGATTAACATTGATTACCTTCGTAGAGGCAAACCCGTAGAAACCTATGCGCGTGCGAATATTTTTAAAGAAGGCGCGCGAGTTGCTAATGTGCGGGTCCGGGCTTGGCAGGAAAATCCGGAGACACCCATTGCGGCCTTAAGTGGGCATTTCCTCGTCCCGAAAAAATTATGAGTGCGCAAGATATTTGTAGTTCAGGCCGCTGGACCAGGCTTTGCGAAGGGCTTGGGCTTTCAAATGACACGAGAATTTATACGGCACTGATAGCAGCACATGCGGAGAAACATCGGGCCTATCATACATTAGATCATATTGCGGCCTGTCTGAAACATCTTGACCGCGTGAAAGATAAAGTCGACCGTCCTGACGAAATCGAATTGGCCCTTTGGTTTCATGACGCGATTTATCAGCCCTTCTCTGCGACGAATGAAGAAGATAGCGCAGATTGGGCCGTAAAATGGTTATTAGAACAAGGGGCACAAGCTAATCTCATTCATCGAGTTCGAGATCATATTCTCGCCACAAAAACCCATAAGACGCCGGACCAAATAGACGGCCAATATATGTTGGATATTGATCTTTCTATCCTCGGGACCTCGCCCGAAATTTATGATCAATTTGAGGTGGATGTCAGACGCGAATATAAACGCGTTCCGGGGTTCATTTTTCGCAAGAAACGCAAAGCCATTTTATCCGGCTTTATGGCGCGAGACCATATCTACATGACGGATCATTTTAGAAATGCGTTTGAGCCTCAAGCTCGTATGAACCTAAAGCGGGCCATTTCGCGATTATAGGCGAGGGATTAAAAGCGGCTCCTAAAACTAGCGCGTAATTTTTCTTTCGCGTCATCGCCATAGAGTAAGTCATTTCCACCGACGCCGTAAATCGCGACAACCTCAAACCAGTTCTTTTCTAGACCTTGATTCAAAAGCTCTTCTGCGGAGAGACAATATCGTCCGGCTTCCTGCTTGAGCTCAAAATCAATCGAGCCAATCCCGTGATAGGTTCGGTAGATGACCTCAGTACAGACAAGACGGTCAGTGGTTCTAAAATCAAATATGAAGTCATAGAGTTTTCCCGCATGCGTTTTGGCGCGTTGAAGTGCATGTTCGAATTGATCATCGGTTAACTTTGGACGGATTACAGTGAAGGCATCGACTTGCAGTGTGTCTTCGATATTCCTGTAGAGAACACCATCTTTCTTTGCTTCCAGAATATCTGCGTCCTCTCCGCCGAGCCACAAAGCTGAATGCGGCCAAAAGCCGGGGAGGAAAAGGTTACTCATCGCATCATCATGACGAGTCACAAAAACATCGCCGGGTCGAAGCCGTTGACGGAGATGCTTGATTACCTCCAACCTGACCCGCTTCGGGGCTTTTGGAGGTTTGATGAAAGGAACTTTTAGATCGGCAATGTCGGAGCCCATCATTTCAAAAATTGAAAAGAGGATATTTCGTCCTGCCGAGATATGACGACGTTTAACTGAATGCCGAACAAAACGATGATAGCGTCTGAGATGATCCTCACGAGAGGCTTTTGGGAGATTAAGACTGGACAGTATAAACGCAATATCCTGCGGAGCGGCAGACATGACTTTGTCTCGCTGCTCATCAAATATATCACAAGCTCTATAAAACCCGTGCATACGCAACGCAGAGGTCAACTGTCGATATAATCGTGTGAAACTCTTGCGCGGTAGGTTGTATCGCTGATCGGCCTCATCCAATTTACGCCAAATAATGGGGCGATCCCTTGCGAGATCAATAAGGTATTCTCCTGTGCGGACGATTAATTCAGCAGCGCAAAATGCGATTGCAAAGCCTTGCCAATCTTGGGGTGTTGCCTTGAGCGGGTCCCGCTGAACGCGTTTGGCCGATTTGGGCAAGGATTGAATGACGTCCCATAGAGAGGATCTTATGGCGAGATAGCGTGTATAGACCTCGCGCAAACGTTCATCTTCAATTGGGTTATAATAGCTGCGTGCTTCAGCTGCCTGACTGTCAGAGATTAAAGTTTGTATATCCTGGGCGGTTGGTAAAGCGGCATAGGCCGCAAGAACGGCTCTTAACTGGTCGATCTTTGAATCGGGTTCAGTGATTTGATTAAGGGTATCGCTATAGACATCCTCTAAATCTGTCGTCTTAGACCTTAATATAGCTGGCGCGCGATGTGGTGTATCTCCATCCATTAAAATAGATGGAGATTAAATCGCGACCAAAATCAAGTTTGAAATGATGAGCGCTATTTTATAGTCGCTTCACATCGTATCCGCGGTCTTTCAACATGGTCGAGACCCCATCTTCACCGACAAGATGTCGGGCGCCAACAACGATAAAATCCGTACCTGAATCTTACAATTCGATTTTTAAGTGAAGCGGATCAGATTTAAATCATCGTCTTCTAGCATAATATTGACAGAATTTAGAGCCTAAAAACGCAAAACGCCCCGATGATTTTATCATCGAGGCGTTTTGCGTTGATAAGGAGGAGATGCATTTCCGTTACACGGAATTGCATGACATGACTTGGATAAACCGGGCGGCGACCTACTCTCCCGTGCCTTAAGACAAAGTACCATCGGCGCTGAGAGGCTTAACGACCGAGTTCGGGATGGGATCGGGTGGGGACCTCTCGCAATAACCACCCGGTCAATGCAAAATATATGTTAAATAGTAAAGATATCGTCTGAACAGGTCCATGTGCGGACATGTTAGTCCACGCGCATGGGCGCTAACGTTTCTTGTTTGCCATTGATTTGCAAGCAAATCAAAAGCTTGGCCAAGAAACAATCTGAAATGAATCAAGCCAATCGAGTTATTAGTACT
>CAZBDT010000058.1:0-14048 GCA_964490745.1 uncultured Algimonas sp.
GCGTTTTGTCCGATCCTGCCGTAGAGCGGATCACAAAATCCGAACTTACCGAGGTCGTGATCACGGATACAATCGGGCAACCGCAAAAAGTCAAAGACTGTCCGAAAATCCGCGAATGCTCAACGGCAACACTCCTCGGCGAAGCAATCCGACGTATCGCGAATGATGAAAGTGTCTCCAAGCTCTTTGCGTAAAAGGTCTTAACAGGAAACTGACTCGCAAATCCTCTTGCACGCCGCGCAGTGATTGCTTATAGGGCGCGGCAATATATGATTCAGCCCGACAGCAGGCCGCTTCAATTGAATTGGAGCGGTTCGTTTTTTGGGCCAACTACGTAATTTAAGGCCAGTCCAATGAGTGTTGTTCTTGACGTTGTCGTCCGCGAAGAAACAGGAACCGGAAATGCGCGCGCAGCCCGCCGCAACGGTATGGTTCCCGGAGTTATCTATGGCGGGGATAAAGATTCTGTTTCCGTCGGCATCAAATTCAACGAAGTTTTGAAAGCCATCAATTCAGGAAATTTCCTCTCAAATATGGTTGAGTTGAAGCATAATGGTAAAGCGCAAAAAGTTATTACAAAAGACGTTCAGTTCCACCCGGTGACAGACATGCCAATGCATGTTGATTTTTACCGCGTGACAGAAAAAACAATCATCGATGTGGATGTTCCCGCAGTATTCGTAGGTGAAGACGTCTCTCCGGGCATGAAGCGCGGCGGTGCGTTGAACGTTGTCCGCTACAACATCGAAGTCAAATGCCCTGCTGGTTCAATTCCAGACAATATCGAAGTTGATATTTCCGGTCTGGAAATTGGCGATGCCATCCACCTTTCCGAAGTCACTCTGCCAGAGAATGTGACACCCGGCATCACTGACCGTGATGTAACCATCGCGACCATCGTTGCGTCTCGCACATCCAAGACAGAGTCTGAAGACGGCGAAGACGGTGAAGAAGGCGAAGCCGAAGAGCAGACAGCGGAAGACTAATTGCTGTCCCTCCTGCGTTGGTTAGCTCCGCGCCGCACGGAGGACGATGTTATGGAAATCTGGTGCGGCCTCGGCAATCCCGGTGCAAAATATCACGGAAACCGACATAATATTGGTTTCCTCGTCCTCGACGGCATCGCCGAGGATCATGGCTTCCCCGCTTGGAAAAGCCAATTTAAAGGTATGACAACGACAGGCCTGATTAGTGGACGGAAAGTCCTTCTTCTCAAACCTTCGACCTATATGAATGAAAGTGGGCAAGCGGTTCAGGCTGCCCTCTCATTTTATAAATTAGGTCTTGGTGACCTCACTGTGCTACATGATGAACTCGACCTCGCACCGGGAAAAGTACGGGTCAAGACAGGCGGCGGCCTAGCTGGACATAACGGACTTCGCTCAATAAATAAGCTCTGCGGCGGACCTGATTTCCACCGTATTCGATTAGGTATAGGTCATCCAGGTCATAAAGACCGCGTGGCCGGATATGTTCTATCTGACTTCGCCAAATCTGAGCACAATATCCGCGATGATATGATCAATGGTATCAGCCGTCACTCGGACCTTCTCGCAGAGGGCAAGCGCGACCTCTTCCAAACCCGTGTGATGGAATATATTGCGGGATAGAAACGCGATTATCCCACTTGTGTCGCTCTGTTGGTTCGTTAAACCGACGTCATGTTATCTTTATTTGAAATCGCTGCCTTATTACTTGTGCTGTCTGCCGGCCTTTCTTGGATCAACCGCGCTTATCTAAAGTTGCCACACACCATCGGTCTGCTGGTTATGGCGCTGTTTGCCAGCTTTATCCTGATGGCTTTAGAAGCGTTTTTCCCGAGCATTGGTCTGACAGATACAATGCAATCCGCGCTTGGTCAGATTGATTTCAATGAAACTCTGATGAAGGGCATGCTGGGCTTCCTCTTATTTGCGGGGGCGCTGCATGTCGATCTGGGCAAATTACGAGATGCAAAATGGGCCATTGGGTCCATGGCAACTTTTGGCGTCGTGCTGTCTACATTTATCGTCGGGACAGGATTTTGGGGATTGGCAAAGCTCTTCGGAATAGACATTCCGTTTATCTGGGCCCTCGTCTTTGGCTCGTTGATCAGCCCGACGGACCCTGTTGCGGTGCTCTCCATCCTAAAAACCGTCAAAATGCCAAAGTCACTTGAGACTAAGATTGCAGGTGAAAGCCTGTTTAATGACGGCGTCGGCGTGGTCGTCTTCACACTTATCCTCGCCATCGCCGTTGGCAGTTCGGGCGGGCATGCGATGTTAGATAATGTCCAGCTTGCAGGGCCGATCATGGCGGCGACTGGGGGTGCCTCCATAGGTATCTTGGACGTTGTTGAACTCTTTCTCGTAGATGCCATTGGCGGCGCCATACTGGGCGGTCTGGCGGGATATATGACGAACCGCATGCTCGCGAGAATTGATGAACATGCAATTGAGATTTTGATTACACTTGCCTGTGTGGCCGGAACCTATGCACTCGCCCAGCGTGTTGAAATTCTCGACCACCATCTCTCAGGTCCAATCGCCGTTGTCATTGCAGGGCTGATGATTGGTAATCAGGGCGCAAAAACCGCGATGAGTGATCACACGCGGCAATATCTCTTTGGGTTTTGGGAGATGGTTGACGAGATTTTGAACTCTGTTCTTTTCCTTCTGATCGGCCTTGAAATTCTCGTCTTAGGCCTCGTCCCTGAATATAAATTTATCGGAGCTGTCGCCATCCCGCTCGTGCTCATGGCGCGCCTCTGCGCAGTCTATGTGCCGATGAAGATCATCGGGACCTTTAAAAACTTCACAAAGGGGGCTGTCTCTGTCCTGACATGGGGCGGCGTTCGGGGCGGTATTTCCGTCGCCTTGGCGCTGTCACTGCCGGATAATGAGTATAAACCGCTCATCCTGACCGCGACCTATGCCGTCGTTGTATTCTCAATCATCGTGCAAGGCCTAACAATCAAAAAAGTCGTTGAAAGCCGCGTCAAAGAAGATTTGGTCTAAAGTCAAACCGTCGTTATTTTACACGGAACCTGTGACAAAGGACTGTAAAAGCTCACAAAACACATTGCACCGCACCGTGTTATGAAATAACGCACACCGATGTCTCGTCACGCGGTCATAAAGACCTTTATGGTCCTGATGGCGGTTTTGTTCTTCTCAGTACAAAGCTTGTCTACAGCGCATGCAGCGGCCCATGGCGAGCTTGATCACAGTCACGAAGGCGTTGCCTGTGACCTCACCGTTATAGCCGCAGAAAAAGTCGTTCTATCGTCCCCTGAACCCGAAACAGCGCCTTTACCTCGCGTGATAAAAGCAAGGTTGATTGCGCCAGTATCCGACCGGATCACACATGGATTTGACGGACGGGCGCCGCCGCCTAGGGCGCCGCCTCTTTAGTTACACACCCAAAACTTTCGCCGTATCCAGTGTCGGTACGGCCTATCTGTGTTTATATTTCTAAGAGTTTATTTATGTCACGCTTTGCTTCGGGCCTATTGGCCTCTGTTTTCCTCGTTCCGTCTATAGCTATCGCACAAGATAGCTTGGGTGAGGACGTAATTATCGTCACCGCTACACCCCTTGAACGCTCCATTGACGAAGCGATCACCGGCCAATCCATTTTGGCCGGCGACGAACTCCAAGACCGCCTTGCGGGTACAATTGGTGAAACGCTTAAGCTGGAACCCGGTGTCTCCTCGACCAGTTTTGGTGCAGGCGCCTCTCGACCGATCATTCGGGGCCAAGGGGGTGATCGCGTCCGTGTGCTCACTAATGGTGTCGGATCGATTGATGCGTCTTCGGCCTCACCCGATCACGCTGTCGCGGTTGAGCCTGCTCAGGCCGAACGGATTGAAGTTGTTCGCGGCGCGGCCCTGCTTCGTTTTGGGAGCTCAGGTTCCGGTGGCGTCGTCAATGTTCTAGACGGACGTATCCCACGCGACATGCCGGATGGACAAACGGACGCAGCGGTCAGAATTGGCGCGAGTTCTGTCGATTCTGGTGCTGAAGCTGCCGCCTCTATCGATCAACGCGCCGGGAATGTCGTGTTCCACCTCGACGGAACATTCCGTCGGGCTGATGATTTCAACATCCCTGTAGAAGGTGAAAGCCGCGCGCAACTTGCCGAAGAAGGCGAAGAGGTGCCGGACGATTTCGATGAAAATCGTGATTTAGAAAACAGCTTTGCTGAGAGTTCCAGCATATCTGCGGGCGCGTCCTATATCGGGGAACGCGGCTTTTTCGGCGTCGCGATCAATAATTTCAATTCCACCTACGGTATTCCGGGTGGCCATGGTCACGGGGAAGAAGACCATGATCACGAGGATGAGGATCATGAGGATGAAGATCACGAAGACGAAGATCACGAGGAAGAGCATGAAGAGGGCGAAGAAGAGGAAAATATCTTCATCAAGCTTGATCAGGTTCGGTACGATGTAAATGCAGGTTGGGAATTTGATGGCTCGATTGAAAAAGTCCAACTCTTTGGTGGCTATGCGGATTACAAACATACTGAATTTGAAGGTCCCGGCGAAGTCGGTACTGTTTTCGAGAATGAAGGTTATGAAGTGCGCCTTGAAGCGATCCAAGCGGCGCGTGGCAGCTGGCGTGCTGCACATGGTATCCAACTCCGCGAACGCGATTTTTCAGCCATTGGCGAAGAAGCCTTCGTACCGCCATCACTGACTCAACAAATCGGAGCCTATACGTTCCACGAAGTTGAACTCGGAAACATTCATCTCGAAGGCGCAGGTCGCTACGAGAGCACGCTTCAGAAGAATAGTGTTCTTGGGATAAAGCGAAACTTCGATTTGTTCAGTATAAGCGGTGGGGGAGATATCCATCTTTCAAATTCAGTTCGCATTGGTGGTACTGTCTTCCGCACGGAACGCGCCCCTACGACAGAAGAGTTGTTCTCAAACGGTCCTCATCTGGCGACAAATCAGTTCGAACTAGGTGACGCCACATTAGATAAAGAAGTTTCAACCGGTGTTGAAGCCGCCATTCGTCACCGCGAAGGCAATCACAATGTGACACTCAATCTCTTTTACACGGACTATAAAGATTATATTTTCGAAGCTGAGACAGGAGAAGAAGAAGATGGTCTACCCGTCTTTCAATTCGTCGCAGAAGATGCAGAGTTTTATGGATTTGAGGCTGCAGCGGAAACGCAATTCGCCTCTGCGGGCAGTTTTGACCTCTCTGCCGACGGTCTCGTCGAATATGTGCGGGCGAAAACTGCAACGGGCAATCTGCCGCGTATTCCGCCGCTCTCAACTCTCGTCGGATTAGAGGCAGAGTCAGATCGCCTTAAATTGCGGGGTGAATGGGAATATGTTGCAGAGGCGAATGATCTCGCCGCCTTTGAGTTGCCAACAGATGATTATAATCTGGTCAATGCCTTCCTGACATGGAAAGCCCCGGCTGGTGCTCAGGATGTCGCCTTGCGCTTTTCTGTCTTGAACATTTTCGACACAGAAGCCCGCCAGCATTCAAGCTTCCTGAAGGACCTCGTCCCACAACCGGGTCGGAACTTCAGATTTTCGATAACCGCGAAACTATAAACAAAAACACCCTCTCTTCATCGGAGAGGGTGTTTTTTATGTGCCGTTTTGGCGACTATTAAAATACAGAGCGCTTTTAAAAAGATGCTCTAGTCATCAATTTTGGAAATATTGAGCGTGTTCGTCGTCCCCGGACGACCGAATGGCACACCAGCAGAAATCATAACTGTATCGCCAGCTTTCAATCCAAGCTTCTCTTTAGCCAGCGAAGAAACTCGGCCCATCATATCATCAAAATCGGCCGGATCATCTGTGACGATCGGCACTACGCCCCAACTCAACGCCAGACGAGAGGCCGTTTCCATATTCGGCGTGAGCCCAACAATATGACAGGGCGGACGCTCCCGACTAATACGCCGCACAGTTGTTCCCGTCAGTGTATAACCCAGAACAGCTTTTGCATTCAATTTTGTGGCAATGCCTTGCACAGCTCCCGAAATTGCGTCCTCGGCCGTGGCTTCATAGGGCAGCTGTATAGATTTGAAATATTCCCAGAAAATCGGATCACGTTCTGCAGCAGAGATGATGCGGTCCATAATGGCCACAGCCGTTGCCGGATGGCGTCCCACGGCAGTTTCCGCAGACAACATAACGGCATCTGCACCTTGATAGATTGCTGTCGCCACATCAGAGGCTTCCGCGCGCGTCGGTGTCGGCGCATCAATCATGGACTCCAACATATGTGTCGCAACGATTACAGGCTTTCCTAACGCCCGGCACTTGCGAATGATACGACGCTGGACAACGGGCACATCCTCTAATGGAAGTTCGACACCTAAGTCACCACGCGCGACCATAGCCGCATCTGCCAGTTCGAGAATAGAATCTAAATCCTCAACGGCAGACGGCTTTTCAATCTTCACAATGATACCGGCCTTATCGCCGATAATTTCGCGGGCATCGCTCACATCTTTAGACGTTTGAACGAAGGAGAGTGCGATGTAATCGATATCTAAAGTCAGGGCGAAAGCCATGTCGACACGGTCTTTATCGGTCATCGCCGACATGGGCAGAACCGTATTGACGACATTGATGCCTTTACGTTCGGAGAGGATGCCTGGAACATCGACCTTGGCTGTGGCAATCTTGCCATCATTACTTTGCACTGTGACTTGGAGTTTGCCGTCGTCGAATTTCAAGACTGTGCCCTCAACCATCGCATCCATCAGTTCAGGATGTGGCATGACGACGAGGCCGTCTTTTCCGGGCTCTGTGCCTTGTCGGATTTCAATTGTTTCGCCGTAGCGCAGTTCAATCTTCCCGTCTTCAAAACTACCACAGCGGAGCTTTGGCCCCTGCATATCAGCGACGATGCATATCGGGTTGCCGGAGATTTTTTGGACGTCACGTATATTTTTAACAGATGCCGCGTGGTCTTCATGTGATCCGTGGCTAAAATTCAACCGAAAGGCATCCACACCCACATCGTGTAGGAGACGCAGCGTATCTGGCGCGCGACTGGCGGGTCCTAATGTAGCGAGGATTTTGGCGTGACGATTACGCATGAAGACGACTCCCTATGATTGACGACGCCTTAGCCCGTCATGCATCAGGAATCATATATTTTCTCGCACTCAACATGCGAAAATACATATTTTTAACAAACAGAGGCCGGAAGGGTCAAAGATTGGCCAATCTTAATGGCATAATTCGCATTTAGTCCGTTCATCGACTGGATAACACTGACGCCGACACAAGATTTGCGCGCGAGACTATAAACCGTATCCCCTTGCTGGACTGTGTAGCTATATCCAGAAGCCTGTGGCATGGCCCGCACGATCTCAGAAAATTGCGGCTCGCTTATCGCTGCATCTACTGAGACCAAATTACGTGAATAATCATAGTTGATTGGCGTCCCCATCGCGACGAGGGGTGCAGAGCGAACCAGTTCAGCCGCAGGTAAGTCCTGAGCTTCCGCTTCCAATAGACCGGCTTGACGTGCTGATTCCATCGCCATGAAACCGGGTGTTCCGCTGACTTCACGTGAGGCATAGGATGTGTCTGTTGGGGCTGTCACTGAAGCTGGTATCGAGGTCAGTGTGGATTGTGCTGATATATTCTGTACTGCCGCGGGCTGAACGATAGTCGTTTGCGCTGGTGCAGGCTGAGACGCAATCGTTGCCGCATAACTTGCCGCCCTAACGGTTGCGGCTTCAGCCCTGGCATATTGGCTCTTCTCAACATCGATTGTTTTATAAAGAGTCGAATGTTGATAATTTGGATTTTCTTGCGTTGTCAAACAACCGCTAAGCACTGCGGTAGAAAGAGAAAGGATAAATATAGTACGCATGGCAGGCCCCAAAATTGGCTGAGCCTAAATGCTGGCCGCTTATGGATAATATTTGGTTAAAAACACGCAAAGTCGTCAGCCCTGTTCATCAGGGCGTCATTTAACCCGTGACAGGCGAAAGATGATCGTAATTTTCATGTTCAGAACCCAAGTCGATCCGGCCAAAACAAAAATCTGCGCCTTGAAAACAAGGGCAAAAGCCAGCACATAGAAAACGAAACTAGAGATATTAAGGACATACTTCCAAATGAACATCAAAACGCGCCCAGTAGAATATAAAGACGGCAAGACAACCTGCATCGGTTATCTGGCTTGGGATGATGATCGCGCTGATCCCTTACCATGTGTGCTGGTGAACCACGCTTGGGGTGGATTAGACGGATTTGCGATGGACAAAGCCGTTCAGATGGCCGCACTCGGCTATGTCGGTTTCGCACTCGATAATTACGGTGACGGCGCACAGCCGGAAACCATGGACGAGAAAGCCGCCATGATGACCCCACTAAAAGAAGATCGCGCCGCCCTGCTGAAACGCTTGAAAGCCGGCTATAAAGCCGCCGCAAAACTCGACGAAGTTGACGAAACGCATATGGCGGCGATTGGGTATTGTTTTGGCGGGTTGTGCACATTGGATATGGCGCGTGCCGGGCTTGATCTACACGCGGCTATCTCGTTCCACGGTTTGCTGGACGCGCCTGAAGGACTGCCGAAAAAGAAATGCAAGGCCAGCGTTCTCGTCTGTCACGGTTGGGATGATCCCATGGCCACGCCGGACGTTGTGAAAGCTTTCGGTGAAGAAATGGCCGAAAAAAAATGCGACTGGCAACTCCATGCTTATGGCAATGTCGTGCACGGTTTCACCAATCCGGATGCGGCGGACACAAAGAACGGGATTGTCTACAATGAACGCGCACAACAGCGCTCTACCAATGCGATGCTTGATCTGCTATCCGAGAAATTCGCTTTACACGGAACGGACGCAGCCTAACTTCTATGAACATCATCCGAGATACAGATGCTTTGCGCGCCTATTGTGACGCAGCGCGCAAGCAAGATTTCGTCTGTATCGATACGGAGTTTATGCGGGAGAGCACATTTTTCTCTATTCTCTGCCTCGTCCAAGTCGCGACAGCAGAGGAAGATGCCATTATCGACCCCATCGCTGAGGGGATTGATCTTACGCCGCTGAAAGAGCTTCTGCTCGATGAAAGCGTCACAAAAGTGCTTCACGCCGCGCGGCAAGATATGGAAATCTTCTACCGCATTTGTGACGCGGTGCCGAGCCCGATTTTCGACACGCAGATCGCGGGGATGGCCATCGGTATGGGCGACAGTGCCGGCTATAGCGCTTTGGTGAAAGGGCGTCTGAACATCAATTTGGACAAAGGCGCCCGCTTTACTGATTGGTCCCGCCGTCCACTCTCTGAAAAGCAATTATCCTATGCGCTGGCTGATGTTACGCATCTCCGCGATCTCTACCCCGGCGTATTAGAGGAGTTAGAGGAAAAAGGTCGCTTAAATTGGGTCATGGAAGAAATGGCCCAACATATGGATGAAAGCCTCTACACGTTCGAACCGGAAGAAGCGTGGAAGCGGCTGAAACTGCGCGGCAATAAACGCCCATATCTCGCCGCTCTGAAAGCCGCGGCTGCATGGCGCGAACGTCAAGCCATCAAAAAAGACATCCCGCGCCGTCGCGTTCTAAAAGATGACGCCATGTATGATTTGGCGCAACAACGCCCACGGACGATTGACGCCCTGTCGAAATTACGCGGCATCCCGCGCGGCTTTGAAAAATCATCTACGGCGGGCGATCTCGTCGACAGCATCGCGGCCGCAGTGGACAATGCGGATGATTATGCGCCACCCGCGCCCAAGATAAAACATATGCCACCTTCCCTCGGCCCGCGCATTGAAATGCTAAAAACCCTCTTACGCCTAAGGACAGAGGTTGAAGGTATCGCCACACGCTTGGTCGCCAATGCAAAAGACATAGAACAGCTCGCTGCTTTTGGCGAAAGAGCGGAAATTGACGCCCTGAAAGGCTGGCGTCGCGAGATTTTTGGGCAAGATGCCTTAGACATGCTGCGCGGCAAAATCGCCTTGAGGCTGGAAGGCGAACATGTCGTCGCCGAACGCCTCGACTAAAGAGACCTTCTTGAAAGGCTATCCCCTACTCCCCGCGCGCCGTGAGTTCAATTATGCGCCACCGCGAGGGCCTATTACCATCTTGCATGAAGATGATGATCTCCTCGTCGTCGATAAACCCGCAGGTCTCTTATCCGTGCCGGGGCGAGAGCTGCCTGACAGTTTACAAATGCGGCTCGATACCACTCATCCCGAAAGCCTGCTCGTCCACCGCCTTGATATGGCGACCTCCGGCGTCATGGTCTTCGCTAAACATAAAGCCGCCCAGCGCCATTTGGGATTACAATTTGAACGGCGGCATACGCGCAAAACCTATATTGCGGACGTCGCTGGAATTGTGGAGGCAGAGAGCGGGCGCATCAACCTCCCCCTCATCGCGGATTGGCCCAATCGCCCCCGCCAAATGGTGTGTTGGGAGCATGGAAAGCCAAGCCTGACGGATTGGGAAGTGATCGACCGAGCCGCAAAAACAACGCGCCTCGCGCTGCATCCGATAACAGGGCGCAGCCATCAATTACGTGTGCATTGCTGGGCCATCGGCCATCCGATTTTAGGGGATCGCATTTATGCCGCTGACGCAGTGTTCAACGCTGCAAATCGCCTCTGCCTGCACGCGGCGGAGCTAACGCTACGACATCCCACAGGCGGAGCGTTTATCAGTTTCGAAAGCCCCTGCCCGTTTTAGAATTGGTGACTAAAGATAGGATTTGGCGTCAGAAGGCGTGAGACTATCCAAGAAGCGGTCTGCCTGATCCATGAGGTCCTGACGGACATCCTCCTCCATCTTATCCAAATTACGATAAGGCATAGCCAGACGGTTATTGCCGCGCAAAATATCCTCATTGCGTGCCATGAAATGCCAGTAAAGTGCATTGAAAGGACAGGCCTCATCCCCAACCCGTTTTTTGACATTGTAATTACACGTGCCGCAATGGTCGCTCATACGGTTGATGTAAGAGCCTGAGGAGGCATAGGGTTTGGAGCCAAGCAAGCCTCCATCGCCAAATTGGCTCATTCCAAGTGTATTCGGGAGCTCCACCCATTCAAACGCATCGATATAAACAGATAAATACCACTCATGAACGGCATGCGGGTCTGCCCCGATCAGAAGCGCGAAATTACCCGTAATCATCAGGCGCTGGATATGGTGGGCATAGGCATGTTCCAAAGTTTGGCCAATGCTCTGCTTTAAACATTCCATATCCGTGTCGCCCGTCCAGTAAAAATCCGGCAGCTGACGCGTCGCGTTCAGGTGATTGCGAGAGATATAATCGGGCATTTCCAGCCAATAAATACCCCGCACATATTCTCGCCACCCAATGATCTGACGAATATAGCCTTCCGCCGCATTGATCGGCGCATCCCCTGCCAGATACCGTGTCTCTACGGCCTTACAAATCTCAATGGGACCCAGAAGACCTGAATTTAAATAAGGCGAGAGGAGCGAATGAAAAAGAAAGCTCTCGCCACCAATCATAGCGTCTTGATAATCGCCAAAACTCGGCAGGCCGTGATCTAGAAAATAGTCCAGTGCTTCCAGCGCGCCGTCGCGCGTCACAGCCCAGAAGAAGCCATCCGCATTACCGAAGCGCGTTTCAAATCGCGACTTGACCATCTCTATGACATCTTGGGTGATCGCATCGGGTTGAAAGCGTAAAGGCTCCGGAAATTTCATATCCGATTTCGCGGGTTTTCGATTGTCTTTATCGAAATTCCATTGTCCGCCTTCGGGCTTGTCCCCATCCATCAGCAATCCGGTCTTGCGACGCATTTCGCGGTAGAAATACTCCATACGGAATTGTTTCCGTCCCTCAGCCCAGTCGGCAAATTCTTCTTTGGTGGCGATAAAACGATCATCAAATGTAATAGAAACAGGCAGTCCCAACCCCTCTGCCCAGCCTTGGACCATTTCAAGGACACGGTAGACAGAGGGCTCGCAGACCCGAATTTGGGCAACATCATGCCGCCCAATGGCGCGTTTCACCTCACCCGTGAAATCGCCATTATTCTCTGGGTCGGCAAGCTCCACATAATCAACGGTCCAGCCCGCTTCGCGCAGCTCCTTCGCAAAGTGCCGCATGGCGGAAAATAGGAAAATCAGCTTTTTGCGGTGGTGAGGCACATGTTCTGCCTCATGCGCGACTTCCATCATGAGGACAATCGACTCATCAGGATCTGACGCCGCCAAGCTGGACAAACCATGGCTAAGTTGATCGGCAAATAAAGGAATAAGTGTTTTAGACATATTGTTCATACGGGTGAGACAAAATGCTGTTCAAAAAATCTCACCTTACTCTGTGTTTGAACCGTATCTTTTTCATGGCTCATAAAAAACCGAACCTTCCAACTAAAGACTGTGTTGTCTGCGAGAAGCCTTTTGCCTGGCGTAAAAAATGGGAGCGCGTTTGGGATGACGTCAAATATTGCAGCGAGAGATGTCGTAGAAACGCTAAAGGAAAATCTTCATGAAGTTTGAGAGTTTTGGACAGAATTTACGCTGCGTTGTCGTGGGTAGCTCCGGCGGAATTGGCGCCGCCATCTTGGACGCGCTTGTCGAGAGTGAGCAAGTGTCTCGCATCCACGCTCTCTCACGGTCCGGCCGCAGTCATCCTTCGAAGAAGGTCGCCAATCTGACATTTGATTTTACGGATGAAGAAAGTTTGATCGCGGCGGCGCAGGCCCTGGAGGAGGTCAAACCCTTTGATCTGATCATCGTCGCGACTGGATTGCTGCAAGGTCAAGGTATTTCGCCGGAAAAGAACTTACGCGCGCTATCTTATGAAGGCTTTGCCAAAAGCTTTGAAATCAACACGATCGGCCCCGCCATGACCGCGAAATATTTTGCGCCGCTATTAAAGCGTGACGGGAAAGCCGTTTTCGCGGCTCTGTCCGCGCGGGTTGGCAGTATTTCGGACAATCGATTGGGTGGATGGTATGCGTATCGCGCCTCAAAAGCGGCACTAAATATGGTCCTGAAAACGCTCTCAATTGAGCTTGGCAGACGATTTAAAAATCAAATCATTGTCGGGCTTCATCCGGGCACAGTCGACACGGGCCTGTCAAAGCCGTTTCAAGGTAATGTGCCGGAAGGAAAACTCTTCACGCCTGAATATTCAGCCGAGCAATTGCTGCATGTGATAGACGGGTTGAACGAAACGGATAGCGGAAACTTATTCGATTGGGCTGGCAAGCAGGTCGAGTTCTGAGCGGGATTTCAGATATTTTGCGACAAAGGCTTTTGTGAGGTCAGCTTTTTTAGAGCCTGCTTCAATATCAAGTTCCAAGACCAAGTCTCGCAACAGATCGACAGACCTCTCAGATTTACGTAGAATGAAGGTCACGACGTCCTGACTGACAACACGTCCGGCTTGAGAAAAAAGCTCACGCAAAATTGGCTCTAAAGACGCTTCATCATGCTCTGCCAGTGTTAGCGTTGGCATGGCATTCAGGCGCGATTTCAAATCGGGCATAGCTACACCCCATTGCGTCGGGGCTTGATCGCTGGCCAAAACAAGACCTGAGATTTGCCCGGCCAGAGCGCGGTTAATCGCATCAAAAAGGGTCGTCTCATCAACCAAATGCGCATCATCAATAAGCTCGCCTTTTGTCTTATCACGCCAAGCGCGGCCCAAATGCGTTTTTCCCGATCCGCTCGGCCCTAATATCAGTACGGCTGCGCTGGGCCAGCGCTCCCGCGCGCGTAACAATTTAACCGCCGCCTGATTACCGGGCGTAACGTGAAAATTGGCAAAGCTATGCCGGGCTTCTGGGCGAAGATTTAACGGAATTTGAGACATCGGTCCCGATTTATGAGCGCCTGAAAACGAGCCCTAGTCGCGGGTCCTGCTCAACACGCACACCTTTGAAACGCAGCTCATTCGCCATACGGTCCAAATCTCCGCCGTAAGAAATTGTCATCAGCGCGCCATCCTTAGAGAGGGCGTCAAGACGTGCCCCCTTGATTTGGGCTGATGTGTTAATCGCATCTTGCAAGGCAATCCAATCTCTGTGTGAGGAATATAGAATTGAAACAGATGTGGTCTTCATCTCACC
>CAZBDT010000059.1:0-11455 GCA_964490745.1 uncultured Algimonas sp.
GGATGAGGGGACGTATCTTCATTAATTTTACTTGTAATGATGAGAGGTGGAAGACCCAATTAAAAACATCGTAAGATTCAGACTCTTTACAGTTATTGTGGCATATTTACCGCACAATACTATGCAGAGTTCGCCATATTCTGCACATATTCAGCCTTTACCGCTTAAGACAGTAGGCTTACTAACACACAAATATTCAACTTTTCCGGAGTCGGACATTGGCATTTTTCAAACGCTTATTCACATGGTGGAACGGTTCGACTTTGGGGACCTTGCTGCAAATCCGGACTAAGGCTGTAAAGGTTGGCGAAGACGAATTCGGCAATCAGTATTTTGAGAGCGAAAAGCTACGTTATGATGGCCGCACACGTCGTTACGTCATATATTCAGATTATGCCGAAGCTTCGAAAGTACCTCCCGTCTGGAATGGCTGGCTTCATCATACATATGATGAGCTTCCGTCAGAAATCGATATAAAGGTGCATGGCTGGCAAGAAAGCCACGTTCCAAACCTGACGGGAACACCCTTTGCATATAAGCCAAAAGGAAGTTTGGATCGTGGCGGTGTGCGTGATGCTGTTGCGGCCGATTATGAAGCCTGGACGCCCGGTAGTTAGAAACTGATATGCGTGCACTCTTAGGACTAGCTATCACCTTAGGCTTCGGACTGTCTGCTCACGCTGATAACATTCCGGGCACTGCAATCATAGTGCGGGCTTTGGATAAGGTCACGGCGCAAACCCAAGATTATACGGTTCACATCGGAGAGACGCTCAAATTTGGGAGCCTTTCAATAGATGCTGTTCATTGTGAAAAACGTCCCCCGGAAGAATTGCCCGAGACCTTTGCATTCTTACAAATTCGCGACGCGGTTCTTGATGGAAACGGGCAAGAAACAGATGAGCAAGAAACGGTGTTCTCCGGCTGGATGTTCGCCTCTAGACCCGCGCTTTCTGCGCTTGATCATGGCGTTTACGATGTTTGGGTGATTGGTTGCAAAACGCCGGAAATTAGACTTCCTGACTTTGAACAATAATCTTATTATCAGGCTTTTAGTGATATAAGCGTTATTTACCCGAAAGGTTAGACGTCTACATCCTCAACAAATTGCGCGTGCTCTTGTATATATTCATAGCGAAGCTCTGAGCGTTTTCCCATCAAAGTTCCGACAAGGCTTTCCGTTGTAGCCATTTCATCTGCATCTAATGTGATCCTTGCAAGTGTTCGCGTTTTGGGATCCATCGTTGTGACTTTGAGCTGTGCCGGGTTCATCTCTCCAAGGCCCTTAAAGCGGCCAATCTCAACCTTGCTTTTCCCTTTGAATGTCGTCCGCATGAGTTCTTCGCGATGCGCGTCATCAACGGCATACTCTGTCTTCGCGCCTTGCGTCATTTTATAAAGGGGAGGCATCGCCATATAAAGCCGACCTGCCTCAATCAAACCGGGTGTGTAGCGATAGAAAAATGTGATAAGAAGCGCAGCAATATGGGCTCCGTCAACATCGGCATCCGTCATGATCACAACGCGTTCATAACGAAGATCATCTAAATCAAACTTACGGCCGAGGCCCACACCAAGTGCGACAGAGAGATCGTTGATTTCTGCATTGCGTTGGATTTTCTCCATCGTTGCAGACTCAACGTTTAGAATTTTACCTTTGAGCGGAAGAATGGCTTGCGTTTCTCGGGAACGTGCCTGCTTTGCCGAGCCACCAGCAGAGTCCCCCTCGACAATAAAGATTTCTGTATCTTCGCTACCCTTACGCGAGCAATCTGCAAGCTTTCCGGGGAGGCGAAGTTTTTTAGTCGCGGATTTCCTTTTGACGTCGCGCGCTTTGCGCCGCTTGACGCGTTCATCAGCACGTTCAATCGCCCATTCAAGGAGCTTTGACGCATCTTTTGGTGAACTGGCCAGCCAGTGATCAAATGGGTCTCTGACAGCGCTTTCGACTAAACGTGAAGCTTCCGAATTTGATAATCTGTCTTTCGTTTGACCTTGAAATTCAGGGCTTTTGATAAAGACAGAGACGAGAGCACCTGCGCCAAACATCACGTCATCAGGCGTGACGTGGCTGACCTTTTTACCCATACCTGTGAGATCCGCGTAGGCACGCAGACCCTTCGTAATTGCTGCGCGCAGTCCCGCCTCATGTGTACCGCCACCCGGCGTTGGAACTGTGTTACAATAAGACCTGACAAAGCTGTCTGCTTCGCCATAGCCTTCAGGAGACCAGCTAATGGCCCATTCGACGCGGCCATGACCAGTGTCTTTCTTGGATTTCCCCGAGAATATGGTCTCCGT
Organism: uncultured Algimonas sp.; assembly: GCA_964490745.1. GTDB lineage: Bacteria > Pseudomonadota > Alphaproteobacteria > Caulobacterales > Maricaulaceae > Litorimonas. The sequence continues at coordinate 2,302 of CAZBDT010000059.1, forward strand.
CACAGTGGCTTTCGTGCCGAGTGTTTCGGCCAAATAGTCTGCGAGCCCTCCCGGGAAATGGAATACGGCTTGTTCTGGAATATCCGGTGAATTTTTCAGTTTTTCCGGCGCGCATTTCCAACGAATTTCAACACCCGGCTGGAGATAAGCTTTGGCGCGCGCCATATTGAAAAGTTTGACGGCGCGGAATTGAAGCGCTTTGCCAAAAATCTCGGCATCAGGATGGAAGCGCAGTTTTGTGCCGCGACGATTATTGATCGATCCCATATTTTTAATTTTACCGATCGGCTTGCCACGCTCAAATCGCATGACATGTAGGGTCTTGTTTCGCGCGACCTCTACTTCCAAAACATCAGACAAAGCATTCACGACAGAAACACCAACACCATGCAGGCCGCCTGAGGTTTCATAGGCTTTGTTAGAGAATTTTCCCCCAGAATGAAGCTCTGTCAGAATGACTTCTAAGGCTGACTTTTTGGGAAATTTAGGGTGAGGGCCAATCGGAATGCCACGACCATTATCTGATACGGATAGATAGCCTTCAGCATCTAATTCAACTTCGATACGCGTCGCATGCCCCGCGACGGCTTCGTCCATTGAGTTATCTATGACTTCGGCAAAAAGGTGATGAAGCGCCCGGTCGTCTGTCCCGCCAATATACATGCCCGGGCGAAGACGAACGGGTTCGAGGCCTTCGAGAACTTCGATAGAACTGGCCGTGTAATTATCTTGCGCTACGTCGCCGCTTTTCCCAGCGAACAAATCTTTTTTCTTGGCAGAGGCCATAACTGTTCTATTTTCGTTCTGTGTCGAGTCGCGCGTAATATGCGGTGATTTGCGTTACCTGCAAGGCGTTTCCTGCAAGATCATCTTAGTTTTTCCACACAATCGGACGCGCAGGCCTATTCGGATCGTGATTAACATCAGCGAAGAAGGCTTCGGTTACGGAACGGACCGTTTTTTCCAAAGTCTTTTGGCGATCAACTAAGTTTTTTACATCTATAGCATTTGAATATCGCGCGGGTGTTTCGGTGATAGGCTTAGCTGTTAAACCCAACAATCTTTCCCAGTTTTGGAGTTTATTCCAGTCGGCAATAGCGGTCTCCAAGTCTTTAGATATCAAGCCTCCTGCAAGTTTTAAGCAGGATTGCATATAATCCGCTTCCATCAGACCTCCATGTCTCAACTTACTTCTCCAGAGCTTTGTTGAAGTATCCAGTAATCTTTCAGATTTAAGGCGGTTGAACATGAATAAGGCGTCTTTTTTGAAAGCAGGGATGTTTCTCTGACGCGCAAATATTTTTGCCAATGTATTTTCAACATTTGCGCCTAACTCCTTGTCGCCAGCCACGATGCGGGCAGGGACGAGGGCAATGTGCTCCCAGCTATGCGCACGTTGCATGTGATGGTCGTTAAAGGCTGAGAGTTTGACCGCTGGGGGGCCGGAGCGTCCCGATGGTCTTAGTCTCATATCCAGCTCATAAGCTATGCCTTCCCGTAGTCTCACCGTAAGTGTCGTGCGTAGGCGTTGCACGATTTTCGTTGAAAGTTCTGTGTCGACGTCATCTGCGAACAGAAACACGAGATCTAGATCACTCTGTGGGGACATAGATTGTGCTCCCATCTTACCAAGTCCTAAAACAGTCATGGGAATGTTTTTTAGCCCAAGGTCATCTGATACGATTTGTATGGAGAGCTCAAGAGTCCGCTCTGCGAGAGCCGTTAATCTGGCTTGCATCCTGTTTGCAGAGAAAGTGCCCTCTAGGAAATTTGTATACGCTAGAAATAGTTGCTCATTCACAAAACGTCGCAAAGACTCTAGACGGTTTTCATAATCTGAGGATATCAAAACGAATTGAGATTGCTCTTCCAGGTCGTCAGTCTCTGATGAAATGAAGATATCGATAATGTGAGGGGACTGACGTAAAATTTCGCTCATGTGAGGGCTATGCAGCAAAGGCGTAATTAATTTGTCCAGTAATTTTGGATGTCGATCCAATAATGAAAAATACTGTTCTGAACGCCCAATTTGTTTCAGAAACCCGTCCACACGTTTGAAAGCATCTGAATTGTCTTGTTTAATAACACGCTGTATTAGACGACCGCCTAAATCGCTATACTTTGATTTATGGTTGCCTGATAAGCCGTGGTCTAAAAATCCATTTTTCCAGCTTTGCGCTATTCGAGCGGCATTACCTTCTAAGTTTGAGATCGACACCGTTTCCTCCGGAGATGAAGACCCTTCAAATAGCTTTGAAAACTTTCGATGAACCCGCTGTCGCCGCCTAAAAATATCTTCGTGAAAACTACTGTCCTCGCCGCAAAGCGATAAGCATGCCTCAAAGTCCGGGCCTTCGGGGACTATATGCGTGTGTTCATTACGATACATCTGGATTGCATTTTCTAAGCGTCTAAAGACGGTATAGTCATTTCGTAGAGTTTCGGCTTCCACGTCAGATAGAAGGCCTGTTTTCGCTAAATTCGTGAGTGCTGTACGCGTGTGCGAAACGCGTAGATCAGGCCGTTTCCCGCCATGAATCAATTGCTGAGCATTTGCGATAAACTCAATCTCACGAATGCCGCCTCTCCCAAGTTTTACATTGAATCCATTAGCCAATGGCGTGATGGGGTCAGGGGAGGCGCGCTCATATTCTAGTCCAGGATGTTCATTGTTGATGCGAGTTTTTAGTGCGGCCAATTCATCTAGTGTTGTAAAGTCTAAATTTCGCCGCCAAATATAAGGCGCCAAGCGGTCTAAAAAGCGCTCACCCGCCGTCTTATCACCGCCGACAACGCGCGCTTTCATGAGTGCTAATCTGTGCCAAGGGAGCGAACGAAAAAAGTAAAAGTTTTCAGCTTTCGTCGTGCTCATCGCTAGGCCTGTACCCGAACTTTCGGGACGCAGTCTCCAATCTACACGCCAGACGAAATCCGGAGCGTTTCTGGGCTGCAAAATTTGCGTCAGTCGTTTGCAAATATCAGAAGCGATGTAACCCTGACCTAGATGTGCTGGAACTGGGAAAATGTCAGGTTCAAAAAATGCTATAAGGTCTACATCAGAGGAAAAGTTTAAATCTCGCCCGCCTAATTTCCCTAAGCCTAATAAAAAAAGTCCTTCTGCGGGCCCTTCGGATAATTTTAGTTTATAGCGCTTTGCGATCTGTCGCCAAGCCAACTGTAATGCACGGTCAATTGTTGCGTCTGCAAACTGGCTCCAAACCATCCCCACTTCATCAAATGAAGGGAATTCTGTCGTCGCAAGAGCGAGGGAAAACCGAGCCTTTAACTCCAATAGCGTTGCTGGATCTGCAGTTGATACAGCGTCGGTCAAATCTCTGATCGACTGATCATCTCCATATTGTTGAGCAATATCGCTTAAATAAGGGCTAGCCCCTATCTGATGAGAGCTGAGCTTCTGATGCGTCACGCGACTCTAGAAGAGGAGGCGGATGACAACGCGGCCCGTATGGCGGATAAAACCGTCACGAATGTCACTGTCAAAATCAAACCCGATGGATGAATAGGCAGAACCTGCTGCAACTGTAAACCCAAGTAGAACGCCTTCATCCGGGAATGCAAAAGCGCGTAAACGTGCCAGTTCGGAGTCAAACAGATTACCGTCGGAATCTGAAAGCCCCTGGAAGCGGAAAGCCGTTTCAATTGGATCAGAAATAAATTCATTTCTATATCCGACGCGCAGAGACGGGCGTATCCAAGTGCGTTTGCCTTGGAAAACAGCGCCAACATCAAGCATTGCCGTCGCGGCCGCAGTTTCAGACTGACGCCCATCAACGCGTAAACGCACACCTTCCGTTCCCGTTTCGGTGTGGCCATATTCATTTAGATAAAGGTAATCGAGCGAGACGCTTGGTCGCGCCCAATATTTTTCATTAATGGCAATTTCATAGCCAGCGCGTAGAGCAGCATTGGCGTGAATACCCTGCCACTCACCTTGTGTTGTTCCGAAGAAATCGCCAACGGAAACGCGGCGGTCTTGTTCAAAATCACTAATGCCGCCGCCGCCATAAACATCGACATTAAAGCCGTTTTTCTCAAATCCGGCATATGTTCCCACTTGGTATGTTCTCACATTGAGTGGTTCGTCGCTGCCGATGACATCTTCTACTTCAGTACTTGCAAAGCCAAGGCTTAAACCCACTGCATGGAAGGGACCAAACGCAGTGTCCAAACCGCCGGAGAAGCCAAAACCTTCTCCACGATATTGTTCTGACAACCCTGCTAATTCACGGTCTGCAAAATAAAAGAATTCTTGCAACCATGCTCCGCCAGGCTTGTCAGGCGATCGTCTCGCAGTGTCGAGATGAGAGCCTACAGCGCCCACGGCACCGTCTACATTGGCTAGCACAAATTGTCTGGCAGCGCCTGAAAATTCAGGAAGAATTTGGTTGTAGGCTGCGTAGAAATCAGTGGCTTCTGTGATGTTTGCAAAAGCATTCCCAAGCTCAGCTGTGGCGGCAAGGGCTTGAAACGCGGCACCACCTTGAAATTCGCCATCTACAAAACCACCAAAGGCGGCAGATTGTACCGCATCCAGTCCCAAACCACCGTCTTCAACAGATGCGTTAGGGTCACGAAGATCAAGCGTGACGACAAGTGTGTTGGGATCAGCCAGTCCAAGAGTTGTGTTGTAAAGGAAAGGCGCGTCGCCAGCACTCAGAGACGCTAAGTCTCCAACGGTTAAATTGCCTGCGTTGGCGAGCGTGTATGTAAGTGTATCGGTCCCGACAATTGACTGCAAAATTGGGTTAATAGCGGCGCCGGCCTCAAAGGTTATATTGCCTGTTGAGTTTAGCGTTGAGGCGTCTCCCGTTTGGCCGTTAATAACAGGCCGATATATAGAAGTACTATCAATCAGAGCTGTGCTGACCTGAATGTCATCCGTAGAATTTAAAGCTAGAGTAGCACCCTCTGTCACGGATAAATCCAAAGCATCAGTATTGCGAATTGCGCCTGTAAATATGGCTCCACCGGATAAGGCTAAAGCGTCAGCTCCACCGCCAAAGTCGATATCGCCAGTGATTTCTCCTGCACTGGCTGTAACGATGTCATTTCCAGAACCCAGGCGTAAATCACCTCTGATAAAAGGTGCAGATGTAGCGTCAGGGTTTTGAAATTGTACGATTTCCACCGTTTCGGTAGCTGCGCTTAGATCAACAGCGACGAGATTGAAGCTGGTCTCTTCTGTGCCCAAAGGGTCAGAGTTCGTGCCTTGCGTCAAAATTAAGCCAGAATTTTCCAAACGGAGGAGCGTTCCAGATGTATCTCTGATAGCGATGGCCGTGCCGTCTCGACCCACTAGTCCGGCTGATATTCCGGAGGAGTTAATCAGAGTAGACACGGTCGCGCCTTGTTCTATGTCTATCGCAACGGCGAGGAGTGGTCTCGGTGCGGTAAGGTTCGTGCGGTCAACGTCTTGCGCATAAATTTCATCTATAGCCTCACTCGTTGAGGCAACAATTAAGCCGGTATTATTAATCGTATCCGCAATAGCTTGGTCACCTAGAACCAAGACGCGTGCGGTTCCATCCCCATCAGAAAGATCAGTTTGATTTGGCGCACGAAATGTACTGCTTGTAAGTGCGCCGGAATTACTGATCCCGCCTTCAACGGTTACATTTCTAAATAAAACGGCTGTTGCGTCGACATCATCATATAGTCCGCTAGCTGCTACGCTACCCTGATTAATGAAGCCATATTGTAGCTCGCTATCAAAATCGGGATCAGATTCATCCGTGATTTGTCCAACTCGACCAAGGCTAATAATCTCCCCGTCGCCGTCAATAATAATGGCAGGCGCAGATCCGAATTGGGCGATCGTACTGATACCAGCACGTACTAAAACAGGGTTCCCGTCAGCATCTACGCTGGGTGTCCCGTCAGCCGACACACCTTGAACGAGATTTTCGCTCAGAAACACACCGTTTGAAATATTACCGGAAATGCTAATGGCTGAACCTGCTTGTCGCAGATCCTCAGCCGCTAAATCTTCCCGCCCTGCGTTGCTACGGTCACCGGCGAAGCCGCGACGTTGATTAATATCTCTATAGCCCGAGTTTGAAATGACGCCGCTTGACACAAATCCGCCATTAATGTCACCAGAAACTGCATAAGCTTCGGATCCGGAGCCTCGGACCGTAATATTGCCTTCATTCGTAAGATTGCCTGTTACATTCGAAGCTATATTTACACCTGTTGAGTTATCGCCGACCATTGTAATTTGACCTGCGGTCAGGAGATTTCCGGTTATGCCATCCGTCATCAGAGGTGTATTGGCGAGGTTAATACCAAAACTGTCATTACCCTCAACCGTGATGTTTGAACTTGCGGCGAGTTCTATATTACCTTCAAACGGGGAGGCTCCTGAGATAAGAATGCCTGTCCGTCCTGATCCTTGTGCAAATCCTCCATCCGTAAATGGATCATCATCTGTATCTGATGGTGTGAAGTCCTCAGTTAAGGAAATGTTGCCTGTTTGAACATAGCTCCGGTCTGCACCGCCTTGTAGTTCGACACCTATGGAGCCTGCTGCGCCTTCTTCAATAACAACATTCGCACCATTCCGAAGAGAATTTGATGAGTCTAATACGACGGCAGGATTACGGTTGTCTGCACCGATCGCCCCTGATCCTGTGATTGTTGGGGTGCCTTCAACGTCCTCAGTTTCGGGATTGTCGCCTAATATGACATCGGCAGGCGCTCCATTCGGGCCCGCATTTGATGTTCTTATCTGTTGGTCCGTGTCTTCTGTGATGACGACTTGCGCGTCTGCCGTAAAGGAGAGCGCTCCCAGCAAAGCAAGTGTTGCAGAGCTGCGAAGTGCAAGAGTCTTAAATTGACGCATTTTAAAAAGGTCCCGACGGTTATCATTATAATACACAGGATAAACCAGCATATTCACGACGGGTTTACCCAAAACATAGCTGAGGGCCAATGAAAACATGGTTATTTTACAGTCACATTCACACTGTAGCCAATCAATCAGCCCAATTGCATTCCAAAAGTGTCTCTGGCATGGCGGTTACCATGTCTAAAGGTTCAGTCGTAAGCCCTAAATTCTCTTTGCCTTGGCGCAGATTATGTCTGTTTGGGGCCGTGATTCCAGCCATACTTGTCGGGATTGATCAATGGTCCAAATGGGCGACTACAAATTTCTTCAATCTACCAATGAGTGTTTGCGCAAAAGCAGATCCGAGGTTGACCCATGAGGTCTCACCTATTTTTGATCTGTCACTATTATGCAACAGGGGCATTAGCTGGGGGATGTTACAAGGCGATTCGTCCATCAAGCGCTGGGGGCTAACGATTTTTGCCTTTCTGATGACTGCGGCCTTGATCTTTGTTTTGCGTAAAACGGCGGATCGATTGGGTCAGATTTCACTTTGTCTCGTTATAGCAGGTGCCGTTGGAAACGCGATTGATCGGTTATTTTTCGGCGCTGTAACTGACATGATCGATTTTTCTGACATTGGCTTCAATTATGTCTTCAATGTCGCCGATAGTTATATCACGGTCGGTGTAATAGGCCTTTTTATTTCGTCGTATTTGAACGAGAGGCGTGAAAAAGCGGCTGCAACCTGATCTGCTGTAGAATAAAATAATGGTCACTTGGCGTGAGATCATTCTCGCGCTAGACTCGGAAGAGTTAAATTTAAGGGTCCTAATATGTTGCGCTCTACATGTCTCTTCTCAGCTTTTGCAGCTGTCGCACTTATTTCGACGGGGTGCACATCCACGTCTCGGGCATTAGGCCTAGAGAAATCCGCCCCGAATGAGTTTAATATTCTGACGAAAGCGCCCTTAATCGTACCCCCGGAATATAATCTTCGACCTCCTGCTGTTGGTGCGTCATCTGCAGAAAATAACTACACGCAAAGGACTGCGCGTGAAGCGCTTTTGGGCGATATTGACGATGCCGCACCTAGCCAAGGTGAGATTGCACTTATGGCAAAAGCAGGCGTAAATCGTGCTAATCCTGAGATTCGTCTGGAACTTGACGGTGCAAATTCCGTCGAGCGCAAGTCAGTTGGTTTTACAAATCGTGTTTTATTCTGGCAAAATGGCCAAGTGCTTGATGCGCAAGGTAATCCAGTGTCATTGGACGCTGATAATGAAGCGCGTCGTTTGGAATCCATCAATTCTGCAACAGGCGGTGGACAGACGACAATTTCAAAACGTCCGGGTGGGCCCAAGCTTCCCGGCCTCTAAGCCGACAAAAAAAGCAGCTTGTCCACTAGCCCACCTCATGGTGGGCTTTTACGTTTTAGGCATATGAGCGCTATTCCACATCTGATTCGCCGTCTTCCGGCGCAAACTGTCAACAGGATTGCAGCCGGTGAGGTGATTGAACGACCTGCCAGCGTAATCAAAGAACTTGTCGAAAACGCGCTGGATGCGGGAGCAACACAAATTGATATCCGCTATGAGGATGGTGGGCGCGCCGTTATCACTGTCACGGATGACGGGAAGGGGATGGATACGTTCAATCTGTCGCTCGCGGTTGAACGACATGCGACGTCGAAACTCGCCGATGACTCTGATTTACTGAATATTGGAACGATGGGGTTTCGAGGTGAAGCCTTGCCGTCAATTGGCTCTGTCGCCCGTCTTACACTGACTTCTCAAACTGAAGCCGATGACAGTGCATGGGAATTGCGGGTGGATGGGGGCACGAAACATGATCTTCGGCCTGCGCCACGCTTCGGCCTGCATGGAACGCGCGTTGATGTGCGTGATTTGTTTTTTGCGACGCCAGCACGGTTAAAATTTCTGAAATCCGAGCGATCTGAAAGTATGGCGATCAGCGACGTGATTAAACGCCTTGCCATGGCCAATCCGCATGTCGGCTTTACGCTTAGCAATGGCGCGCGAACAACTTTACGCATGACAGGGACCCCTTTGTCAGAGGATGGTCGCCTGATACGTCTTTCTAAAATTCTGGGCGATGATTTTGGGGCGAATGCAGTCGCTGTTGATTCGGAGCGCGAGGGGATTACACTCACGGGGTTCGCAGGCCTGCCGACCTTTTCGCGCGGGAATAGCGCGCATCAATATCTCTTCGTGAATGGACGACCGGTGCGGGATAAGCTGCTCCACGGCGCGGTTCGGGGAGCCTATCAAGATTTCCTCGCGCGTG
>CAZBDT010000059.1:11555-14047 GCA_964490745.1 uncultured Algimonas sp.
GATAAGCTGCTCCACGGCGCGGTTCGGGGAGCCTATCAAGATTTCCTCGCGCGTGATCGGCATCCTGTCGTCGCGCTTTATGTCGATCTCCCGCATGAGCATGTCGATGTGAATGTCCACCCCGCCAAAACAGAGGTGCGGTTCCGTAATCCGGGATTGGTTCGTGGATTAATCGTCAGCGCTTTGCGCCACGCACTCGCAGATGCGGGACATCGTGCCAGCACGACTGTCAGTGATTACGCATTAGGCCGTATTCAGACGGGGCAACAGCCTGGCTATGCCTATCAAGGTCGGTATGGCGGCCCGCCCCAAGGTTATACACCTTACCGGAACGACCCCGCCATGCAGCCTTTAATCGACGGTATGGGCGCGATGTCAGGCCGCGTCGAGGAAGCACCGGAAGGTTTTTCAGGTCCGGCTGCGATACCGGGGGAGGCTTTAGACCAAGCTCCTATTCCTAACTATCCACTCGGTACGGCACGGGCGCAATTGCATGAAACCTATGTTGTTGCGCAAACGCAAGACGGTATAGTGATTGTCGACCAACACGCCGCACATGAGCGCCTCGTCTATGAGGAAATGAAACAGAAAATGGCGGGGCTGGGCGTGCCGCGTCAAACCTTGCTTATCCCTGACGTGGTTGAATTGGGCGAAAGTGATACTGTCAGAATTTTATCACGCCAAGATGAGCTCGCGGAGATGGGCTTAATCATCGAGCCCTTTGGCCAAGGCGCGGTCTGTGTGCGTGAAACGCCTGCGCTTTTGGGTGAAGTTGATGTGCAGGGGTTGCTGCGTGATCTCGCTGATGACCTCTCCGAATATGATGAAGCGCTCAGCCTGAAAGAACGGTTTGAGCATGTTTGCGGTACAATGGCCTGCCATGGATCGGTGCGGGCAGGGCGTCGCTTAAACGGTGATGAAATGAACGCGCTCCTCCGCCAAATGGAAGCCACCCCGCATTCAGGCCAATGCAATCACGGCCGTCCGACTTATGTGGAATTAAAGCTTGCGGATATTGAACGGTTATTTGGGCGGAGGTGATGTTACTTCGTGATTTGCCAATCCATAACAAAGTGAAGGTTGGTAATTATTGGCATCCAGCTAGAGATGTCGCGACAGTGTGTTCAAAGTCAGTGAGACGACTGGTCATGAAAGCGGTCGGTTGTGAAGATTATTGGGGTATGCGAGGTTCTATTACACTCGTTGATTGGCGCGGACAATGTTATGGGTTGTTCACAAGACATCAAATAAAAGATGTTAATCTTGATAATCTGCCAGAGAGTTTTTCGGAAAATTTCATGATTCCGTCATTGCGGCCCCAATTTAAAAACTTATCCGTAACTTCTTTGCGATTTCCCTCAAGTGGCGCTGATGAGGAATACTATGATATTGTCACTTTTCTCTTTAATCATAAGGATAAGGATGTAATTCGTGAGAAACCTTATTTTTCACGGTTTCTTTTAGGGCAAAAAGTTACCGAGGGTTCTTGGTTTTATGTAGGCTACCCAAATCTTGGAGAGAGCTTAGTGTATAGTGACGAGGGAGATAGGGTTATAGAGTTTAGACAAAGTGTCTTGTTAAGAGATTGCGTGCCTGAAGAGGGTTACTCTGGACCAAAATATGTGAAACGCTTTTCTCACGAAACTCCACAGCATTTAGTAGATGGTCTAAGTGGCGGAGCAATTTTTTGTTTAACTAAGACACTAGAAGGATACGAAGTCGCATTGGATTCAATCATAACTCGTGCGAACGGAAATTTCATGTACGGTATCAATTCAAATTTCCTGGATGTTCTTATGAGAGACCAACACCAGAGCGATTGAATTACTTCAAAAACAAAACTCGCGCCGCGCCCCAAGTCTTATCGGACAAAACCTCAAACTCGTTTGGTTCGATCTCTGCATCGACGCTTTCTTCTAAGATAATTACGCCATTCTCGGCGAGGAGATCTTGTTGTTTCAGGCGGCTTAAGACGGGTTTCCAGAGGCCTTTATTATAGGGTGGATCCATAAAGATATGGGTGAATTTTCCACGTAGATTTCCCGGTGCGATCTTGAGTTTTGTGGCGTCATAACGGTGGAGGCGTGCGTCTTCCGTTACTTTCATTTTCTCAATATTCGCGCGGATCGCGGCGCGGGCTTTGGGTTCTGTTTCTAAGAAGAGGCAGAAATAGGCCCCACGCGAAATCGCTTCTAAACCCAGCGCGCCTGAACCCGCAAAAATATCCGCGACGATAGCGCCTTCGAGCGGTGGGGCCCAGTCTGCATGTTTCAGAATATTGAAAACGGATTCGCGCGTTTGATCAGAAGTTGGGCGTGTATTGCGACCAGAAGGCGTCGCAATATTTCGTCCGCGCAGTCGTCCCGAAACGATCCTCATTTTTTGCCTTTACCTTGGCCGCGCGGTGAGAACTTGCCTTGATATTTGCCGCCCGGTTTTCCGGCCGCACCCGTTTTGGCTTTCCGCTTCGGTTTTGCAAATTTTCCACGGCC
>CAZBDT010000060.1:0-13987 GCA_964490745.1 uncultured Algimonas sp.
ATTTCCGACATCACGCGAAGCTACGTGTTTGGTGAACCCACGGAAAAGCAGCGCCATGTCTGGAACGCGGAGAAAGCCGCACAGGCGAAAGCGTTTGAGGCGGCGCAGATTGATACGCGGTGCGGCGATGTGGATTTGGCCGCGCGGGCAGAGCTCGAAAAACACGGCTTCGGTCCCGGCTATAAAACGCCGGGTCTGCCCCACCGCACGGGTCATGGCATAGGCTTAGATATTCACGAATGGCCCTATCTGAATTGGGGCGACGATACGATTTTAGAGCCGGGCATGTGTTTCTCGAACGAGCCGATGATTTGTTTATATGGCGAGTTCGGCGTGAGGCTGGAAGATCATTTTTATATGGGGAATGACGGTCCCGTTTGGTTTACGGAGCCGAGTCACAGCGTGGATGATCCGTTCGCGGGTGTTTAAAGTGATAGACGAGACAATCAAATTCATTCCGTTTTCTATATTAGTTTTAGTCTCTGTTTCCTGTTCAGATACAAACAAGCACCGTTTTAAATTGCTTTACGAAAACTCCGCTACTCTTACCCTTGAGTGCGGTAACTGTTTTTATTATACGGGCAGTTATGAGCGGCCTCCAACGTCAGTCGTTGAACGAAAAATTGATTCAGACGGCATAGAATTACTCGCGAGTATTAAGTTCTGCGGCTTGGGAGATACAACACCAGATGCTTGGATTAAGATAGAAACCGATGTCGGGGATGTTGCAGAATTTGGCCTCCTTTTTCCTAGCCAAAAATCTAATCCAACATTAAGAATCCAGTCAAATGAAACAGGGTTTGGACAAGGCTGCACACGCAAGGATCAAATCCGCTTTGAAACTTTCATTTTTACCTACGCAAATGATCTAAGCGGTAAGTAAAAGTGCGCGCTAAAACGCCTCTTCCTCCGGCAGGAATATTTCGCGCTTTCCGCCTGAGCCTGCGGCGCTGATCATACCTTCGCCTTCCATGCGCTCAATCAAATCTGCGGCGCGATTATAGCCAATGGAAAGTTTGCGTTGGATGTAGCTGGTCGAGGCTTTCCGGTCCCGCGCCACAATCGCGACGGCCTGATCAAAGAGGGAGCCGCCTTCGCTACCGCCGCCAGCTTTGGTCGGATCACTTGGCGCTTCTTCGCGTTCCGTCGTGATATCTTCGAGATAGCTTGGCGCGCCTTGGGCTTTCATAAAGGCGGCGATGCGCTCAACCTCGCCGTCACTTACAAAAGGACCATGGAGGCGGCGTGGACGGCCTGTACCCGCAAAGAGCATATCGCCATTGCCGAGCAGGGCTTCGCCGCCTTGTTCGCCGAGGATGACGCGGCTGTCGATTTTAGAACCGACGCGGAAACAAATCCGGGCCGGGAAATTAGCTTTAATGGTACCCGTGATAACATCGGTGGACGGACGCTGCGTCGCCATGATGACGTGAATGCCCGCCGCCCGCGCCATTTGCGCGAGACGCTGGACGGAGCCTTCAATGTCCTTCTTGGCGACCATCATCAGGTCGGCCATTTCGTCAATGATGACGACGATATAAGGCATGGGTTCGAATTCGAGCTCTTCCGTCTCATATTCAGGCTCGCCGGTTTCCTTATTGTAACCCGTCATGATCGTCTTGGTCATGACTTCGCCGCTGGCTTTATATTCGGCGACTTTTTCGTTGAACCCGGCCATATTCCGGACGTTCATTTTGGCCATTTTCCGGTAGCGGTCTTCCATTTCCCGCACCGTCCATTTCAGCGCGACGACAGCTTTTTTCGGCTCGGTCACGACAGGGGCGAGCAGATGCGGGCAGCCATCATAAACGGACAGTTCGAGCATTTTCGGGTCGATCATGATGAACTTACACTGCTCCGGCGTCAGCGTGTACATCAGCGAGAGGATCATGGCGTTGACACCCACCGACTTACCGGACCCGGTTGTACCCGCGACCAACAAATGCGGCATCTTGGCGAGGTCAGCGACGAAAGGCGTACCGCCAATATCTTCGCCGAGAATGAGCGGCAGCGAGGCCTCAGAGTTTTGGAAAGTCGAGCTTGCCAGCATATCGCGCAACCAGACCATCTCGCGTTTGCGGTTCGGCAGTTCGACGCCCATGGCATTGCGGCCGGGGACGACTGCGATCCGGGCGGATTGGGCGGACATGTTTCTGGCGATGTCGTCAGAGAGGTTGATGATGCGTTGGGACTTCACACCGGGCGCAGGCTCAAATTCGAAGAGCGTGACAACGGGTCCCGGACTGACTTGTCCCATTTCGCCGTCCACGCCGTAATCGCCCATGACTTTGTGAAGCTGATCAGATGCGCGGCGCAATGCGCCTTCATCGCGCACGGTGGAGCGCGGTGGTGGGGCTTTCAAAAGGTCGAGACCGGGGAGGACATAGTCATCATTGCCGGAAAAATCGAAACTCGGTTGAGGCGGCTTTTTAACGGTCTTGCGCTTGGTCGTACGCTTTTTCGGTGCGGGTTTTGGTGCAGCCACAGGTTCAGGCGCATAGGTTGCTGGGGCAGGGGCAGGCGTATCAGGGATGTCGCGATAAAGCGGTTCGCTCGCCATTTGGGCGTCCATGGGCGTCTCATATCCTTTGCGGAACAAGCGCACAATCCAAGCGGAGAAACGATCAACCCAAATGCGGATATAGGCCCAAACTAATGTCGCCGCATCTGCAACATCCAAGAGGTCTTTCGTAACCACACCGAGATAGAGGGCCAATAAATAGGCGGCCCCGGCAAAGGACAAGATCGCAATCCAAAGCCCGGAGAGCGGAACGTTAAACGCATCAAGCCAGCCCTTAGGTGTCAGATGTAAAATATCGCCGATCAATCCACCTAAGCCGCTCGCCATGGGCCAGCTTTGCGGAATGGGGAAAGCGGATAGCGTCATTGTCCCCAGCAGGATTGCGCCAGTCCCAATTGCAATTCGTTTCCATTTCATAGCGCGTGAACGCGGTCCAACTCGGCCCATGAGGCGACGGATACCGGAAAGGGAAATTAAGACACCTAGAAGCAGTCCGCCCCAGCCTAAGGTTTGCATGAAGAGGTTCGCTATATTCGCGCCCGCAATTCCAAATGGATGGCGGCCCACACCGATTCCGGCTGTGTCACCTGTCGGATCGAACGGATTATAGGCGAGTACACACACTAGAATGATCACGCCGATAAGACACAGGCATAAGGCTCTGACCGCCCGCCAAAAAACATTGCCTTGCTGTGCCGTGACTTCGGCCATCATCGCATGGATATCTTCCGGTGCGTATTGATAACCTGCATCATATTCGGCAGTTGCTGATGGCGGTGGTGTCATCTGGACCTCAAAGCAGGGTTAAAACGCTTACCAAAGTGTAAATAGCAAGCGTGAATGAGGCGTTAAGGCCAAGGCAGATTTGATGCGATTTGCCGCCTTTTACTTCCAGACGATGGGGCCTATGTGAGAGTTATGAAAACAGACTTTGACGTTATCATTATAGGTGCGGGCTTGGTGGGCCTCACAACGGCTTTGGCCTGTGCGGAAAGCGGCGCAGATGTCGCACTGTTGGACAGGGCAATGATTAAGTCGGGAGCTGACGGAAGAGCCTCGGCTTTATCGACAACGTCCTTGCGATTATTCGAAAATCTCGGCGTGGATATATCCGGGAAATTGCAGCCGATCCAAGATATGCTTGTCACAGAAGGCACTCCCAATAGTCCGTGGCGCCTTCATTTTGAGGGAGATGGCGACGGCGGTGATTTGGGCGCACTTATTGAAAACCCCACTCTTAAGTCCGCTTTGGTTGATCGCGTTAGGGCGTCCAAATCCATTGACTGCTTCGCTTCTATTTCGGTTCAAGGTTTTGAAGAGAGTGGCGGACACGTCACAGTTCAGACAGATCAGGGTCAATTCTCTGCCAGTCTTTTGGTTGCGGCGGATGGCAGAAATTCGGTAATACGTCGGAAAGCCGGGATAACGGTTCAACGTTTTGATTATGATGCGGCGTCTCTTGTCACAACGATTTCACATGAATTACCGCATGATGGTTTGGCCTGGCAACGGATTATAAAAGGTGGCGCTCTAGCCGTTTTGCCGCTGACCGAGGCCCGAAGTCAGATTGTGTGGTCAGGACCAACCGCTGCGATCAACGCGGCTGCCGCGGTGGAAGAGTCAGATTTTTTAAGTCTGTTATCCGAGAAAATGGACGGATATTTGGGAGATATGACTTTGACTGCACCCCGTCAAAGCTACCCACTTCGCTTGCAGGTGGCGGATAGGTTTTCAACGGGCCGTATCGCACTGGTTGGCGACGCTGCACATGTCATTCATCCGCTGGCAGGGCAGGGGTTAAACTTAGGGCTACGAGATGCTGCGGCTTTGGCCGATGGCGTGAACTCGGCTATAATGACAGGTCAGGATATAGGCGTGACGGCATTATTGGATTATGATCTTTGGCGGAATGCAGACACAAGACAGTTTGGAATGCTCACCCATTTAATCTCTGAGATTTCAGGCACAAAATTAACTGCGTTTGGGCATGCAAGACGTCTTGGCTTGGCCTTGACAAATAACTCCTCCATACTCAAATCCGCCTTGGAAAAACGCGCATCCGGTGATGGCCGTGAGCTTCCTGACTTAATGCAAAGGCGCTATAAATAGCGTTCATCTTGCATTCATGTTAAGGCGTTCATCAGCAGCTGACGCAAAAGATCGATATCGGACAACTGCGCCCCGTTTCGGTATCGTAGCCCTGTCTTCCGCCCAGCGGAGGGCAGGGCGTTTTCATTTATGAGAGCTGTCCATCGGCGACCTGCATGATTTGCGCGCGGGCCCCAAAGTCGGAAAAAAGTGTCTTGTCTGTCCCTGTCATGAAGACTTGAAGGCCAAGGTCCAATAACTCTTCGGCTAGCGCAGCCCTGCGTAGGGAGTCCAAATGCGCGGCGACTTCATCCAGTAATAAAATCGGATGTCTTTCGGCTAGAGCGCGCGCTTGCGCGAGGATAAGACCGATCAGGAGGGCTTTTTGTTCCCCGGTTGAACAAAGCGCCGCAGGCATCGCTTTGGCTTTGTGGGTGACATGTAACTCGGTCCTGTGTGGACCTGTTAGGGTCCGACCCGCGCGCATATCTATTTGCCGCTCGGTCGCCAGCCTGTCTCGATAGCTGTCAGCTAGGGAGGTGAGATCCCGGCCATCTTGAAACTGATTTTCCAGCGTGCCGTTCAACCCTATCAAAGAATTATTAAAGAAGGTTTCTCTGACCGTGATCTCCCGCTGTAGATTCGTCACTGTTTCTGTACGGGCTTGCGCAACCAAAGCTCCGAATTTGGCAAGGTCCGCCTCAATCGCTTCGTACCAGGCACGATCTGAGATACCGTCGCTAAGGAGGCGGTTTCGTTCTGTGCGGGCTTTTTCGAACCGGATTGTGTTGGCCCCATGATCGGGCGCAAAGGCTAAGGCAAAACGGTCAATGAATTTACGGCGATCAGAGGCGGGGCCCGTAAATAACCGATCTTGCGCAGGCGTAAGCCATAGCATTGAGATGCGCCGGGCCAGCTCAGGTCCCGTCGCCGCTTTTCCGTCGATCTTAAGCTGTCGACGGCGCGGATATTCCGGGACTTGCCCGATTGATATGCGCGTTGGCTCGTCCTCATCCTGTCCGATATGGAGCGACGCGTTGATGCCCCAAGCCGGGCGTGACGTTCCATTTTCGACACGAGCTAACAGATCGACTTTCGCACGCCGTAAGCCCCGCCCGGGAGATAGCAATGATATGGCTTCTAAAAGGTTCGTTTTACCAGCGCCATTAGGGCCGTAGAGTGCGATTGCACCCGACTGAAACGCGATATCCAACGCAGGATAGGACCGAAAATCGATCAGCCGTAAAGAGGCAATCGACGCCACTTAAAAGGGGTTAGACGCGCAGTGGCATCAAAACGAAGAGCGCATGTTCATCTTCGCTGTCCTTGACCAATGCAGGCGAGGCGGGGCTGTCCAAGAAGAATGTCGCGTCGCGTCCTTCTATTTGGCCCGCGACATCCAGCAGATATTTCGCATTAAACCCGATTTCCAGCGGATCAGCGGCGTAGTCGACCGGAAGGTCTTCATTGGCGTTACCGCTTTCCGGATTATTCACGGTCAGGGATAGGTTATGCTCTGCCAAGCTAAGTTTAACTGAACGCGATTTTTCAGCAGAAATCGTCGCAACGCGGTCAACGGCGCCCTTGAAAACCTGATTGTCAATCGTCAGCTCTTTGGTGTTTCCTTTCGGAATAACGCGCTCATAATCCGGGAAGGTTCCGTCAATCAATTTGGATGTCATCACGGCATTACCCGTCTTGAAACGGATTTTGGCTTCGCTGACGCTGACATGGACGTCGCTATCCATCCCATCGATTAAGCGGCGGATTTCAGAGACAGTTTTGCGCGGAATGATGACGCCCGGCATGTCGGCGGCGCCGCTTGGAGCCGGGCTTTCAGCTAAGGCTAAGCGGTGGCCGTCTGTTGCGACAGCGCGCAATTTTCCGTCATGTCCGTGAACGTAAATACCGTTCAAATAATAGCGGGTCTCTTCAGTTGAAATGGCAAAGCGCGTTTTATCAATCAGGCGGGACAGGTCCGCCGCAGATATTGAGAATTCATGTGTAAAGCCGTCCGCCGTCATTTTCGGGAAATCGCCTGAGGGCAGCAGCGGCAGCGTAAAGTGCGAACGCCCCGCATCAACATCCAAACGGTCGTCTGAGTTGATTTGCAAAACGACTTGCGATCCGTCCGGCAATTTCCGCGCGATATCGTATAGCGTGTGTGCCGGGGCCGTCACCTGTCCGGGCGCGGAGATATCCGCAGAAGTCGTTTCAGAGACCTCAATATCCAAATCGGTTGCGACCAATGTCAATTGTCCGTCCTCTGCGCTCATGAGAACGTTTGACAAAATCGGGATTGTATTCCGGCGTTCAACGACGTTCTGGACGTGTCCCAAAGCCTTAAGCAGGGTAGAGCGTTCAATAGAGAGGCGCATGACGGACCTTGAAAATAGAATTACGTCCGAAAGTCATAGCTTAATGTGCGCACATGTGAAGACCAGCCGGCATAAAAATACCCGCCCCCAGAGGTCTGAGGCGGGTATTCAAGTGGATATTTTCCAGATGGGTTAGTTCACGCCGGCTTCTTGTGCGCGGCGCATCATTTCGTCGCGGAACATGGCTGTGAAATCCGGTGGATCCAACAGAATTGGCGGGAAGCCACCACTTTGTGTCATGGAAGCCATGATCTGGCGCGCAAATGGGAAGAGGAGGCGCGGACATTCGATCATGATCAATGGTTGAACTTCTTCTATACCAACACCTTGGAAGGCGAAGAGACCTGAATATTCAAGCTCTGCGATGAAGGCGACTTCGTTCTCACGCCGTGCTTCGGCTTTCAGCATCAATGTGACTTCGACCGTGTCGTCATCCATCATCTGGCGACCAATTTCGATATTCACACCAATTTGCGGGGCTGGAAGGCCGGAGCGCAGGCTGTTTGGCGCGCCTGGATTCTCGAAGCTCTGATCCTTCGTATATTGCGCTAAGACGGACAGCATGGGGCCTTGTGGGGCGTCTTCCGGTGTGACGGCGTTTTCGCCTTCGATGGATAAACTGTCTTCTGCGGGTGTCTCTTCACCCTTTTTTGGTTTCTTGGCCATAATGCTCTTTCCTTGAAACGGCTGACGACACACCTTAGCTGATATATTCATTAGCCCAGACGGTCTGTTAGGCCGTATATAGGTTCGTAATTCGCGAGATAAAGGCCTTCCATGTTCGACGTGATAATTTATGCGGCATTAGCCACAGTCGTAGTTGTTGTTTTCTACTCCGTTTTAGGAAAACAAACGGGTTTTGGGGGTGTGCCTGAAGAAAAGTCTGATCCAGTTGATTTCGGTATGGAAGATCCTAATCGTAAAGTTGAGCCAGATGCAGACCCTGAGGTTGAGCGCTTGGGCCTTTCGGGCATCACGCGTCTCGACCCCTCTTTCTCTATAGCACATTTTATGAGCGGTGCGACAGCGGCCTATTCTATGATATTGGAGGCCTATGCAAATGGTGACCGTGAGCTGTTAAGCGATCTTTTGACGGATGAGACTTACGCGATTTATGACGACGCTATTACCGCGCGTGAGGCGGCAGGCCAGACACAAATCACGGATTTGGGCCGGCTTAAAAAGGCGTCGATTAAAGCCGCTAAGACGGAAGGATCGGTTGCGCATATTTCCGTCCTCTACGAAGCTGATCTGACGTCAGCTCTGCGAGATGCAGATGGAGAGCTCGTAATGGGCGATCCTGATATTCTGTCTTCTGTTTCGGAAGTTTGGGAATATATACGTGACATGAAAAGCAACGATTTAAATTGGCGACTTGCTAATGTCGAACCCAGTGAGGGTGATGAATTAGAAGCAGACCCATCTCCTGATACCATCGCCTAATCATGCGCCGTCTTTTCGGCCTATTCGTTATTTGTGGTTTTGCGACGGCCTGTACCACTATACCTGTAGAGCCCAATTACCCTGATCCGGATGTCGAAAATCCCGGTGTCGTGATAGAAGCGGAACCGCTTCCAAAACCACCGCCTGCACCGCGGGTGGAAACACCTGCGCCTGTACCAATGGCGCCTCCGCCTGAACCTGTCATTGAAGCGCCAGAGCCTTCAGGTTTTGCTGCATTGCCATATTGGAAAGAACACAATCCTAAGCCCGCTCTAAAAGCCTTTGTACGGGGATGTGAGACGTGGGCAGAGGCTGATGACAATATGTTGTTAAATCCAAATTTGCCGCAATACGGAACATTTGGAGATTGGCGCGTGACCTGCCAAGGCGCAAGTGTCTTGCTGTCGGTTGACCCACGAGAAGAGGATGTCAGGCAGTTTTTTGAGAGCTGGTTTAAGCCTGTTTCTCTCATGACTCGGGCGGGTAAAGAGGGTCTGCTAACGGGATATTATGAACCCGAAGTCGAGGTCAGGTTGAAAGCGGATAGAGAGTTTTCAGAACCTATTCTGGCCAAACCCTCATCTGAAGCTAAATTGGGGTTACCCCGCGCTCAGGTAAATGCCGCGACATCACGCGTGATCGCATATGGGCGACCGATTGATGTTTTCTTTTTACAAATTCAAGGGTCGGGCCGGTTAAAATATAAGAATGGGCGGATATTGCGCGCGGCTTATGCGGCCAATAATGGCCAGCCTTATCGCTCTATCGGCGGTATTCTCATTCGGCGCGGAGAGCTGACTCGTGAACAGGCTTCGAAGCAAGCTATTGCAGAGTGGATGGCGCGCAAGGGGCCAAAAGCGGCACGGGATTTGATGAATGAAAATCCACGCTACATATATTTCACGGAACAGTCCATTCGCCCGGGTGAGGGTCCGCAAGGGGCCATGCGCGTGCCTCTGACAGCTATGGGCGCGATTGCAGTCGACCCTCGCTATCATCCTTATGGTAGTTTATATTGGCTGGAGACAACACTTCCGACACGACCGCGCGATTATCGCGGCAAACCGACAGGACTTCTCGTTGCGGCGCATGATACTGGAAGTGCGATCAAAGGGCCATTGCGTGCGGATTTATTTTTCGGCTCCGGTGATAAGGCCGGAGAGTTTGCTGGCGTTCAGAAACATCCCGTGCGTTGGACGCTTCTTCTTCCCAAACATGTTTCCGGTAAACTTATCTCATGACAGAGCGCCCCCTCAAACCGGGCGAGACCAAGATTTGGCGACATGTTTCGCAGACTGTCAGCCCAAGACGTCGACCAAAGGGTAAAGGCAGTGCGAAACCTCTGCCGACGCGAGAAGATTTTGCAAATATGCTTAGGATTCCCGCTGCGGAAGCGCCGCGCGCCAAGCCCGTTCCGCAAACGCTTGATGTCAATCAAGATAAACGTGTTCGGCGTGGGCGCGTTGAAATTGATGCGAAAATCGATTTGCATGATATGACTCAGACTATGGCCCGTCCGGCTTTGCATCGCGCGATTATACGGGCATCAAACCGAAATAAATTTTGCCTCCTCGTTGTAACGGGGAAGGGGCTGCGTGGTGATGGTGTCTTGCGTCGAAATTTTCCAAATTGGATTGCTGAACCGACTGTCAGACCTCTCATTGCGAGCTATGCGCCTGCCCATATTAAACATGGCGGGACAGGTGCGTGGTATGTTTTTCTGAAGTGATAGACTTTTTTTGGAAACCCCTCAAAAATTAAATTCGAGTGGTGTTTTGTTATCAGAATAAGCGTTTTGGGCTTTAATTGAATGAACGTTCAATAACTGATATATTTTCTAGAATTATATTTATGAAAGCGCGCCTCATATGGCTCGACCCAGAAAATTTGATGAAGCTGAAGTTAAAAGCGCCCTGCGGGATGTCTTTTGGGAACATGGCTATGAGGGCGCGTCCTATGCCGATATTATGAAAGCGACAGGATTAAATAAAGGGTCTCTCTATGCGAGCTTTGGAGATAAGCGAGCGCTCTATCAACACGCTATTTCCGATTATAATACGCAATATGTAACCGTCGGTGTGAAAATGCTCCGCAATAGTAGTCTTTCTGTAGAGGAAAGAATTTCGAACCTCTTTGCCTCTCATATTGAGGCGGCACAAACGCCGCAAGGCCGCTGGGGATGCTTGCTTTGTAATGCTGCGATTGATCAGGCTCCATTCGATAAAGACGTGGAAGACAATGTCTCCGCGTCAATTTCGCGATTGCGCAGTGCGATAAAACATTGCGTCAAAGGATCGTCAGCGCAGGATAAAGCTGACCTGATTTGGATCTCCTATTTCGGGGCGCATGTCATGGTCAAAGCTGGCTATTCAAAATCTGTATTTAAGAAAGTTCAGAAGGACGTGCTGACCTTATTCTAACTCTTCGTTCTATAAAATAAACTTGCTGAGATCTTGGTTCTTGGCGAGTTTCCCGACATGTTCACGGACATACGCCGCATCAATGGTAAAGGTCTGGCCGCTTTTATCAGACGCAATGAAGCTGATCTCATCCAGCAAACGCTCCATTACGGTGTGGAGCCGTCGCGCACCGATATTCTCGACACTTGCATTCACTTCGGCTGAGAGTTTCGCAATTTCTGCGATCCCGTCTTCTGTGAAGTCCAACGTCACTTCTTCCGTTGCCATTAAGGCTGTATATTGCCGGATAAGGCTGGCTTCAGGTTCCGTTAAAATCCGAACAAAATCAGCTTCCGTCAGAGCGCGAAGCTCTACGCGAATAGGCAGGCGACCTTGTAATTCGGGCAGCAAGTCAGACGGTTTCGCGACATGAAACGCGCCGCTGGCGATAAAGAGAATATGATCGGTTTTTACAGGGCCGTATTTCGTGGAAACGGTCGTGCCCTCTATTAAAGGCAAGAGGTCGCGTTGCACGCCTTCCCGCGATACATCTCCGCCGCGCGCATCAGACCGTGTCGTGATTTTATCAATCTCATCGAGAAAGACAATGCCGTCCTGTTCGGTACGTTCAACCGCTTCGCGCTTAATCGCGTCATCATCTAAGAGTTTATCAGATTCTTCAGACAGCAGCGGCCCATGCGCGTCCCCGATGCGGAGCTTCACCGTTTTAGTTTTACCCATTTTTCCAAACATAGAGGAGAGGTCCAGCATGCCCATGCTGGAACCAGGTTGCCCTGGAATCTCAAAGCCTTGGAACGGGGACGCCGTATCAGAAAGTTCTAATTCGACTTCTTTATCGTCTAACTCACCTGATAATAATTTCTGACGGAATTTTTCCCGCGTTGCGTCGGACGCACTCGCCCCAACAAGCGCTTCCAGAATGCGGGCCTCTGCGGCTTCTTCAGCTTGGGTTTGAACTTGGGCGCGTTTTTCTTCGCGCAATAAGGAAATGGATGCTTCGACGAGGTCGCGAACGATCTGTTCTACGTCACGCCCGACATAGCCGACCTCTGTGAATTTCGTCGCCTCAATCTTTATAAAGGGGGCTTGCGCTAATTTGGCCAAACGTCGTGAGATTTCGGTTTTTCCTACGCCTGTCGGGCCAATCATGAGTATATTTTTGGGTGTCACTTCCTGTCGTAAATCTTCGGAGACGCGGCGGCGACGCCATCGATTACGCAGAGCAATGGCAACGGCGCGTTTTGCATCGGCCTGCGCCACAATATGACGGTCCAATTCGGACACAATTTCGCGGGGGGTGAGAGAGTTATCGGTCATAGCCGCTAAATGGTGGGCGTCAGCCATAGGGTCAAGATGCAAGCTATAACGCAACACATTGTGAGACTTTAAATCACGGATAAACGAAGCATAAAAAGATTCAGTTCGACCACTTGTAGTTATGGTTAAGTTGGAAGATGTAGCCATCCGCTATGTATCGAATCTATCGACATTCAGCCTTAGCTATTTTGCTGGCATTCGCGCTTTTCATTCAGGCGCTTTTTCCGTCATTCGTTATGGCGAGTGGGTCTACGTACGCTTTGATTTGTAACCCTGCGGAGCAGGTTTCCATAGAGATGCAAGATAGCCTTAAGGAGTTGAAAGAAGCTTTAGGCATAGTCGATCAATCAAATGTAAATTTAGAAATGGATTGCGAAGATTGTGTCGTGCCTTTTGTATTCATACAGGCTTCACAGGCAGCGGTTCTAGTTGCCATAAAATGGTCAGCGTTTTCATCTTCCCTAAGGCCTTCACTTTTCTTAATTGCCTGTCCACGCGGACCGCCTTTGGGCTCTCGTGCACCCCCTTTTCAGACTGTGATCTAAAACTCTCTTTTTCTCACAGACTGAAATCAAAATATTATGACTATTAAATCGCTTCTTTCAGCGAGCACGCTTGTCTGCGCTTCGCTCTCAACATTCTCAAATATCCATGCTCATGAAGGTGACGGTGGTAAGGTAACCTATGCTACGGATCATGCACCCATTGGCGTTATGGCAGATCATCGCCACAAACAGGGCGAATGGATGGTGTCCTATCGCTACAGCTATATGGATATGGACGGAAACCGCGACGGGACGACATCGCTATCGCCCGAGATCATCGCAACGACAATTCCAAATCGCTTTGGCATGCCGCCAACATTGCGCGTTGTACCAACGCAAATGGATATGGGCATGCATATGGTTGGTGCCATGTATGGTTTATCCGACCGGATCACGCTCATGGGAATGGGCATGTATATGTCTAACGACATGGATCATGTTACATTTGCCGGGGCTGTGGGGGATCGTCGTCTCGGTAATTTCACGACGAAATCAAACGGCTTTGGGGATACGACACTCGGTGCTATCATTGGTTTAGATGATGGGGCCTATCCCCATCGGCAAATCAATTTAGGTTTAGCTGTCTCTTTGCCGACCGGATCGAATACGCAAACAGATAGCGTCCTCACGCCAATGAATACAACGCCAGAACTCCGTTTGCCTTACCCGATGCAATTAGGGTCGGGGACTTGGGACGCCAAACCGTCACTAACGGCACGAACGCGGTTTGGTCGTTGGAGTGTTGGGGGGCAGGCCTCGGCTGTCCTACGGCTCGATACGAATAAGGAGGGCTATCAATTAGGTGACAAGATCGAAGGCACAACTTGGTTGGCTTTTGAACCCAAGCCGAGTGTCTCGATATCCGGTCGCGTGAAAGCGCGCAGCCAAGGCAAGATTTCTGGGATTGATCCGGCTATCGCTGCGCCCGTTCAAACCGCTGATCCAGATAATCACGGTGGTGAAGTGGTTGAGGCCTTAATGGGCGTAAATCTAGCTTTGTCTGGCGAGGCTTTGCGAGGTGCACGGTTCGCAGCTGAGGTTGGTTTACCGCTATATCGAAACTTGAATGGTCCTCAATTGGAAACAGATATGACGTTCACATTTGGGGTGCAGAAAGCCTTTTAGTTGGTGAGGAATGATATGCGCAGTCATAATCTCCCATATCAGTGGAGCCGTATGACCGCCTTGACACTGACCTTCCCAATCTCGTAAACGTAAATGTCTTAGGATTTTCGTCTCCTTTCGATTGACTTAGACAATTCCGGCAGCAGGGTG
>CAZBDT010000061.1:0-6336 GCA_964490745.1 uncultured Algimonas sp.
TCTTGCGATTAGCCGCTTTTTTCTTTTGATTTTCAAAGCGCATCTTCCCGTAATCCAACACCTTACAAACAGGTGTTTTTCCGGGGGCCACTTCGACGAGGTCGAGGCCAGCGTCACGGGCTGCAGCGAGTGCTTCGTTGAGAGGTACAACGCCTCGTTTTTCACCATCGGCTAAAATGAGCAGGACATTATCGGCGGTAATGTCACGATTTATGCGCGGGCCTTTTGGTTTCTTGGCAGGTTGGGCCGAAAGGGGTCTTCTGGCGATTGGGGTTCTCCTGAGGTTATTTCAATCATGTAGTTTATTAGGGCGAGGATATGGCGGTTTTTGTGTCCATGTTCAAGAGAAACCCCTTAAATCGACTGAAGTTTCGCGCAATTTGCATAAACATCCAGAAGGGCTGTTTGGAGCGCCGTTTTAGAATAGTCTTTTGCAATCCTGTCTCGTGCATTGGCAACACCTGTTAACGCCTGCACCCGTTTCAGCGCCTTGGCCAATGCGGGCGCGTCGCCCGGTGGAACACGCCATCCCGTGACAGCGTCCAAGACCACCTCCACGGCGCCGCCGTGATCACTGGCAATCACAGGTCGGTTCATCGCTTGAGCTTCCGCAGCGGTTCGACCAAAGGCTTCGGGGTCTGTAGACGGGCAAATAATTATATCAGCCGCCGCATAGATCAGGTCCATATCTGTGCGATGGCCTGCAAATACGACGTTCAGGCCATTTGATTGCGCGCGCAGCTCTTGAACATAATCATCACGCCCTTGCGCATCCCCAACGAGGATCAGACGGTATGAATCGCCCGCCAATCGTAAAGCCTCTATCGCCACGGTCTGGCCCTTCCAGCGTGTCAACCGACCCGGCAAAACAACGACAGTGTCAGTCGGTTTGACGCCCCACGCTGCGCGCTGGGTTTGAATATCCTGTTGTGAGATCTGCTGAGGATCAAAGGCTGACATATCCACTCCGCGTGGAATGACTGTAATGCGCTTTGGGTCTGTGCCGTGTTCTTTATGAATATGCCCTGCCGTAAAATTCGAGTTCGCAATGACGACATCGCCTTTTGACATCACAGAATTATAGGCACGCTTTATGGCCGATTTCGCATTATATATGCCGTGATAGGTCGTGATGAAGGGGACGATCTCGGCCCGCGCCGCGAGCATAGCTGGCCAAGCCGGCGCGCGAGACCTGGCGTGGACGATATCAATATTATGTTCCGCAATTAAGCGCCTGACCCCTGCAATACGCCATGGAACCGATAAAATATTCTTAGAGCCGATATTGGCCGTATGATGCACGCCGCCCATAGCTTCCAATTCTGGAACCAACCGCCCCCCGACGGAGAGGACATGCGCACCATGCCCGGCCCTGACCAAGGCCTCCACAGTTTCTAAAACTGTGCGTTCAACACCTCCGGCATTGAGATCAGGTAAAATTTGCAGCACATTCATATCTAACGTCTTTAACCCATAGGGAATCAAAATGCCCGACTTTCTCACAACATCTGAAGGTGAAAAAATTGCCTATGAAAAATCAGACGGCAATGGCCCTACTCTGATTTGGTGTGGGGGATTAAAATCCGATATGGAAGGATCGAAAGCTACGCATTTGCACAATTGGGCGAAAGAACGGGACCAAGCGTTCATTCGCTTTGATTATTTTGGCCACGGGCAAAGTAGTGGTGAATTTACAGACGGCACGATTTCCCGTTGGGCCGACGATATCGCGACCGTGAGGGACCAACTTTGCGAGGGGCCCGTCATTTATATTGGGTCTTCCATGGGAGGGTGGGCATCTCTGCTGGCGGCGATTGCCAATACGCCGCGATGCGCAGGCTTAGTCCTGATTAATCCCGCGCCTGATTTTACCGAAAAACTGACGGTTGCAAATTGGACCGAGGACCAAATCAAAGCCTTGGAAAATGACGGCGTCGTTTACGAGCCTTCCGGATATGAAGAACCCTATGCCTATTCAAAAGCGCTTATTAAGGACGGCAAAGCCCGACAAATTTTAGACCTGCCCATTCCGCTGACATGTCCCATCCGAATTTTACAAGGCTATGAAGACACGGTTGTGCCTTGGGCCCATTCCAAACGTTTGCTCGATATGCTGACCTCAAAAGACGTTACTTATACATTGGTCAGTGGCGGCGATCACAGCCTGTCGCGCCCGGGCGATCTCAGCTTGATCGAATCCGCAATTCTGTCGCTCATCTGATGGTCACGCCACTGGATCAACGCCCGCGCTCCGGCCCTTATTCCGGGCTAAATGCGCGGTCTGCAAAGCGGTTTCTTACGCAAGCCTTTCTAGAGGCAGACCTGCCCTTTGCGGAAGACGACGCCTTGGAAATCGTTCTGGCCGCAACCGGTTTTGATAAAACGGCTTTGATGTTGCGCGGCGCAGAATTCTTAGACCCTGGCGTTTTCGAGGTCATAACAAATCATATGCAGCGCCGTTTATCAGGCGAACCCGTTGATCATATTCTGGGTTGGCGAGAGTTTTATGGGCGTAGATTTAAGATTTCCAAAGATGTGCTCTCGCCTCGATCTGACACGGAAACCCTCATTCGAGATGCACTGCGCCGATTGGATAGCGCGCGGCCTGCAAAACTCTTGGACCTTGGCACAGGAAGCGGTGCGATTGGACTAACTCTGCTTTCAGAAAATGCGCTTTGGACCCTGCATGCCACTGATATTTCTGATGCGGCCCTGCAAATCGCGCGATCTAATGCTGACGCGTTAGAGCTGTTAAACCGCGTGAATTTCTTCACAGGTGAATGGTATAAGGCCGTTCCGACTGGTGAGACATATGACATGATCGTCTCTAACCCACCTTATATAACCAATTCGGCGATGGAATCGTTGGAAACCGAAGTCATCGACTATGATCCGGATATTGCTTTGCGCGGTGGGCGTGACGGATTGGAGGCTTATCGAGACATCATTGCCGCTGCTCCCGATTATTTAAAATCAGGCGGCTGGCTGGGCTTGGAAATTGGATATGATCAAGCGGAAGCGCTTAAAAGCTTCTTAAGTGGTACCGCTTGGGACGATGTCAGCGTGAATCAAGATTTAAGCGGGCATGACCGAACAGTTTGGGCCCGAAAAAAGTCCTGAAAAAGCCCTTTGCATGGGCCTCTAGCTTTGCTAGGCAAAGTACGCAGTTCGGGACGTTGCTCAGATTATCTTTGTAGACGCCGCTGCTATTGCCGACAGACTTGGGGCCTTACGCAACCTACCGTGTAGCTGAACGCCCTTTAAGCTGTCGCCCCATTTGAGGAAGATCGATGAAGCGTCAACGCGGCCGTAATCGGAATAAAAACAATAATCGGCATAATAACCATAACAACCATAATCGGTCTATGGATAGCCAAGGCCCGGGCGTAAAAGTTCGCGGTAATGCCTCCACGATTTATGAAAAATATACGACATTAGCGCGCGATGCCAAGATGGGCGGAAGCCGCGTCAATGCCGAGAACTTGCTGCAACATGCGGAGCATTATTTGCGTCTGATGAATGCGCAGGAAGCGGCCAAGAAAGAAGCGCAAGAAGCGCGCGAAAAAGCCGAAGCTGAACGCGCAGCCAAACGCGCAGAACGCGGCGAAACAGAGGGTGAAGACGGCGACACACGCGAACATTCGCGTCGAAATAACCGCAATCATCGCCGTGACAGAGATGAGGCCCAGACAGAGGCCAAGCCATCAGAAGAAAATAGTGAGAGCCCTGCTGAATTAGAGCTCGTCGAGCCGGAAGCTGAAGCGCCAAAAGCAAAAGCGAAAAAGACCGTGAAAGCGGAGAGCGAAGACAAACCCAAACGTCGTCGCAAAGCGCCTGCACGAAAGACTGAAGAACCAGTCGAAGCGGCTGAGTAGCTCTATACCTATCTGACATGGTCGACGTTTGGCCATTTCCATACATCTTGAAGACTAAGATTTAATTCCTATCTCGATCAGGAAACCGGGCAGCCTGCCCAAACATATAGCTGACTGAGATAGAAACATGGATATTCAAGCCTATACGCAGCGCGCGCGCAGCGTGATACAGGCGGCCCAGACAGAGGCCGTGACGCGCGACCATCAACAATTAACCCCGGCCCATTTATTACGTGCGCTTTTGCATGAAGATGGAGGACTGCCCCGCAATCTGATCCAAATGGCAGGAACGTCACCGGATGCGGTGGATAAGGCCGTCAATCAAACCCTAAACAAATTACCGAAAGTTGAAGGCGGATCAAGGCTTTCCCTCTCTAAACCCGCAACCAAAATCTTTGCTGTCGCTGAAAAAACGGCAAAAGAGTCCGGCGATGCCTTTGTCACGTTAGAACGCCTCCTCCTCGCCACGGTGACTCAAGCCGATCGAGAGTTACGCAGCGCCTTATCCAATTCAGGCCTCGACGCATCGCGATTGGGCGAAGCCATTGCATCTGTTCGCTCTGATGATCCGGTGACATCCGATTCAGCCGAAGATCAATATGAAGCTCTGTCAAAATATGCGCGGGACCTGACACAAGCTGCGCGGGACGGAAAACTCGACCCCGTGATTGGGCGGGATGAAGAAATTCGGCGCACGCTCCAAGTTCTCTCGCGGCGGTCCAAGAATAACCCCCTCCTCATCGGCGAACCGGGTGTCGGGAAAACCGCCATTGCAGAAGGCCTCGCCGTTCGTATTGTCAGTGGCGACGTGCCCGAATCTGTTCGCGATAAAAAACTTCTCGCGCTCGATATGGGCGCCCTCATTGCGGGGGCGAAATATCGCGGAGAATTTGAAGAACGCCTCAAGGCCGTTTTAAAAGAAATTGAAAAAGCCGACGGCCAGATCATTCTCTTTATCGATGAAATTCATACCCTTGTCGGCGCGGGTAAAACAGACGGCGCAATGGATGCGGCGAACCTGCTCAAGCCCGCTCTAGCACGCGGAGAGCTGCATTGTATCGGCGCAACAACGCTGGATGAATATCGCAAACATTTGGAAAAAGACGCGGCCCTCGCGCGGCGTTTCCTCACCGTGTTTGTGACTGAGCCCACGGTCGAAGACTCGGTTTCGATCTTACGCGGATTGAAAGAAAAATATGAAGTCCATCACGGTATTCGTATTTCCGATTCGGCCATCGTCTCTGCGGCACAACTGTCTAACCGGTATATCACGGACCGTTTTTTGCCCGATAAAGCCATCGACTTGATGGATGAAGCGGCGTCGCGCTTGCGCATGCAGGTGGATAGCAAACCCGAAGCGCTGGACGAAATTGACAGGCGCTTGGTTCAACTTCGCATCGAGGTCGAAGCGCTCAAAAAAGAAAAAGATGAGGCGTCCAAAACGCGGCTCGAAAAACGACAAACCGAGATTGATGAGCTGCAAGCCCAATCCGATGAAATGAGCGCGGCGTGGAATGCGGAAAAAGCAAAACTCGCCTCTGCCACGGATGTCAAAGAAGACTTAGATCGCGCGCGGTTTGAACTACAAGATGCGGTTCGCCGTGGTGATTATGAGACCGCAGGGCGTTTGCAACATGAAGATATTCCGGCCTTGGAAGCCAAGGCGGCAGAATTGGAAACGCAATCCGACACGGCCAGCTTGGCGAGTGAGACGGTGACGTCGGAGACCATCGCCACCGTCGTGTCACGATGGACGGGCGTGCCTGTTGAAAAAATGCTGGAAGGTGAGCGCGAAAAACTCTTGAATATGGAGGACGTTTTAGCCGCGCGCGTCATCGGACAGGACCGTGCTGTTGAAGCGGTGTCTGACGCGGTGCGTCGTGCGCGAGCGGGACTGCGCGATCCGCAACGCCCCATCGGATCCTTCATGTTTCTCGGCCCGACAGGTGTAGGGAAAACAGAGCTAACCAAAGCGCTGGCCAGCTTTTTTCCGTCTTGCATTTCCGCCGCACAGAACGTGGACGCTTCAATAAAGGATACGATAAAAGTCTTGGAATCGTCTTCCAAATTGATAGAACCCATTGGAACTCCCTCGTGAATCGGATCAGATTTTAGGATGCTTCGCGGCGTTTGGGTTGGATGATGAGTAGCGTGGCTGGAGCCGCGAAACCGTTGCTAGCTATTGGTAACTTATCAATTAAATGGGCCCTTGGCAGGAATAAAGCTGGAATAAGTTTCAAGGTCGCTTGAGTGGTCTGAACGTTTCTAAGGAACGCCAGTTTTCAGAGGGATGGTGTTCGTTACCCCGAAATTGGGCATCGATCGCAGGAATCTCATGAAAACCCGGTTGAGCCATGGAGAGAGCGTGGCAAATCGCAATTGACATGCCGTCATGATGTCTTTAATTTCCCCCAATCGTGGAGAGCGGTTGGGCGAGTAAGCCCACAGATGAGCCTAATTG
>CAZBDT010000061.1:6346-13985 GCA_964490745.1 uncultured Algimonas sp.
CGCATGGATATGTCGGAATATATGGAGAAACATTCCGTCGCGCGCTTGATCGGTGCGCCTCCCGGCTATGTCGGATATGATGAAGGCGGGGCCTTGACCGAGGCTGTTAGACGCAGACCCTATCAAGTTGTTCTCTTTGATGAGGTAGAGAAAGCCCATCCCGATGTGTTCAA
Source organism: uncultured Algimonas sp. (assembly GCA_964490745.1). Classification (GTDB taxonomy): domain Bacteria; phylum Pseudomonadota; class Alphaproteobacteria; order Caulobacterales; family Maricaulaceae; genus Litorimonas. The sequence goes on from CAZBDT010000061.1 coordinate 6,520, forward strand.
CATATTATTGCAAGTCTTGGATGATGGCCGACTGACGGATGGCCAGGGCCGCACGGTGGATTTTCGCAATACGCTTATCATCATGACTTCCAATATTGGCGCGCAGCATCTCCTGAACCTGGCGGATGGCGATAATGTGCAAGTCGCGAAAGTCGGCGTCATGGCAGAAGTCAACGCCCATTTCCGTCCGGAATTTTTGAACCGGATTGACGAAATCTTGCTGTTCGAACGGCTGAAGCCCGAACATATGGGCGCGATTGTCGACATACAGATAGGCCGATTGCAAGGCTGGCTAAAAGATAAGCAAATTTCGGTCGAGCTGTCAGAAGTTGCGCGGGATCACTTAGGTCAAGCCGGATATGACCCCAGCTTTGGCGCAAGACCGCTCAAACGCGTCATCCAGAAATTAGTACAAGATGAGCTGGCCAGAGAGCTTCTTGCAGGCCGGATCGCCGATGGAGATACCGTCAAAGTGGATGCGGCAGGCGGAAAAATTCGGATCAGCGTGACATAAATCTCGTGAGCTAAATTTTTGGGGTGCAGTGTTTACGCAACGCTGCATCCCATTAGAGATTTTCGGATCCCTTCTCCTAGAGCCTCAAAGTAAAAATAAAAAAGCGACCCCGAAAGGCCGCCTCTTAAAGCTCGTCCAAATTTAGGATTTTCTAGGTCCCGGTTTTTTTCGCGGGGTGCCGTCTTTTTTCAATAAATTTCCATCTGCATCGCGCGGGATTTTTGTCCCGGCTTTTGGACCACGTTTTCCAGTGGTCTTCGCTTTAGCTGTCGAAGGCTTTGTTGTTTTCGTTTTCGAGCTCGCTGGACGCCCTCTCTTTTTAGGAGAAGTCGTTTTGGATGCGGCGGGCTTCGCTTCAACTGTCTTCGTTTTAACTGGCTTTGGCGCATCCGAAATGTCCGGCGCTTTTTCTTTAACTGTTTTGGAACCCGGCTTCGCCGTCTCAACAGCCGCTTTGGTTTTTTCTTTTACAGAGGCAGTCGCAGATTTCGCTTTCGCCTGTACAGTCTCGGTCATATCATCGACATTCTCGCGAACAGATTTTGTCGCAGCCGACGCTTTTTCACCAACAGTTTTTGTCGCTTCGCGCGTGCGCGCCGCTGCCATTTCGGCAGCCTTACGCGCTTCTGCAATTGGATCAATATCCACGAGTTCCGATTTTCCCCCATCAGGTGAGAGATTGTCATTAATTCGGAAAATAGCCGTCGCCAATTCTGCCAGCAATCTAAAGATAACCAAGGCGAGAAGGATGGTGATAATATTGCCGATAATTTTGACGATAAACGCCAGAGGTCCCAAATTTATGCCCGCCAAGAAACTCTCAAAAAAGGCTAATCCCCAGACAATGATCGCCAACCAAAAAAACGGCACGATGAGTTTTTCTTTGAATAATTTATCGAAAGAAAAAAAGAAATTAAGCAAGTTTTTCATAAGAGTTCCGATGTTTTACCAAGCCGATCCCAGCCATATCGAAAACACGCTTTGTCCGCAACCCCACGATTCGCGTGGGGTTTATTAGACCTTAAAATACTCTCGACTAGTTATTCCGCTAAAGCCGACGCTGACACAGAAACACCCGCTTGTAATGTGGGTGTTAAAGTCTCTGACCTCGCCCGCATTGTCTCAATTTTCTCACGCTGTTTTTTAAACGCCGGAAGCTGATCTTTTGAGAGCGGCTTTCCCGAGAGTTGCGAAAGACGACGCGGATTAATTTTCTTGCCGTGATGAATGACTTCATAATGGAGATGCGGTCCCGTTGATCGGCCCGTTGTCCCGACATAGCCAATCACTTGGTCCTGTTTCACATAGGCTCCGGCTTTCACACCACGCGCAAATTTTTGCAAATGGGCGTAAGCGGTTTTATAGCCATCCGTATGACGAATGCGAATATAGTTTCCATAACCGCCATAACGGTTGGCGCGTTCTACGGTACCTGACCCGGCTGCTAGAATAGGTGTTCCGCGCGGCGCGGCAAAATCCACGCCCGAATGCATTTTGCGGTATCCTAAAATCGGATGTCTACGGCGCCCGAATGATGAAGATAATCGCGCCCCATTAATAGGCGTCGCCCGCAATTTACGTTTCGCCGTTTTTCCATCGGCGTCGTAAAAATTCTCGCGCCCTTTTTTATCCTCGAACAGCCAATATTCAGAGGTTTTCCCGCGCGGTGAAAAAGACGTGTAAAGCAGATCACCCGCTTTGACGATTTCGCCTTTTTGATCGCGTGCGACCTCAAAGAACATTTCAAACGCATCGCCCGGCTGGATATCGCGTTGAAAGTCGACGGAATATTCATAAATATTGGCAAATTGCACCACAACTTTATCAGGTGCGCCTAAACGGGTTGCGTCAACATAAAGCGAATTCTCAACCGTCGCCTTGACGCCGATTGTCTCATATTTGAACTCAGCCTCGATCTTACGCGCTGTGAAGTCCTCGCCGTTACGATCAATAAAAACGGTTGTTTCAACATTTGGCTTAAAGGTCAGATGATCCAGCGTGTTGTCGACAAAATGTAAATTAAAATCTTGCCCCGCCCGTAAGTTGCGCGGTTTAAAAACGTCCCCAAAAGCTTGGGTCAGACGATAGGCCTCTGGCCCCGACAACCCGTTGCGTTGCAAGAGCGGCCCGAGATTGTCACCCGGCTTTAGCGTCACGGTCTTAACTTTGCTTGGAACAGTAAAATCAGTCTCAAGGCCCATATCAAAACGCGAAATATCAAGCGCGGGAGCCATGGTGAGGGCGGCCTCTGGCTCCGCGCCATCCGCGTCCTCGTTGGGCAATGCGACCAATCCGACAATCCCGATAACAGCGGCGGCGGCTAAAAAACGGAAGTGATTACGCTTTGGAATCACAGTGTGACGAAAATGCGCAAAGGCATCTGCACGCTCCTGCAGAGCCGATACCAGATCTTGTGATGCCCCAACGTCATCAAAGTCATTTTTCTCAGTCATAAATCAAGCCCGACGCCTGCTACCAAAAAAGGGAAATCCAACGCGCCCTCATGCCCTGATCTTCCCTAAATCAGGGTTAACGTAATCTTATTTGGCCTGTAAACTGACGAATTTGTAAGGATACGTTTTATTAGTCTTTGGCCGGAAGGTCCTCTAAAGCAATGGTTAGGAGGTCATACCATTTCCGAGCAAGACAAAATTACAGATGAGCCGCTGAGGCCGCGCGTTCAAAAGCGCTGGTACTTTCGTGCATGGGCTTGGATCTTATGGGGATGTCTCGCGCTCCTCTTGATCTTTATGTGCTTTGGTCTTTGGGCGTGGACTCAACGCCATGCCTTGATTGAAAATATCATAATTGACGCCTTGGCCGAAGCTGGCTTTGAAGCTGAGTTAGATGTTATCTCTCTCAGCCAGACACAGGCACGGGCGCAGAATGTTCGCATCCGCCGCGAAGGACAAGACGCGCTCCGCATGGAAGAGATGCGCGCCGACTATGTTTGGCCTGACGTCAGGGATTTGAAATTCAAACGGATTGAAATGATTGGCGCAATAGCTCGGTTGGAAATTGGTCAAGATGGGGTGCCGACAGAAGACTGGATAAAGGCGCTCTGGCCGCAGGAAAATAATGGATTAGATGCGGCGGGCGATAGATTTCCAGAAAATGGAGTGGTGCTGACGGATAGCACCCTGCTCCTCAAATCGCCTCTGGGTGATGCGAAACTCTTCATAGATGCGAAGATTCCGAATGCAAATGACCTTACGGGTGAGATCACTCTCGCCCCGTCTAATTTGTCTTATGCCGGATATGCGGCGCAAGGAGCGGGCTTTGTAACGTTAGAAAAAACGGGTGAGCAAATCCGCTTGGATGGGCAAATCCAAACCGAGACTCTTTCAAACACTCAAATGACTGTCACCGACACCCATCTAAAATTAGACGGTTTATTTGATCTAAGTGACTTAAATTATGAGGGGCAAATCTCGTTAGACGGCGATAGCCTGTTGAGCGATTTAATTACCTCAGGACCCTCAGCGTTAGAGTGGGACGGCGTGATTTCATTGGGTGATACGATGGAGGCGCAGGGAGACTGGCGCATCGCGGCGAAACAGGCGCGGGCCACTCGAACCGAACGGGCGGCGGAACTTGCCAATACACTCTCTCTCTACCAGAGTTTAAGTGTCGTCCCTGTTACAGAACATTATGCAACAGAAATACGCAGCACAGTGCAGGACTTTTTACTCGGGTCTGATGTGAAGGCGAGCGGCGAGCTGAACTATGCGGCAGAGGGCTTCACGATTAAGCCGGAAGGATCGGTGTCGATAAGCTCGGCTCGAAACCAACTCCAATTGACGCCTAGACCGGATCAAAATTTTTACCAATTTACCCGCACAAAGAACCGGATCATGGCCAATATGGATGCGCGGTTTCAGACCCCCGTAAATCTGACTTTGACAGACATTGAATTAGAAGCGGTGTCGCAAAATGGTATCGCCCTTGAGCGCATTCAGAATTTTTCTGCTAATCTCACAACGAGTTCTAATTGGCGCGCCCAAGATGAAGCTGGACTGGCGGTCCGTTTGGGCCCGTTACAAACCTCACTGAACTATAAGGCCGCACTTTCGCCGCGGCGTTTATCTGTTCTGACAAAGTTAGATTATGACGGGCATCTTCCCGGTGGATATGTAGAGGGTCTAAACCTTGACGGACGGCTGGATGTGCGACTGTATGAAGACAGGCAAGCCCTCGATTTCACACCCGGCAATAGTCCTGTCGTGACCCTCAATTCCATGGAAACCCCGACATCTTGGCGGGGGGAAGATATAAGTTTCGTATTAGGCCCTACCCGAAACCTATTTATCCGTAATTCGAAGACATCCACTCTGGCGGCCACACTGCAAAATGTGGATTTGTCTTTGTTCGAAACGAATAGACCGGAAGATGACCCAAGGCGTTTTGATTTAAACTCTGAGACAATTGCGCTGACAGGCACATTGCGAGCTGATCGCATACAGGATTGGGATGTCGAGTTTGCAGATGCGGATTTTTCCAGCGATACGCTGCCTGGTCCAGACACCACTGCCTTTGCCGAACAAGCCTCTCTGACGGCCCGACTGGCCCCGGACCAAGCGCCGCAAATTACATTAGACGCCCCGTCCTTAACGGCAGAAACACCACTTGTCAGAGTGACCGATATGCAGATCTCGCTAAAAGGCACGCCTGAGCGCTATGAGGTCGATCATGATGGCGGTATGATTTTTATTATCGGATCAGATTACGCGGAAACGGCGAAATCAGCAGGCGTGGCGAGCTTCCCAGCCGATGGAACTGTGACATTCGAAAACGGAGTTTATCGAGGGCAAACAAAACTCAATATCGCCAAAGCCGATAATGCAGAAGTCCGCGTCGATTACACCTATCAAAACGGCACAGGAACAGCGGATATTGACGTCCCGTCCATTCTCTTCACGCCGAAAGGGTTGCAGCCGCAAAGCCTGATTCCGGCCTTTCGCGGGAAGGTCGCGCGTGTAGATGGGGAAGCGGGGGCAAAGTTAAATCTCAAATTTGCGGACGGTGTCATCACCGAGTCTACAGGAATGATAGACATTGTTGATATGGACCTTGGTACGGCACCCGGACCGATTACGGGTCTTAATACGAAGCTGACTTTTACGTCCCTTTTCCCCTTGGAAACAAGCGGCCTGCAAACCCTTACTATGGATTTATTTAATCCGGGGCTTCCATTGGAGTCGGGCGTTGTCACATTCAACCTCGTTCCGGAAGGCGTCAAAGTGCTGACGGCAGACTGGCCCATTGGAAATGGATCATTCTCATTAGACCCTTTCACATGGGTTTATGCGGCGGACGAAAATCGCGTCATCATGCGCGTGAAAGATGTTGCCTTAGGCGATTTCATCAATGATCTGGGCAATAAGAAAATTCAAGCCACCGGGAATGTTATCGGGGTTTTTCCAATCGTTGTGAGGGGCGTTGAGGTGCTGGTGGAAAAAGGCAAAGTCTCTGTCCCGGATGGCGGTCTCATCAAATATGATCCCGGTCCCAATGTTCGCAGCTACAGCGAAGAAGAAGCGATAGCCGTTTTGCGCGAAGGACGGTCTGATGAATATGCGGCCTTAGCCCAAGATGCCTTGCGAGAATTTCGCTATCGCGAACTGAGCGCATCTATAGACGGACCGTTAAACGGAGATGTTGAGATTGGGTTGGTCTTTGACGGATCAAATGCGAAAGTTCTGAACCGTCAACCTTTCCGCTTTGATGTGACGGTCAAAGGTGAGTTATTCAATATCGCACGAAGCTTTAATTCCAACGCTCAGGTCAAATCTGAAATTCTACGCCAAAATGGGAAACTGCCGGAAGGCACGATTATCGGGAATTGATTATCAGCCATTCATTAACCGGGGCCTGAGCGATTAGGAGCCGTTGAGCCAATGACATCATCGGCCACAAAAGCATTATCTTTTCGTTCGCCGCCAAATGTCCCCATCGGCCCGTGGCCCGGCACAAAGCGCATATCATTGCCGAGCGGCCAGAGCTTTCCTGTAATCGAATCGAGGAGTTGTTGATGGTTCCCTTTGGGAAAATCGGTACGCCCAATGGAGCCCCGAAACAAAACATCCCCGACAAACGCAATTTTCATGTCAGAATTATAAATCACCACATGACCGGGCGTATGACCCGGCGTGTGTAGCACATGAAACTTAACCCCAGACAGCTCCAACTCATCGCCATCTTCCAGATAGCGGTCAGGAATAACGGCGCGGCCCATTCCGGGATGTCCATATTGTGACCACTGATCCGCAATACCGTCCATCCAGAATTGATCATCTTTATGCGGACCGATCACGGACACACCGAAGGCTTCACGCAACTCATCTGCGCCGCCCGCATGATCTAAATGTCCATGTGTGAGCCACATTTCTTTGAGCGTAATACCAAGTTCTTCTAAAGTTTTTTTCAGACGTTTGGCCTCTCCCCCCGGATCGATCAACACGCCTTCTTTTGTATCCACATCATAAAGAAGCGAACAATTTTGCTGAAAGGGCGTGACGGGAAGGAGTTTAAGATCAAGGCGGGCCATGACATTTATCTGTGTTGGTTCCGCACGTAGGTCAAGCTGAACGGGCATCTAACCCTTAATCACTATGACGCAGATTTCATGAGAGTGTCACCGTCTTGTCACATTAAAGCTGCAAGAAAGAGGACATACTCTGGTACTTTATACCTCAAGATCAACTCTCCCCGACAAGATCTTGACTTCTGGGTCGCGCCGCAGGGACAGTCCCTTTCCCTTCAAGATGGCTCTGCCGCGCGACCCCTTTTTTATTCCTCATCGCAAATGAACCTTTTGTCATAATTTAGAAAAGGTCTGGTCAGGTTGGATAACCCATTAAGAGATATTGGTCTTGGCTGTGACGGTTACCTCCCCCAACCCAGCGTCACAGTCAAATATGACCCCCTGATGAAAGGCCTGCATGTGTGACCA
>CAZBDT010000062.1:0-13840 GCA_964490745.1 uncultured Algimonas sp.
TCTGAAAGAACATCTCTAATATATCACAGCTTTGCAAAGTGAGGATTATTCTCTTGGAATTTGTTGTAAGCTTCTAAATTAAGGAGATTTTCAAATTTCCAAATTCCGGATTAAGTTTTAAAATCGCTCTCTCATATCGTCATTACAAGATCGTTGTTTGCTCGCAAACAACTAATTCTTGTAATCCACCTGTAGCCGATAGTTCTGTTACAATTGGATCACAAGGACAGGCCTTGTGATGACGAATGAAGGATTTGGGAGATCGGGTTCTTACGTCCCCTTTAAGACCCGTATAATGACGCGACTTGCTGCGAGATTAGCCTTTTACATTAAAACACATCATCCAAATATGCAGCTCTTTCATCCGGCCTTCGCCAAAGCAAAACGAGATAAAGACCCGCGAGGCTGAGACAGGTGATAGCCGAAAGGCTGGCATAAAACTGCAACAGCGCGAAAGCTTCCGGATAATCAACATATCGACGGGGCATCCCATTCAGGCCAAGTGACGCTTGAAAGATAATAAATACGAACGCCGAGATTGAGAGCGAGACAGCAATGGGTATCGCGAATTTTAACGGGACAGACTTTCCTTTCCCTGTCTGCCAAACGCTTATCCCGCCGAGGGCAACACAGAGACCAACAATTCCATAGGCATGTCGATTGGCCGTCGTGTAAACAGTGTCATGCAAGTACGCATTAGCGTCCAGAGTTGAGAGCATAAGGTGTATCACCAAGCCATTGAGTAAAGGTGTGGCCGCCGCAAGTCCCCATAAAATCCAATATCGCACGGTCCCTTTGCGGCCCACCATTGGCAATGTGACCAAACAGATGATCCCTAGGGCAAGCGGTGTGAGCCAAAGATGCGCCTGAACGAGGCGAAGATAAGCCGTCTCAGACAGAAACAAAATCCCGGGCCGCATGAGTTCTATTTGGCCGAGCAATCCAGCGCTCAAGCCAATAAACAAAAGCCCGCAGGCAGACCTAAGGACACGATCTGTTGTCATAACCTTATCTCTCGCCCGGCGCGTAATCCGCCGTCACCTCACCCGCCAGAACATCCTCTAACGTCATGACGATAGGTTTATAGCCGCCCTTGGCAAAAAGCTCGACCTGATCATTGTAATGCGGAGAGCTTTCATCCAGCGTGGCGCTGCCGAAATTATGGATGCTATCGACCCTGACGCTCCCATCCGGTGCCCAATCCGCAATGAAGATATGTGTGTCTCCCGCAAAGGCATTCATCACACCCTCTTTTGCCACGCCGTCCCGATCCGCATAAATGGCGCGCAGAATATCGGGTCCGCCATCCAGCGAGACATTCACATCCCCGCGTATCATACGGTTGACCTCGCCCCATTCCGGGTCAAGTCGCCCAAATCGCCCCATGAGGTCTGTTATTGTTTCTTTCAGCGCATCCATCGGCTCGCGCTCGTCTTCCATAAATTCATAGCCCAGCGCCCGTGTGCCTGTGATGATTGCGAGCGCCGCGGCCCGACTGTCCCGTGTTGTTTCACCGTCCCAATTACGCAAAATCTCTTGCGCCTGCTTCAGGGTCTGGTCCTCTGTCGGTGTGGCGACGATTTCGACAACCAGTTTCATCAGCGCACTATTCGGATCATATTTTGTATCAGCACGGTAGCGCAGCAATTCGTCGCGACTAATGGCCTCATCATTTTCAAATAAGCTCAGCGCGCGGCGCGAACGATTGGTGATACGTGTTTCAATGCCAAAAGTTTCGGAGAAATCTTCGCGCTGCAAATTGCACGCCTCATCCGTAATATCGAAGGGCGTTGCGTTGGCGGAGAAGACCCAGCCACAATCCGGATTCCAGATTTGGGGCATATCGCTGATAGGTCGAAAATCCTCCCAGATCAGTTCTGAACGGTCACCGGGCAGGATTTCACCCCACTCCGGACCTTCGATCCTGCGCGGCATGCGGGCATTATAGACGGCGCCGATATTCCCGTCCTTATCGCCGTAAACAATATTGAAAGATAGCACGCCTTGGCTTTCCAAAGCCGCACGCCACTCCTCCATATTCGTCGCTTTATTCATGGCGAGCCATTGATCCAGCGCGCCCAGCCCGCCCGGCTCTAACACGCCCAATCCGGCAAAACGAATCGCGTAATGCCCGGTTGGCGTGGAGAGAACAGGACCATGTCTAGACCACAACACATCGCGCGTAACCGGCAGCGAGAATGGCCCGGCGAGTTTGACACGAAACTTTGATTTTGTGCGTTCAAAGGCGATCCATTCCCCGTCCAACATGTACTGCGTTGGCTTATCAACGTCATCGACGTCTAGCGCATAAATATCGATCAGGTCCGGACGATTGACGGTGTGTGTCCACGCCAGATTTGGCGTGACGCCTTGAGCCATGATCGGAACGCCCGGAAAGGTCCCGCCCAGCGTATTCATCCCCTCACCGCTCACCAGATGCGCTTCATACCACGCATACGGTCCTGTCATAGGTTGGTGAGAGTTTCCGACCAGCCGCGTATGGCCATCCGTGCTGCGCGACGGGGCCACCGCAAAGGCATTAGACCCGCGTACGGAATAAGCCTCGTCATTTAATGAAGATGTTTGGCCCCAAGGCGAGACATCGGGCCTGTCTTCTGCCGTAAACAAATCCGTCAAATAGCCATCCAGACGATAGAAAAACGGCGTCGCCCAGGCGAATCCGGCCAAAATATCTTGTTCCGTGATGGGCAAGATGTTGGTATAAACTTTGTCTGAATTATTTACGGCGTATAGGTTCAAAGCAGCCGCATAGGCGCGGGCGATCGCTTTGGCCTCCGCACTGACTTGATCATCATAATTTTGTACGACAGACTCCCCGACTTTGAACAGGTCAAAGAGATAATCCTGCGGCGCGACGTCTTTGCCCTTATACTCGGCACTCCTTCCCCGCGCGGCGATCAGCGTGTCTTGTATCGTTGCCCAGTCATCTTCCGCATGGGCATAACCAAAACCAAAGGAGACATCCGCATCCCGCGCACCAAACACATGCGGGACACCGTACCCATCGCGAATAATCCGCGCCTCATAGGCCGTAGCGGCCTCACGCGCGGTCTCCGCACTGTAATGCGGTGCAGACGGCGTGCGCAAATAAATCGCCGCCCCAATCAGCCCGATTAATATGAGTGCCGAAGCGCCAAAAAGCCATTTTTTCATAGCTTAGCTCTCTCGGCTGCGCCCGCAGAAATCAAGACACATTTGCCCATACCCCGATCTGCAGCTATGAAGGGGGCGGAATAGGAGATTCACATGACTGAAACAACGACCCTCACCGCGCAAAAGCTCTTGGATCAAATCCTCGGAACGGGACAGGAGCTTGTTAAAAAAGCCAAGACCACTGACACGGCTGAACTGACCGCCAAAGGCAAGGACATGTTCAAACAGGCCGAAGACGCGCTGGCGGATAAGCTCGGCGTTGGCGATGATGCGGAGTCGCGCAAGAAGCTTCGTTTGGGCGCAGCAGCCACAGCCGGAGCCCTTGCGCTCGTTCTCGGCAATCGGTCCAAGCGGAAATTTGCGACTTTGGGCGGTTTAGGCGCGCTCGGCTTTCTCGCTTATAAAGCGCAGCAAGCCGGCACAATGCCGAAGAATTTTCAAGATGTTGTCGACCTCATTAATAACAAAGCGCCAGCTAATCGCTCAGTGGTCTTGCTGGAGGCCATGGTCGCAGCGGCCAAAGCGGATGGCGATGTCAGCAATGAGGAGCTGGCCATGCTCGACGCGCTCGACGGCGTAGAAGCAGAAGACGTGCGCGCCGTACTCTCCGGTGAAGCGGACCCGGCCTCTATCGCAGCGCTGGCAAAAGATGATCAAACGCGTGCAGAAATCTACGCCGTCTCTTGCCGCATTGCCAATGGCCTCAACCCGCGCGAGCGTGACTATCTAGACCGCCTCGCCATGGAAATGCGGCTCGACCCGGAGGTCGCCGCCCGCATCGAAACGGATGTCCGCACAGGTTGATGCGAAATTTTCTGTTTACGGCTTGTCTGGTTCTGGCGTCCTGCGCCGCACCGGACAAGCCAACTGACCACAAAAACCAACCACACCTCCCCCCACCCGAATTTTCGGTCGGTGAGGCACCGTCTGAAACAGATAGGATTTGCAGTGGCAGAATTGCTGGTGAGCTTTCCAAATGTGAGGAAGCCGAGTTTTGCTACATTCCAATCAACAAGGCTTGCGGGGGCGCAGACTTTCCGGGCGTCTGTAGATTAAAGCCGGAAATGGTAACTGCGCAGTATCTTCCCGTTTGCGGTTGCGATGGAAAGACTTATGGTAATGAAGGCGAAGCACATGCAGCAGGTGTGTCCGCATCATATTTCGGAGACTGCAAAACATGAAAAAATCACTCTTACTCTCTACGCTTTGGGTCTCAGCCCTCGCTCTGGCAGCTTGTAGCGGTGGGAACACTAACGTTCCGAATAATGCAGGTGAGTCTGCGATTTTGGCTGAATCTGATGTGAAAGAAGACGCCGCGCCTTGGGGCTCATTTTATGCCTATTTCACAGAGGACACGCATGCCCTGAAGCCCGTCCTTGTCGGTGTGGCGAAGATTAAAGCCGGACAGGAAATTCACCCGCCTCACCGCCATGCGGATGAAGAATATCTGATGGTCACAAAGGGACGCGGCGAGTGGTATCTGAACGGCGAAACCAAGCCAGCTGTGGAAGGCGATATCCTCTTTGCGCGTGCTTGGGATTATCACGGCGTGAGAGCTGCCGATGACAGCCCGCTGGAATTTGTCGTGTTTAAATATGCCGCACAAATGGGACCGATGCCGACTGATCCGAATCCTGAGTTACCGGAAGAGTTAGGCGGCGAATAAGCTGAGCTTGGTGAATGGCGGGTAACCGCTTATACCCATTTCGTTTTTCTCTTAAGCTGCTAAAGCCCTCTTATGTTCCACCACTTCTTTTCAGAGCTTCGGCGTGCGCGTGTTCCCGTTTCTATCCGAGAATATCTCACCCTGCTGGAAGGGGTTGAGAAAGACGTTCCGAATGAGAGTTTGGACGGATTTTATTATCTCTCCCGCACCGCCCTCGTCAAAGATGAGCGCGATCTCGATAAATTCGATCAGGTCTTCAGCCATGTCTTTCGCGGTGTGGATTATCTCGGCGATATTTTCGGCACAGAAGACGCATCTATTCCGGCAGATTGGCTCAAGAAAATGGCAGAGCTGCATCTGTCGCCCGAAGAGATGGCAGAGATTGAGGCGCTGGGCGATTTCGATAAAATTATGGAAGCCTTAAAAGAACGTCTTGAAAATCAAGATAAGCGCCACGAGGGCGGGAATAAGAATATCGGCACCGCCGGACGATCACCTTTCGGGGCCTATGGCTATAATCCCGAAGGCGTGCGCATTGGCCAGAAAGAAGGCCGTCGCGGCAAGGCTGTCAAAGTTTGGGATAAGCGGCAGTTCAAAAATCTCGACGGTGATAAAGAAATCGGCACGCGCAATATCAAGGTCGCTCTGCGCCGCCTGCGCAAATTTGCGCGCGACGGGGCGGCGGATGAGCTGGACTTGGCGGGCACAATCAAAGGCACGGCCAAACAAGGTTGGCTCGATATTAAAATGCGGCCTGAACGCCGTAACGCTGTGAAAGTCATGGCCTTTTTCGATATTGGCGGATCAATGGACGGGCATATCAAACAGGTGGAAGAACTATTTTCTGCCGCGCGGTCAGAATTTAAACGCCTGGAATATTTCTACTTCCACAACTGCCTTTATGAACAGGTCTGGAAAGATAATGTCCGCCGGATGAGCGAGGTCACGCCGACATGGGACATTTTCCACAAATATGGCAGTGATCACCGCGTCGTCGTTGTTGGCGATGCTGCGATGAGCCCTTATGAAATCGCCATGCGCGGCGGCTCTGTCGAACATTGGAATGAAGAGGCCGGCGCGGTTTGGTTACAACGCCTTGTCGAGATTTACCCTCATCTCGTCTGGATTAATCCAACGGAAGAAAAATATTGGGCCTATTCCCAATCCACAAAAATGATTCAGGACATTATTGGCGAAGACCGTATGTTCCCGATGACCCTGACCGGATTAGAGTCCGCGATGAAGGAACTCGCGCGCTAATCTGCGCATTACCTCTATTCATATATTGGAGATCCCTATGAGACAAATTTTAATCGCGTGCACGGCCGCCATCGCGCTCGCCGCCTGCGCAGCCCCCGCCCCGGAAGCCGGAGTTGATGACCCTGCGTTGGATAATACGGCTTGGCTCGCAAAAAATGCGACGGCCAAAGGCGTTGTGACGACGGAGTCAGGTCTGCAATATGTGCAGGTCCAAGCCGGGCTGGAAAACGGCGCGAGCGCCGCTCCCGGTCAAGGTATTGCAGCCCATTATCACGGCCTGTTTCGTGACGGGAAAGTCTTTGATAGCTCATATGATCGAGGACAACCTCTCAGAGGTCCATCAAACGGTTTCATCAAAGGCTGGAACGAAGCTTTGGGTCAAATGAAAGTCTGCGAGGCGCGCACACTCTATATCGAACCGGGCCTGGCTTACGGCGAAAGATCGCGCGGCCCGATACCCGGCGGATCGCTTTTGACATTTCACATGCAATTGCTGGAAGTTCAAAAAGTCGGCGACGATAGTGCCGTTTATAAATGTCCGGAAGATAAAATACTTTCCGGACCGGAAGCTTATTAATCCCTGAATCAAAAAGCCCCCTCGCATTGAAGGGGGCTTCTTTATTATTTACTTACTTGATTATCCGTTAGGCAGAGACGCGCAGGACTTCCAAATTCCGGCCGATTTCTTCGAATGCTTTGTTTAAATCGTCTGTAGTCTTAGCATCAAAGTAGTTTGCATTGTCAGACGCACAGTTACGGAGCAAGTTTTTAGTAAAATTATCATCCAGCGCATAAGCAATTGTGTAAATTTCGATATCGTCATTTTTTACCATGTCGCACAGGCGGGCCGTCTTCTGGTTAGCATCATTCAGGTCTTGCCCGTCATGCGTCAGGTTTGATTTTGACCGCGTATTCTGCCCGTCAGTCATGATGACCATGACACGCTTGTGATCACCTGTTTTTGGAGCAGCGGCAACTCTTTGTGGCAATTCACCTTCCAGCGTGCGCCAGCCCCAGACAATTCCGCTCGGGATATATGTCCAGCCACGCGGCTTCAATCCGTTAATAGAGCGACGCGCCTTAGACATATCAGACGTCAGTGGCATGATCTCGCTTCCACAGCTATTGCCCTGCAATGCTGGGATAGTTCCACCTCGTTCGGACGGTGTTTCGTCATTTCCATTCAATCGGCTTCCGACACATCCCTGCCAACCATTCTGATTCGCCGCAGAAAAATCCAACCAACCGGCTCTGCTGTTAGTTTTTCCTACGTTTACATATTGGGCAAAAGGAACGATGGACAAACGAAGGTCAGTATTATCCAAATTATCAAATGTCGTAATCAATTGGTTTGCAGCTGTCTTCAGCCCATTGATCTTCGAAGGACCACCACGCTGATTTCGATCTACAGGCCAACCCATCGAGCCTGTTGTGTCCAAAACAAGCGCCACATCTAGAGAAGCTTTGCTGAAGATAGCCGTTGAGGTCACACCGACATCAAGGTCACTTTTATTAAAGACACCCGCAAAATATGTATCGATGTTGTTTTTCGAAATAACAGTAACCGCATCACCTTCGCGACGGATATCCTCAATTACAATACGAACACCCTTTTGCCCAGGATATGTCTGGTCATAAAGGGCCTGGGCAGCGGCTTGCAGTTTTGCAGGTGTATCCAAAGATTTGTCTTTGGCAGCCAACAAGGCAATTGCATCTGTTGTATCTTGCAAACGCTGTTTCGCAGAAAAGCTATTCGACAAATCCACGGCCGTAGCCAATAGGCCAACAACAAAAAATATGCTTATCGCGAACATTAAAGCAACATTACCGCCAGTGTCTTTGCTGTAGCGGGCTGCGGTATGATTAAAGGTCCGTTTCATCATCCAACTCCATTTTTGCCGCGGCTCTCGAATTGAGACAGTGCGACGAATTATGTAGCTAGATTTGCAGATGGTCTGCCAAGTTCGAAAACTGTCCCGTAGCGTAACGAAACAGCAAATTTTATGGTTAACAAGACGCTAACAGCTTACGTATTTTTGGCGTATCTGACCGAAATGCTTCTATGTTGGCACTTTAACATAGCAGACCCCAAGGCCTCGAATCTTATTGATCATCCGGTAAAATTTGAATTTCGAGTGAGTCTGAGGGCTCAAAAAGCTCTGCGGCAAGGGGTATGAGATCCTCAACCGTCATATTCTGATACACCTCATCACGTGTACGGAAACGCGCAATCCCTTCGCCGTCCGTTTGAGCTTGGCTCAGGACGCTCATCCACAACCCATTGCTTTCCAAACTTGTCTCCAGACTTTCCAGAGTAGGTTTCATCGCGCGGTTAAAGAGGTCTGCATCCATGTCACCGGCCATGAATTCCGCGGCAATCTCGCGGATTTTATCGGCCATCTCATCAATGCGGTCAGGACTGACTTCTAGTTGCGTCCCAATATATCCAAAGTCAGGAAACAGACGAGACGCTACACGGAACACACTAGGAGAATAGGTCGCACCTTCTTCCTCACGCAGAACGTCAGTCATTCGAAGTTGTAAAAGGTCAGCCAACATGCCCGTCTCTCTAGAGCGTTTCGAATCTGATGCATCAGGTGCAGGCCAGTACACATAAAGGCGAGCTGTTTCAGCATCACCTGCATGTCGAAGGATAACGGGCTTTGATGAACCTTGTGGGAATTTGAGTGCCGTCAGTGATGGATCAGGCCGATAAGGTATTGCAGGACGTTTCGGCAAAGCCCCGAAGCTCTCCGCCACAGCTTGTATAAGAGCCTCTTCCTCAAAATCACCTACGGCTGTGATTTCAATAGCACCATTTAGGACATTTTCATTCATCCATTTTTTGATAAGATCGAAATCCACGTCCAAGAGCGCTTCTTTTGACGGAATACCCCAACGCGCATCACCGGAGCGTAGAATTCGGCCAATATCGCGACTCGCTACGCCGCCGGGTGTGCTGTCCAAAGTTGGATACCAAGAGCGAATATATTTGTCATATTGCGCTTGAGCTTCCGGACGATAGCCCGGGTCTGTCGCATAGGCCGCCATGAGTTTAAGCTGTAAGTTAAGATCCTCTGGTGTTGTAGACCCAGACAAGGTGTTCACTGTATTACTTAAACCTCGACGCACGCCGACCGATTTACCCGCCATGATCGTCGAAATATCGTCGACCTTATGCGCCCCTAGCCCTGATAGAGCGAGCATATTGGAGGTGTATATCTCGAAACCCGGCGCAATATCTATTGGTGCGGATAATGTCCCTGCCCCGACTCGCGCCGATAAACGGATCACATTATCTTCAAAGTCGGTTTTCTTCATGTTCAAGCGCACATTATTCTCAAAAACAATCGTAGTCGCGTCCAAATCCTCGATGCGGTCGCGTTCAGCGACATTCCCCGCTGGCCCAAAATCATCATAAGCGAAAGTGAGCCTGGCTTCTTCCGCGCGCGCCTCCACATCCACAGCTAATGAAGCTGCGTGCGCGGCTTCCAGCTGCGCCTCTGCGTCGTCCAAAGTCAGGGAGGTTTGCATGAAGAGCTGAGGAGCGGTGTCTAAACCCTCCCACCCCTCGCGAAACGCGGCTGTGACAGCATCAAGCGTTATCTCAGGCTTATTCGCTAGAAAGCGATCAAGTGAAGATTGCGGCGTCGTAACGACTGATTCTCCTCCAAATGCGCTCATAATTTGACGGGCCAAACGCGGTGTTCGACGGGTTGGCGAAGTCTGCACGGCTACCTTCAGTGAATTTTCAATATTGGCGAGCTGTTCATCCAACTCGGCTTGCGTAAATCCATATTTCAGAGCCTGACGCAGGGATTGCTCCCCTTGTGCTAAGGCCGCGTCCCACTTTTCCGGTTGCGAATTGACCGTCAATGAAGAGAGCTCAGCAACGTCAAAATAGTTATTCCGCCCCACTCCCGCACCAATGAAAGCTGCGTCTTCAGTACGTGTAATTTTACCCAGACGTCTGTTCAAAATGCTGTTTCCGAGCCCTTCAATCAGAGAGGATTTCCGATTCTCTGCGGTGTCCAGTTCATCTTCAAAGGCTTTTATGACTGATAAACTGACTGATGTTTGGATTTCAGGGTCGGAATAGACGCGCGTACGCGGCGTCGTAATTGCTGTTGAATCGATCTCAACCTTGGCACCCGGGGCAACACCCTCAATATTTTGCCAATCCCCAAAATATTCTTCAATTTTTTGTATCGCAAATTCAGGTTTAAGATCCCCGACCAATGTGATGAAGGTTTTTTCGGGTCTGTAATAACGCTTATAAAAATCGAGGAATTGTTCCGAGGTCACAGAATCAATTGTGGCTTCCGTACCGATCGGAAGGCGATCAGGCAAAATTGTATGGCCGGTATAAAAATCTAATTGATCCAGAAAGGCCTTAAATGCCGGATTAGACCTTGTTCGTCGCTCGGCCTGAATCACACCCCGCTCATCCTCGATCGCCTCGGGGTCCAAAGTTAAACGTTCAGCCGTTTCACGCATGATTCCCAATGTCACATCCAACATTTCTTCAGTGACTTCCGGCAACTCCAGTTGATAGGTTGTCTCATAAAAGCTGGTAGATGCATTTGTGTCAGCGCCAAATGCGAGCCCAAAACGCTCAAGACGCTTTGTCATCTCGCCTTCAGGTATGTTTTCCGAGCCATTAAACGCCATATGTTCGAGAAAATGCGCCAAGCCTCGCGTCTCGTCTGTCTCATTAATGGAGCCCGTATCAATACGCATTAAGAGAGTAGCGGTCTTTGTCGGCGTGTCATTTTCCCGCACCGCATAACGCAGACCGTTCGGTAGTTCTCCATATGTTATCGCTGTATCCACAGGCAGATCTGATGCTTGATGGGCGAAGGCGACGTCATCCAATGAAGGCGGACTTATTGTCTTGGACTCACATCCTGTAATAAAAAGCAGAGCAATTACAGAGGCTTGTGACAAAAATGAAAGACGCATATATAACCCAGACCAACCAAAAATAACGCTTATTTATAGATCTCTTGCGGTGTCGTTAAATGAGATGCAAGTGCTGATAAATAGAGAGAGTTTTCCACAGTTATTTCAAGATTAGCATTTTGGAAATCACACTCTAATTACAGACTTGTAATGCGGATTTTGCAATATAAGACGCATGACAATGTCCGACGCTTCAACACAACATGACACTGAGATTTACGTTTTTGACTTTGACGGAACGATCACAACACGTGACACATTTGCCCTTTTCTTAAAATACTATGCTGGAACAGCGCGATGGTTGATGAATATTATGCGGCTAATGCCAACATTCATTGCCTATAAAATGGGTCGTGTAGACCGCCATACAGTCAAAAAAGCCGTTATTAAGCAGTTCTTTGCCGGAAAACTCGCGGAAGACATTCAATCCAAAGCAGCACAATTTGCAGAGGAAATCATTCCGAATTTGATTCGCCCTGCCGCCCTCGATAGACTTAATGCGCTTTTAGCTGACCCTGAATGCGGTGCTGAGTCTTTATATATATGCAGCGCTTCAATCGGTCCGTACTTACGATGCTGGGCAAATTCAGTTGGCGTTCATGAAAAACACGTCATGTCGACAGAGTTAGAAATAATTAACGATAGAATCACAGGGGGCGTAGACGGTTATAATGTATGGGGGGCGAATAAAGTCCGTCGCATCAATGACCAATTTGCACCAAAATCTGTGAAAATTAAGGAAGCTTATGGTGATACGAGGGGAGATCAGGAGATGTTACACGCCGCTGAGGCGTCTTTCTTCAAACCTTTTCGCGTAAGACCAATTAGCAATTGAATTACTTTCCTCAATCTTTAAGAGGAAGTTAACGCCCTACGTCCGTCTACATGGACGCATGGGCTTTTGGAGGTATTCGCATGTTGCGAGTAACAGTAACTGGAGACTTTGGGGGTTTTCTAAAATGAAACGCACTCTTCTTTTGGCCGCTTCGGCCGCGGTTCTTGCCGCACCAACAATCGCTCAGGAGCTGCCGCCAGGTAATCCGCTCCCGGGTGAATGTTTTGCACGGGTCATTGTCCCGGCACAGTATCAAACGTCGACTGAAACAGTCGTCCTGCGTCAAGCGGGTGAAGAGATCAAAAAGATCCCTGCCCAGCTTGAAACTGTTACAGAACGTGTTCTGGTTCAGGAAGAAAGCTATGAGCTTGTTGTTGCAGGCGCTGGCGGCGGTTCAATTGTTCCGGGTCGCGGCACAATCACTGTCACAGTCAACGGCACACCTTACACAATCAGCCCTACAAGAACTGTTACGAATGCTGCAGGCGCACGCATCGGGACTGTTGATGAATCCGGCAACATTGTTGCAACAAACGGAAGCGTTCTAGCTGCCAACGCCGTAAACCCCCTCACACTGATCGGCACTGGGTCTTCACGCACACGTCTAGCTATCGGCGGCACAATATATTCTGTCGCATCTGACGGTCGCGTCTTTAACGCCTCCGGTTCAAGTATCGGCAACCTAGACAGCTCCGGGAATATCGTTGCATCCGGCGGACGCATCGTTTCTCGTTCAGCCGTCAACGCCTATCGCGGTGGTGGCGCAACATCAGGTGCTAACACATTCCGCACAGTCACTGAGACTGTCGTTGTACAGGAAGCGTCTACAGAACTCGTCGCTATTCCACCGGTTTACGAAACTGTTTCTGAAACAGTCGTCGTTCAGCCTGAGTCAGTTGAGTATGTAACAATTCCAGCCGTCTACGAAGACTACACCGAAACAGTCGTCGTTCAGGAGGCCAGCACAGAGCTGGTCACTGTGCCGCCTGTATTTGAAACTGTGCAAGAAACAGTTATCGCTCAAGAGGCGTCTACTGAGTTGGTCACAATTCCGGCGACATATGAAACAGTCACTGAAACAGTTGTCGTTCAACCTGCATCCGTTGAATACACAGTCGTTCCTGCCGTCTTTGAAACCGTTCAAGAGCCTGTCGTTGTTCAGGAAGCCTCAACAGAACTGGTCACGATCCCAGCAACATTCGAAACTGTGACAGAAACCGGCGTCGTACAAGAAGCCAGCACAGAGCTGGTCACTGTGCCGCCTGTCTTTGAAACGGTTCAGGAAACTGTTGTGGCTCAGGAAGCCAGCACTCAGTTGGTTACAATTCCTGCTACATTCGAAACTGTTACTGAAACAGTCGTCGTTCAGCCTGCTTCCGTTGAATATGTAACGGTTCCAGCCGTATTTGAGACAGTCTCTGAACCAGTTGTCGTTCAAGAAGCGTCTACAGAGCTTGTCACAATTCCTGCGACTTTCGAAACAGTGACTGAAACAGTTGTTGTTCAAGAAGCGACTACAGAGCTCGTAACTGTGCCGCCTGTCTTTGAAACAGTGACTGAAACTGTTGTTGCAAAAGCCGCGAGCACAGAGCTTGTGACTATTCCGGCAACATTTGAAACAGTGACTGAAACAGTCGTCGTTCAGCCAGCAGGCGTAGAATATGTGTCTGTCCCAGCTGAGTTTGAAACTTATAATGAGACAATCGTTGTTCAGGAAGCCAGCACAGAACTCGTTTCTATTCCGGCAACATTCGAGACTGTCACTGAAACAGTCGTCGTGCAGCCTGCAACTGTTGAATACGCAGTCATCCCACCTGTTTATGATACAGTCAGCGAGACAATCGTTGTTCAGGAAGCCAGCACAGAGCTCGTCTCTATCCCTGCCGAATACGAAACTGTTTCTGAAACAGTCGTCGTGCAGCATGCGACTGTATAGTATGTGA
>CAZBDT010000063.1:0-13804 GCA_964490745.1 uncultured Algimonas sp.
CACGCAAGACTTAAAATCTTGTTCCAGTAATGGAGTGCCGGTTCGATTCCGGCCGCCCGCACCAACACCCTAGTTTTGCAAAGCAAAAATGTTATGTCCGAGGGACATAAAATAAGGATGTTACGAAGCGCGAGAGCGCGCCGGCTAGGAACTATCCGAAAAGCTCATTCTTCAGACAATTTATTCACAAGCGACTTAATCTCCTGCTTAACAATTTCCAGCAATTTCACGTCCGTCCCGCTCGCCACAAAGTTAATCCCCCGCAACTCATCATTGAACCAAGGATAGCTTCCGATAGATACGCCGGGATGCGCCGCCTCTATCTTCGCCAATCCTACAGCTGCGTCCCCTTCTCCAATATCGGATGCACTGACAGTGATCTGATGGACTTTGTCTCCTCCCTCAATCCGGTGGGTGATATCTACCAACATACCGCGCATAATCTGAGGCACACCCGCCAATGTGAAGACGTTTTTGGTTTGGAAACCCGGCGCTTGACTGACTGGGTTATCTATTAGTGACGCGCCGTCCGGAATCCGCGCCATACGACGGCGCGCCGCATTCAACTCAGTCTCATCATAACGCTTTCTCAGCTCGGCGAGCGCATCTTCGCGCTCAGATATACCCAGTCCAAAAGCTGCCGCTATACAGTCGGCAGTGATATCATCATGGGTTGGACCAATACCGCCCGTGGTAAAGACATAGTCAAAACGATCTGAAAAGGACTTCACGGCCTCACGGATTATGGTTGCATCATCGGCCAATATCCGAGCTTCGCCCACTTGAACGCCCAAGGGAGCCAGAAACTTGACAATTTCAGCGAGATTCGTATCTTGGGTTCGGCCAGAGAGGAGTTCATCGCCAATCAGGAGAATGCCGGCTGTAACTTTTTTAGTATTCGTCATGAGCCGAGCGATATAGCGCAGTAATAGTGGTGGCAACTCATGAAAAGCCGTCCTATATCCTTTCCCATGAATTATATCGACGCAGCGGACGCACCTGATCTCAGAGACGGTGCCATTAAACTTCACGGATTAGAGGGATTTGCGGGTATGCGCAAAGCGGGCCAGCTCGCGGCACGCTGTTTGGATATGCTTGCACCGATGGTGAAGCCCGGTGTCACTTCGGGGCAACTGGACCGTGCTGCTATGGAATTCATTCTTGATCATGGCGGCGTGCCCGCATGTTTAGGCTATCGAGGCTATCAGCACACGGTCTGCACATCGGTGAATCACGTCGTCTGTCACGGCATCCCGAATGACAAGCCCCTCAAAAATGGCGACATTGTCAATATAGATGTGACGGCTATTGTTGATGGCTGGCATGGGGACACATCTCGCATGTATCCCGTTGGAGAGGTTAATCGCCGGGCTGAACGCCTAACACAAATTACTTACGACGCGCTGATGCTCGGTATCGCTGCTGTCAAACCTGGCGCAACCACGGGCGATATTGGTCACGCGATCCAAACGTATGCGGAAGGCGAGCGCTGCTCAATTGTCACCGATTTCTGTGGCCATGGCCTTGGGAAGCTCTTTCATGATAGCCCAAATATTCTGCATTACGGCCGTCCCGGTGAGGGTGAAACCCTACGCGAGGGCATGTTTTTCACAATTGAGCCGATGATCAATCTCGGCAAACCGGATGTGAAGATCCTCTCGGACGGTTGGACGGCTGTAACGCGTGACCGGAAACTGACGGCACAATTTGAACATTCTATCGGCGTGACAAAGGATGGCTGTGAAATCTTTACAACCTCCCCCGCCGGACTGCACTACCCGCCGTATTCCTAGTCCAGCCAAACCCAAGCCGCATTATGCGGAACATCGTGACCGTCTCCGGGCCAGATTTCGGGACGGCGGCGCATCGGCTTTGCAAGATTATGAATTGTTGGAGCTGTTTCTGTTCAACTCAATCCCGCGCAGAGACGTCAAACCCATTGCCAAGGACCTGATGCGGACTTTCGGCAATCTCGGCGAAATTTGTGCAGCCCCCATCGACCGCCTCACCGAAGTCAAAGGCATTGGCGAAAAGACGGCGTTGGACCTGCGCTTGCTCCACACCATCAGCACGCATATGTCACGCGAGAGCGTCTTGGGACGACCTGTCCTGTCGAGCTGGAACGCTTTGTTGGATTACTGCCGCACAGCCATGCAGTTTGAACCCGTCGAACAATTCCGAGTTTTGTTTTTGGACCGGAAAAACCGCCTGATCGCAGATGAAGTCCTCGGGAAAGGCACGATTGACCGTGCGCCTGTCTATCCCCGTGAAATCGTAAAGCGCGGGCTCGCCTTGGAAGCCAGCGCAATCATCCTCGCCCATAATCACCCCAGCGGCGACCCGACCCCCAGTCAATCCGACATCGATATGACCTTTACAATCGTCGAGACGTGTAATGCGATTGGCATTTCTGTCCACGACCATTTGGTGATCGGGCGGGAAGAAATTGCAAGTTTTAAGATGTTAGGCCTGATGTGACTTGACCCCTCCGCCTTTTGGCTTTCTTGTGGCGAAAAAGAATGAGGGGAATCTGATGAGTGAAACGCCAAAAAAAAGTTACCGAACAGCCGTCCTGCTCCTGCTTACACTTGTCTACGGGTTTAACTTTATCGACAGACAGATCGTCGGGATTTTAGCACCGTGGATACAGGCTGATTTAGAGCTCACCAACACGCAAATGGGTCTTTTGATCGGGCTGGCTTTTGCTGCGTTTTACACAATTATGGGCATCCCCATCGCATTTCTGGCAGACCGTGTGAATCGAAAAGGATTGCTGGCCGTAGCGCTGGCGACGTGGAGTGGCTTCACGGCCTTAACTGGTTTTGCGCAAAATTTCCTACATATTGGCTTAGCGCGTATTGGCGTTGGCGTTGGCGAAGCCGGTGGCAGCCCTCCCAGCCATTCAATCATCTCAGACCTCTACGCTAAGGAAGAGCGAGCTGGTGCACTGGGTATTTATTCTCTGGGGATTCCTCTGGGTATTATGAGTGCTTACTTCATCACGGTTGCCCTCATGGGGGCTGATCCAGCCTCTGTAAACTGGCGTCGCATTTTCATCATTTTGGGTGTGAGCGGCGTGTTATTGGCTTTGGTGGTTCTTCTTGCAATCCGCGAACCCGAACGCGGTGCGATGGAAGTTTCCAAACCCGATGCCGAAGTCGAAAAAATTCCGTTTGGCGAAGCCCTCGCGACATTATTAACGATCAAATCTTGGTGGTGGATGGCCTTTGGGATCGCTTTTGCCAGCTTTGCGGCTTATGCGTTAGCAGGGTTTCAAACTAAATTTTTAGGCCTTCTTGACTCGGAAATCGATATTCGCCGGACCCTGATATGGCTTGGTTTGATCAACGGCATTTTCTACGCAGGCGGCACGTATTTAGGGGCGAAATTTGTTGATAAACAGGCCCGCAAATCGGTGCGCGCCTATGGATGGATACCTGCACTCTCACTTGTGTTAGCTTTACCCTTAGGATTAGCCGCGATGTGGATGCCGACGGTCAATGGGCATTTATTGATGATCGCCCCGTTACAATTTTTGCTAGGTGTCTATCTTGGACCAAGCTTTGCGATTGCCCAAACCCTTGCCCCTGTGCATATCCGCGCCATGTCGACAGCCCTGTTCTTTTTCATATTGAATATGATCGCTTTAGGCTTAGGCCCGACAACGGCAGGCATATTAATTGATGTTTTCGCCAGTGATACGGTCAGCGAATTTGAAGCGACACGTCTTGCCATGAGCACAGTGTTCGGGTCCTTCATATTAGCGATTCTCAGCTTCATGATGGTTTATAAAAATCTACCTAAGGACTGGGCCGACGCAGAAGCCCGAAATGGCGCAACAGAGTCTTTTGGATAGCTTGACTTGACCTCCGGCAAAACGTCGCCTTTAAGCGCGGCGTTTGCAGCCCAAGTGAGTCTTTCCCATGATCGAACGTTATGCCCGCCCTGAAATGACAGCCATTTGGTCCGCAGCGACCAAATATAGGATTTGGTTTGAGATCGAGGCCCATGGCTGTGACGCACTCGCTGAACTCGGTGTTATTCCCGAGTCGGCTGCAAAGAACATCTGGGAGCGCGGCGGCTCAGCCGAGTTCGATGTCGCCAAGATCGATGAGATTGAGCGCGAAGTGAAGCATGATGTCATTGCTTTTCTGACTCATCTGGCGAGTTTCATTGGCGAGGACGCCCGCTTTGTCCATCAAGGTTTCACGAGTTCTGATATTCTGGACACGACTTTATCTGTTCAACTCTCACGCGCAACGGACCTCTTATTGGTCGGGATGGACCGCGTTTTAGCAGCTCTGGAGAAACGCGCAAAAGAAAATAAGAACACCATCACAATTGGCCGCAGTCACGGTATCCACGCGGAACCGACGACGTTTGGCGTCAAGCTCGCGCGGTTCCACGCCGAAATGGCGCGTGGACGCGCCCGACTGGTTCAAGCTCGTGAAGAAATCGCTGTTTGCGCTATATCAGGCGCCATAGGAACGTTTGCCAATATAGATCCCAAGGTCGAATCCCATGTCGCCGAGAAAATGGGCCTCGCAATTGAGCCCGTCTCAACTCAAGTCATTCCACGCGACCGCCATGCGGCCTATTTTGCCGCGCTCGGAGTTGTCGCGTCATCCATTGAGAACATCGCCGTCGAAATCCGTCACCTACAACGCACAGAAGTCTTGGAAGCTGAGGAGTTTTTCTCCAAAGGGCAAAAAGGCAGCTCTGCCATGCCGCATAAACGCAATCCAATTCTGACAGAGAACCTGACAGGGCTGGCGCGCCTCGTCCGTATGGCCGTTGTGCCTGCGATGGAAAATGTCGCGCTCTGGCATGAACGCGATATCTCCCACAGCTCTGTCGAGCGCGGTATTGGTCCTGACACGACAATCCATCTGGACTTTGCGCTTCACCGCCTCGCAGGTGTGATTGAGAACCTCGTTGTCTATCCTGATAAAATGAAAGCCAATATGGATCGTCTCGGCGGCCTTCATAATTCGCAGAGGGTCTTGCTGGCCCTCACTCAAGCAGGTGAACAGCGCGAAAGTGCTTACCGTCTTGTCCAACGTAACGCCATGAAGGTCTGGGAAATGTTCCGCACGGAAGGCAATGCGGGCGACGGCGCGTTTTTGAACTTGCTCCTGAAAGATGAAGATGTGCGCGCCCTCCTCTCGGAGGAAAAAATCCGCAACATGTTTGATGATGGATACCACATGAAACATGTTGAGACGATTTTCGACCGCGTATTTAGATAGTCTTACCGTCGACACACAGTAATCTCTCATTAAGGAGTCTAACCTTCCGGTTAGACTCCCTCCATACTTTGATTAACTAAAGATAAAGAACAGGGCACGATCCCTACAATCCTCTGACCAGACGTCAAATATCGGACATTTTTCATATTTTTTTTCTTTATATATTTCAGTTAGTTAACGTCACAATTAACCAATCCAGAAACCATTCTAAACATAGTCCTAACAACTGCTTCGGGAGATGTTTACCAATCGCCGTTACATCTTGGCCCATAATAATAACAATTGTGAACCCTAGACTATTATTGAGACCAAGGATTAAAACCCATGAAACTTCTTACCTCTTTCGCCGCAGCAGCATTACTCTCTACGGCTTTTTCTGCTCCCGCTTTTGCAGCATCTCCTGACGTGTATGTTGTTAACTTCCGTAATGCGCAGGACAATAACTCTGCACGCCTCGACGGGCAACTTTCAACAGCTCTCGCTATTTCTGGCGTGAATGCCGAAGAAGTCGTCATCGACACCTCTACGGCTGCTAAATGGGAGAAAGGCGCTCACGAAGCTTTTGATCGTGACATCGTTCCTGTCTTCAACCAGTGGGTTGGACTTCCCGGATTTGCCGCCGTTGTTGATGCAAAATCAAAGAAAGTTATTGGCTGCGTAAACAGCACTTTCTCCGCCAATGAAATGGCTGATAAAATTCGTCAAATGGCAGCAGCCTCAACTAATTCTGCTTATATGAGCCGTGCATCTGTCTCTACAAAGACAACTCGCTGCCCTGCTCCACACAATGTTGATCCAGCAGGATTATAAGTCTTTACAATAAGACGATTGGCTAGGGATTGGCCCGGAACTTTTAAAGTTTCGGGCATTATCATGCCGATCAACTTCTAAATCCATCACACAAATGTGAGTGTGTGTTTCACGTCACGTTCACTGAAAACACACTAAATCACAGATTATGAAAAATCTTATCAAAACTGGTATAGTTGCTGTCGCGTTCAGCCTCGGACTATCGAGCTTTTCTCATGCTTATCAGGCCCAGACACCGGACGTTTATGTCGTCATGTTTCGTGCAGATTACTGCGCCCCCTGTAAAATCGTTGAACCAGCTCTAAATCAGGCTCTTAGCAACTTGGCGGACCCACGTATTGAATATGTCCATATTGACATTGGTGCCGGCAATGGTGAACGAAACGCACATCTCGTCTTTGATCGTGGTCTGGTTCAGCAATATAATAAATGGCTCGGCGTCACCGGTTTTGCTGCCATTATTGACGGCGATACCAAGCAAACGCTTGGCTGCGTGAATATGACTTATGACGCAGGATCAATGGCCATGCATATTCGTAATCTGCAAAAAGCAGCGCAAAAAAATGAAGCGAGTTTTGATTTAACCTGCCCAGAAGCAAACAACCCTGTTTAACAGGGTCTAATCACCATAGACTGCTTCACGCGCAATTTTTAGCTCTAAGGCCATACGGTCACGGATAGCTTCATCCGAGATATCACAGTTCGTGGCATCTAGATCCTTGCGAAGCTTACGGAAGACATCTTCATCACCGGCCTCTTCCATATCCGCCATGATGACTTCTAACGCATATTTATCGGCTTCAGCGTCAGATTTACCCATTAAACCAGCGGCCCACTGACCTAGGGCTTTGTTGCGCTTGGCTTCGGCCTTGAACTCTTTCGCAGCGTCCAGAACAAATTTTGTTTCTTGGGCGTTACCGCGGTCGTCAAATGTGGTCATTATGGGTGTCCTAATCAGGTTGAACTCTTTTCAGCTCATGTAAGTCTCCCCTCCTACCGCTTCAAGCTGCAATATCCCCAAAATCTAAGCTTAGCTGCATTGTCGCTTCGGTTCTTTAGGGGTAAGGGACCAAAAAAATCTCTGCGAGGATGACTCGCTCTTTCGAATGCCCATTGGGCCGGAGCCACTTATGAGCCGCCGTAAACAGATTTATGAAGGTAAAGCCAAGATCCTCTATGAAGGTCCGGAACCTGGAACGCTGGTCCAATATTTTAAAGATGATGCAACAGCTTTTAACGCTCAGAAAAAAGCCATTCTCGATGGAAAAGGCGTCCTAAACAACCGCATCAGCGAATTCGTCATGATCCGTTTAGGTGAGATTGGCATACCGACTCATTTTATTAAGCGCCTAAACATGCGCGAACAGTTGATCAAAAAGGTCGAGATTATTCCACTCGAGGTCATTTGCCGCAATGTTGCGGCGGGGACGATGGCAAAGCGCCTCGGCCTCGAAGAAGGCACTAAACTCCCGCGTACCGTTGTTGAATTTTGTTTGAAACGCGATGATTTGGGCGACCCCCTCATCGCGGAAGAACATATTCATGCCTTCGGTTGGGCTACGCCTTCTGAAGTGGATGAGATGGTCGCGATGACTTTGCGTATCAATGACTATCTACAAGGCATGTTCGCAGGCATTGGCATTAAGCTGATAGATTTCAAAATTGAATTTGGGCGCCTGCCTGTTCCACTCGATAATGGTAGCATGGGACATCAAGTCGTACTCGCCGACGAAATCAGTCCGGATAGCTGCCGTCTCTGGGACCGCGAGACAGACCGGAAAATGGACAAAGATCGATTCCGTCGCGACCTCGGTGAAGTCACTGAGGCCTACAAAGAAGTCGCCACACGACTCGGCATTCTCAAAGAAGCCAACAACAAATCAGCACCGAATCTCTCGGTTGTGTCTAACGACGATTAAAGGATAATCCGATGAAAGCCCTCGTCTATGTTGCTCTAAAGCCAGGTGTTCTTGATCCACAAGGCCGTACAATCGCTCGGTCCCTAAATGATCTCGGTTTTGGAGAAGTTGAGAGCGCGCTGCAAGGTAAGGTCATCGAATTGAACCTGACCGGAGATGATGCAAATGCCGCTGAAGCGCGTGTTAAAGAGATGTGTGAAAAATTACTCGCCAATACTGTGATCGAGAATTACCGCATCGAAATGCAGGTGGAAGACTAATCCATGCAAACAGCCGTTATTCGCTTTCCCGCTTCTAACTGTGATCGCGATGCTGCGGTTGCTTTGGAAAAAGTAACCGGGCGCAAGCCTCTCATTGTTTGGCACCGTGAAACGGAATTACCTGCTGGTATAGGTTTTGTCGTTATGCCGGGTGGTTTTTCCTATGGCGATTATCTGCGTTGTGGAGCCATCGCGTCCAGATCGCCAATCGTTGCAGATATCAAGGCAAAATCAGAGCGCGGTCTGGCTGTCGCTGGATTTTGCAATGGGTTCCAAATCTTGACAGAGGCCGGCATGTTACCGGGCGCTTTGATGCGTAACAAAAATCTCAAATTCGTCTGTCGACCTGAACGTTTGAAAGTTGAAACGTCGGACTCACGTTTCACACGCAACTACACGGCTAAATCAGAAGTGACCTTCCCCGTAGCCCATCATGATGGAAACTACTTCGCCGACAAAGAAACACTCAACCGCATTGAAAAAAGCGGCCAAGTTCTGTTCCGTTATGCTGAAAATCCAAATGGATCCCTCAATGATATTGCAGGTATCGTCAACGAAGGCGGCAACGTCTTTGGCATGATGCCTCACCCTGAACGCGCCATTGACCCGATGCATGGCGGGACTGATGGTTTAGACCTATTTAAATCCATCTTGGAGACGATTTAGGATGGCACGCACAAAATCTGAAATAACGCCGGAAATTGTCGCCGAACACGGCCTGTCCGAGAGTGAATATGAAATTATTCTAGATCGTTTAGGCCGAGAGCCGAACTTAAATGAGCTCGGTATTTTCTCCGTGATGTGGTCAGAGCATTGCTCTTACAAGTCCTCACGTCGCCACTTGGCAAAATTCCTCACGAAAGGCGACCGCGTCATTCAAGGCCCCGGTGAAAATGCGGGTGTCATCGATATTGATGATGGCGATGCGATCATCTTCAAAATGGAATCCCATAACCACCCCTCCTATATCGAGCCCTATCAAGGTGCTGCGACGGGTGTAGGTGGCATCATGCGGGATGTCTTTACAATGGGTGCACGGCCGATTGCTTTGATGAATGCGCTACGCTTTGGCGAGCCAACACACTGGAAAACAAAGCAGCTCGTGTCAGGCGTGGTCGCGGGTATTGGCGGCTATGGGAATTGCGTCGGCGTTCCGACTATTGGCGGTGAAACAAATTTCCACAAAGGCTATAATGGAAATATCCTTGTCAACGCGATGTGCGTGGGTCTAGCCCGCGCTGATAACGTCTTTTACTCGGCTGCCAAGGGTGTCGGAAATCCGATTTTTTATGTTGGGTCCAAGACCGGACGCGACGGTATTCACGGGGCCACCATGGCCTCTGCTGAATTTGATGAAGATAGCGAAGAAAAACGCCCAACAGTTCAAGTCGGCGACCCATTCACGGAGAAACTGCTAATCGAAGCTTGTCTTGAGCTCATGGAAACGGATGCAATTATCGCGATCCAAGATATGGGGGCGGCTGGATTGACGTCTTCTTCCATTGAAATGGCCGATAAGGGCGGCGTGGGTATTGAGCTGAACCTCGACAAAGTCCCGCAACGTGAGCCCAATATGACGGCCTATGAAATGATGCTGTCAGAGTCTCAAGAACGCATGTTGATGGTCATCCAACCCGGTAAGGAGCAACTCGCCTTTGACATCTTCGAAAAATGGGAACTGGATGTCGCTCAGATCGGTAAGACGACAGATACGGGCCGTCTTGTGCTGAAGCATAACCGCAAAAAGGTCTGTGATATTCCAATCGCACCTCTCGCAGATGATGCGCCGAATTATGATCGCCCACATGTCGAAACACCAAGCCGTCCGAGACTAAAGCCCGAAGATGTACACGAAACACAGGATTATAATGACGCTCTTTTTCGCATCATAACCTCACCGAATATTGCCTCAAAGCGCTGGATTTGGGAACAATATGATCGCCATGTTATGGCTGACACAGTCGATAGCAGCCAAAGTGGCGGCGATGCAGCGATTGTACGTATCCACGGCACGAATAAAGCCGTAGCCATTACAACGGATTGTACACCGCGCTATGTTGAGGCCGACCCCTATGAAGGCGGCAAGCAATGTGTTGCTGAGACATGGCGGAATCTCACTTGTGTTGGCGCCGACCCCATCGCGATTACCGATTGTCTGAATTTCGGCAATCCTGAACGACCTGAAATTATGGGACAGTTTGTTGGTGCCCTCAAAGGTATGAATGAGGCCTGTCACGCTTTTGATTATCCTGTCGTATCTGGCAATGTCTCACTTTATAATGAGACGAATGGTCAGGCTATTCCCCCTACTCCGGCCGTTGGCGGCGTTGGCCTTATTCCTGACCTTCATAAATTTGCGACTCTCAACGGCGCAAAAGAAGGTGATACACTTGTGTTGATCGGCGAAACGACGGGGTGGCTGGGATCATCTATTTATCTTTCAGAAATACTGTCTCGCGAGGACGGCGCGCCGCCGCCTGTCGACCTGTCTGCGGAAAAAGAAAACGGAGATTATGTCCGTAAACTTATACGTAATCGTCGTGTAAATGCCGTGCATGATCTTTCTGATGGTGGCTTAGCAGTCGCAGCCTGCGAAATGGCATTTGTTAGCGGAGAAGGCATGTCACTGGCCAGCCCAACTGGTGGTCAGCTTCATGGGTGGTTATTTGGCGAAGATCAGGCGCGTTACCTTCTCGCTGTCGAAAAAAATTCAGTCAATCCAGTGCTATCAACCGCCGCAGCGAAAGGCATTACTGCACAAGTCGTTGGCACAGTCGGTGGAGACCGTATCAAAGCCGAGGGCGCGTTTGATGTCTCGCTCGAAGAGCTACGAAGCGCAAATGAAGCTTGGTTGCCAAATCTGATGTCTGGGGACAGCTAAAATGGCAATGTCAGCGGATGAAATTGTGAAACTCATTCAAGACGCACTTCCCGATGCTATCGTCGAAATGATTGATCTAGCCGGTGACAATAATCACTGGAAAGCCGTCGTGACCAGTGCATCCTTTGCAGGGAAATCTCGTATTGCGCAGCACCAAATGGTCTATGCTGCTCTGAAAGGCAGTATGGACGGCGCAAATGGTCAGTTGCACGCATTAGCGCTCGAAACTAAAGCGCCTGCCTCTTAGATTAAGACAAAGGCTTGAATTAGGCCCCAGTCTTCCCATCTCAGGATAGAATAATCACAGGAATTTTGAATATGTCCGTACAAGAACAAATCGCAAAGACTGTCAAAGACAATGACGTTGTCCTTTACATGAAGGGTACGCCAGTGTTCCCGCAGTGCGGGTTTTCATCTACGGTAGTTCAAGTTTTCGACTATCTCGGTGTGAAATATGAAAGTGTGAATGTCCTAGAGGATATGGAAATACGCCAAGGCATTAAAGACTATAATAATTGGCCGACGATTCCGCAGATTTTTGTTAAGGGTGAATTTATTGGCGGCTGCGACATCGTGCGAGAGATGTTTGAAAATGGTGAGTTAAAGACCTTATTGTCAGAAAAAGCCATTAAAACGGATACATAGTCATTAATATCGTACCCAATATGGGTCAGATGGAGCGAGGAATTCTCTTCCTTTTGATTAGCAAGATTAAATCCAACTGCCCTATAACTTCGCATCGTAGTGCGAAGCGATATTGACAACGTTGTCATGATTGTAATTATATTCTCAAAAATATTGGGGATAGTCCGATCAGGAACATTACATATACAGCTTTAATTAGCTTGACCGCATCATTGCTTATATCTTGTGGCGGGAGTACAAATTCACCGACACCAGTAGACAGTAGTGTACCACCGCCTCCTCAACCGCAGCAGACGAGTGCAAAATTAGTCTTTAAGGACGTAGCTGCAGAGCGTGGCCTTGAACATAAATCTGAATTTTCGGCTGGGTTAGACAAAGACCCGAGGTTTTTCGCGGGTGGCGGCGCGGCCGGAGATATTGATAATGACGGCGACATCGATATTTTTGTAACGCGTGGCGATACGCTACCAAACTTACTTTTTATAAATGACGGAAACGGTAATTTTTCTGATCAAGCAGATCGTGCTGGTCTTGCGCTCCCAAATGGCGGGACCGCCAATTATAAACTCAGCGGCCCTAGCCTAGCTGACCTCGATGGAGATGGATTTCTTGATCTCTTCATAGGTGGCGTGGACGGCGATCCATCTCTCTTATTCATAAATAAGGGTGATGGGACTTTCTCGGACATAACAGCGGCCTCAGGTCTAATGCAGATGACATCCGTCAATACAATTTCATCTGCATTTGGAGATTATGACCAAGACGGCGATTTAGATTTAGCCCTGGCACATTGGGGAACTGCCCGAAATAGTTCAAACCCCGGTACAACTGAAACGCTCTGGCGCAATGACAGTGACTCTACCGATCTGAAATTCACCGATGTGAGTCAAAGCTCACAATTGTCAGATCAGCTAGAATTAAACCTCAGCGGTGTCTTAGGTCCAAATTATGATTATACATTTTCTCCCAATTTCGCTGATGTAAATGGCGACGGGTGGCCTGATCTTTTAAGCGTATCTGATTTTAACGGCTCTCAGATATTTATTAATAATCAAGATGGCACCTTCACCGACATGACATCACGGACCGAAATCAGTGAAGGCAATGGCATGGGGTCTACTGTCGGAGACTATGACAATGATGGAGATTTAGACTGGTTCGTATCCTCCATTAATGGCAATGCCGTCTACAATAATGACGATGGGGTCTTTAGCCGGAATAGAAACGCAGGTGTCAGTGGCGGCGGCTGGGGCTGGGGCTCCTGTTTTGCTGATTTTGATGCCGATGGTTTCTTGGACATCTACCAAACAAATGGCTGGATTAATAATACAGGCGGCAATCCGAATGAACCCTACACAGAAGACGCATCTAGACTGTGGATGTCAAATGGAGACAAAACTTTCACCAGATCAGATGTCGAAGCCGAAATCATTGATACAGAACAAGGACGTGGTGTTATTTGTGCAGATTTCGACGGAGACCTCGATATCGACGTTCTTCTATTGATCAATAATGCAGAAAAAGGTTTGTTTTTATTCGATAATAACATCGATACAAAAAACGCTATCTCTATCGATTTGCAAGGCATGGCTCCCAATACGAAAGCGATTGGGGCGCGTATAACTGTGACCGCGGACGGTAAAACCCAAACACGCGAGCTCAGAATTGGCAGTAACTTTACGGCTCACGACCCCACCCAACAGATTATCGGTGTTGGCGATGAAAACACAATTGAACTAATCCGTATTGTTTGGCCGGACGGGAAAGTGACCGAAGACAATAATGTGAGCGCCAATCAAGCTCTAAAATACTCACATCCCGATTTATAATACGATCCAATTGATCTCTCTAAATCTATTCATCAGGCACGAACGGCGTGAAAACTATCACATAATCTGAGAGCCCGGTCAGTACGGGCCACAAAAAAACCCGCTGCGGCGTACCGAGCGGGATTTGAATGTCATGTCGTGAAGGCTCCTTAACGGGAGTAGAATTCCACTGTCAGATTTGGCTCCATAACAACCGGATATGGCACTTCGT
>CAZBDT010000064.1:0-12970 GCA_964490745.1 uncultured Algimonas sp.
TCTCGACCTTGTTGAACTGGTGATGGCTTTTGAAGAAGAGTTCGACATCGAAATCCCTGATGATGCTGCAGAGCACATTCAGACAGTTGGCGATGCTGTGAAGTTCATCTCCGAGAAAACTGGCTAAGGCTTCCTCATTATGCGACGGGTTGTTGTTACAGGCTTAGGTCTTGTTTCGCCCGTCGGTTGCGGTGTTGAAACCGCTTGGGATAATTTACTCGCCGGAAAATCCGGCGCGTCCCGAATTGAACATTTTGACGTCAGCGACTTGGCTTGCAAAGTCGCTGCTGTCCTTCCCCGGGTTGATGGCCGCGCTAGTGGCTCTCCCGACATGCCAGGTGCATTTGATCCCGACACAGTGATGAGTAAACGCGACCGGAAACGGATCGATGACTTTATCCTATACGGGATAGCCGCTGCTGATGAGGCTATCGCCCATTCCGGTTGGAAAGCCGAAACAGATGAGCAGGCCGAACGGGCTGGCGTTATTTTAGGTTCGGGTATTGGCGGTATCGCGACAACTTATGACGCGTCTATTCTTTTGAGAGATAAAGGCCCGCGTCGTCTCTCACCCTTTGTCATACCTGCAATGCTGATCAACCTGCCGTCCGGTCAGGTCTCCATTCGTCATGGATTGAAAGGCCCGAATAGTGCCGTTGCAACAGCCTGTGCGACGGGCGCACATGCCATTGGGGATGCAGCGCGCATTATTGCTTGCGGCGACGCCGATATGATGGTCGCGGGTGGCTGCGAGGCGTCCATCACTCGCCTCGGCATTGGCAGCTTTGTCGCCTGCCGAGCGATGACGACTGGCTATAACGACACGCCCGAAAAAGCGTCCCGTCCTTATGATGAAGGCCGTGACGGCTTTTTAATGGGTGAGGGCGCTGGCGTCTTGGTTCTAGAAGATTATGAGACGGCGAAAGCGCGCGGTGCGAACATCCTGGCTGAATTAGTTGGTTATGGCCTTTCCGGCGATGCGCATCACATCACTAGTCCTGCGCCGGAAGGCGAGGGCGGTTTCCGCGCTATGCGCATGGCACTCAAAAAATCCGGTCTGTCTCCATCCGATATTGGCTATGTCAACGCACATGGCACATCGACGCCGATGGGCGATGAGTTGGAAGTTAGGGCAGTTGAGCGGTTGTTGGGCGATCATGCGGCAAATGCCAAAATGTCATCCACAAAATCCGCGACGGGGCATCTCCTCGGTGCGGCTGGCGCGGCGGAAGCGATATTCTCGATCCTCGCCTTACGGGATAAGATGGCACCGCCGACATTAAATTTGGAAAATCCAAATGTCGAAACTTCGCTTGATCTCGTGCCGCTAAAAGCCACGCCATTTGAAGGTAAAGCCGTCATGTCAAATTCCTTTGGGTTTGGCGGAACCAATGCGGCGCTGATTTTTACTGAAGCGGAATAGTCGGGTTATGGACCCGATGCCTGAGGACTCCCCAAAACAGACTTTGCCTAAGCGCGATAAGCGTATGCTGGCAGTTATTGCCATTGTCGCACTGATCACCTTTTTCGGCGGCTTAGTGCTGGCAGGTTATGCCGCCATTAATTACAAATATGAGCGAGGTGGAACAGGGGTAGAAAAAGGCGTTTTTGTCGTTCCCAAGGGCGCAGGGCTTTCCAGAATTGCTGATAAGTTGGAAACAGAAGGTTTCGTTAAAGACGCTTTCATTTTTAAGTTGGTCACAAAACTTCGCGGTAATGAAGCAAATTTCAAAGCTGGCGAGTTCGGTATTGATCAAAACGCGTCCATGGCCGCTGTATATGACAGTCTCGCCAATGGGAAAGCCATTCTTTATCCTTTCACGGCGGCAGAAGGATTGACATCCGCTATGATCGTTCGGTCATTAGACGCTGTTCCGACCCTGAAAGACGATAATCCGGCCGTGCCGGCAGAGGGCACGCTCTTGCCTGAAACCTACCTCACACCGCGCGGGATGACGCAGTCACAGCTCCTGCAAAAGATGGCGCTCGCGCAGAAACAGCTTCTCGATGAGGCTTGGGAAAAGCGCGATCCAACGATACCTGTGAAGACCAAACAAGAAGCGATTATTCTGGCCTCTGTCGTGGAAAAAGAAACGGGCATCGGTATGGAACGTGGCATGGTGGCGGGCGTGTTCACAAACCGCTTACGACAAGGCATGAAGCTGCAATCTGACCCCACAATTATTTATGGGATTACAAAGGGCGAACCGCTAGGCCGGCGTATTCGCCGCTCTGAAATAGATCGCCGGACGGATTGGAATACTTATCAAATTCCGGCCTTGCCGAAGACTCCGATTTGTAATCCGGGGAAAGACGCGATCCTTGCCGTTCTCAACCCGACTGAGACCGATGCGCTCTTCTTTGTGGCTGACGGGACAGGCGGACATGCCTTTGCTAAAACGCTACGCGAGCATGAGCGCAATGTTGCAAAATGGCGAAAGATCCAACGCGAAAGAGGGCTGAGATAAGGATATGGGGATGAGTGCTCTAGAAGACTTAAAGCGCGACCGTCGCGGTTTGATGGTTGTCTTATCCTCGCCAAGTGGGGCCGGAAAAACAACGCTGACGCGTCGTTTGCTTGCAGATAATCCTGATATGACGATGAGTGTGTCGGCCACGACTCGTCCTCCCCGTCCGGGCGAAGAAGAGGGCAAAGACTATTATTTCGTCGATAAATCCCGCTTTTCAGAATTGGAAGCGGCAGGCGAATTTTTAGAACATGCTAAGGTCTTTGATAATTACTACGCGACACCGCGCGGTCCGGTTGAGGAGGCCTTGTCCCGCGGGGAGGACGTCGTGTTTGATATTGATTGGCAAGGCGCGCAGCAACTCACACAAGCTGCGGCAGATGACATTGTTAAAATCTTTATCTTACCGCCGAATATGCGAGAGTTGGAACAGCGCCTGCGCACCCGCGCGCAAGACAGTGATAGTGTGATTGCCAAGCGCATGAGCAAGTCCGAAGCCGAAATCAGCCATTGGGCAGAATATGACTATGTCATCGTGAATGAGGACGTGTTGACCGCGCTGGAAGAGCTGAAAATGATCGTTGGATCTGAACGTATGCGCCGCCGCCGTCAGATGTGGCTGGGTCCCTTTGTCAAATCCTTGGTAAATGGCGGGTAAAGAGGGTTTTAATCTGAAATCCACCTTATTCCCTTAAGTCCACAGCATGATCGAAGTGGGCTTTCTGATAGTTTTGGGGTTTGTGATTGCCTCAGTATTATGCGGGCTCATCGCGGGTGACTCTGTAGATAGTCATATTGTGATCCGGAAAGTGGTAACAATTATTGTTATCTGTCTTTGTCTAAAGTTCTTAGAAGAGCGGACGAGCCGTGCGGCCTCTCATGGTGGTGACTATGGAGGCAGTGTGTATGACGGATCTTTTCTTTGGCTCATTTTAGGGGCATCTATCGTTATTCTTGTGCAGATCGTGGCGGAAGGTTACGTCTATAAACTTTGGCTTATTCTGCATCCCAACTCAGCTCCGACCCCAGAGGCACGTATTGGCCAACGTGCAAAGCCTGTAAGGCGAAAAGCTGCTGTTGCAGCGACATTGATGGGAACGTCGACGACCTATCTACAAACAGACCTTGATTTAAAGACTGAAACACTCATCAAACTTTGTTTCTACGCCTTTGAAGATCGTGGCTCGCGCACAATATCGCTAATGGAATCATACTTGAGGCTGGGTACTGGGCGTCGTCAAAAGTCGTTTCACAAGATTGCAGCGGGGA
Source organism: uncultured Algimonas sp. (assembly GCA_964490745.1). Classification (GTDB taxonomy): domain Bacteria; phylum Pseudomonadota; class Alphaproteobacteria; order Caulobacterales; family Maricaulaceae; genus Litorimonas. The sequence continues at coordinate 3,738 of CAZBDT010000064.1, forward strand.
TGAGTCGGCGTCCAAATCTTAAACAAGTGACCCACCGTTACCTTCGTAGTACAAATGGCTCATCTAGGATGTCCCAGCTCTTATTTGGGGAGTTATGCCGTCTCGCTCATTCTACGGGAAATTGCGACGCCTCAACATTAAAACGACTGTCCCAAACCGGGCAGGGCCTGGCTTTGTCCGAAGGCGATGTCAGGCGTTTGATGAGCGGTGCTCGCTGAGGGTTTTTGCCAGTTTTTGGAAAGCTGAAACGGGAAGGGTTTCGGGCCGCGCCTTCGGGTCCACGTCGCACGTCTCCAACCAAGTTTCCAAGTCAAATTCAGACTGTTCAGCAAGCGTGCGCAAGCTTCGCCTTAGCATTTTACGGCGTTGTCCAAAGGCAGACTGCGTGACTTTGCCGAGCGTTTTTAGATCCTCAAAAGGCATCTGTAATGGGGTTAGGACGACAACGGCACTATCGACCTTTGGCGGCGGGGTGAAAGCTCTGGCGGGAACTTCAAAGGCCAGCCGACAGCTTGCAACAGATTGGCAGAGCACGGCCAACCGCCCATAATGGGACTCGCCCGGCTGGGCAACGACGCGCTGGGCCACTTCCAATTGGAACATCAAAACAAGTTGGGTCCAAAATAAAGGGGAGGCTGTGATCCAATTAATCAGCATTTTCGTCCCGACATTATAGGGCAAGTTTGCAACGATTTTTCGAGGTGCCCGAAGATTTGCCGCAATGTCATATTTTAGCGCGTCACCTTTAGCGATCTCTAAGCGTCCCTCTGAGCGGTCCCCAATTTCGGCTAGAGCAGGAATGAAACGTTCATCCATTTCAATGGCAACAAGTCTGTCGGCGCCTCGGAGAAGAAGAGCGCGTGTCAATCCGCCCGGACCCGGACCAATCTCCGCGACGCTATGGCCTGCCAGAGGCTCTGCGAGGCGCGCAATTTTATCGGTCAGATTCATGTCCAATAGAAAATGCTGGCCGAGTTTTTTATTGGCCCCTAACCCATGTGTTTTGACGGTCTCAGAAAGGCTCGGCAGATCGCTAATGGGCATGTCGATTATTCGCGATTTCGCGTGCCTTTTTAATCGCCGCGATCAAGCTATCCGGACGGGCGACGCCTTTGCCAGCTATCCCAAAAGCTGTGCCGTGATCGGGGCTTGTTCGGATAAATGGCAGGCCAAGCGTGATATTGACCCCGCCGTGAAAATCTAACGTTTTCACAGGGATCAGCCCTTGGTCATGATACATGGCCAGAACAGCATCATAGCCTTGTCGAGCCTCAGAATGAAATAATGTGTCGGCGGGTTGGGCGTTGGTGACGTCATGTCCTTCATTCCGCAAGGTTTGTGCGGCAGGATTAATGATCTCGATTTCTTCACGACCAAGGCTTCCGTCCTCGCCTGCATGAGGGTTCAATCCTGTGAGAGCGAGGCGTGGATTTTCAATGCCAAAATCTGTTTTCAACGCACCCAACATCACGCGGGCCGTGCGCAAAATAACGTCCTCAGATAATTGAAGGACTGCAGCTTTAAGCGCCATATGAACGGTGGCAAGACCAACGCGCAAATCTTGCGCTGTCAGCATCATGACCGGCCCGGGCGCATAAGGCGCGGAATGACCTTGGCCCAGATGCCCGAGAAATTCTGTATGACCGGGGAAGCCAAAACCGGCTTCATAAAGCACATGTTTGGCTATGGGATTGGTGACGATACCGTCTGCAAGACCGTCCAGACACAGGGCGACGCCTTGCTCAATACTGTTTATAGTCGCCGCTGCGTTATCGGATGAAGGCTTGCCGAGGGTCGCCGCTTGGCCCTCAATTTCCAAAATGGGTAAAGCGTCTTTAAAGACCGCGGGAGCGTCTTTGATGTTGGCGATCACACGATGTGGTACATCTGAAAAGATAGATGGCGGCGCAATAACCGCGAATATATGATTAGAAGACGCCCGTAACGCTTCCCAAGCCTTAACCGTAATCTCAGGGCCGATGCCCGCCGGGTCGCCCATGCTGAGTGCGAATGGGCGCATGAGACCCGCGCCTAACGCACAACAAGCGTCGCTTGACGACGCAGATCACGTAAAGCGCGTTTTGAGGCCTGTGCCAGTTGTTGGTCTAGTAAACGGTCTTCAATTTGATCGCGCGTTGGGATGTCAGAACCTGTCGTCTGGCGCTCACAGACCATGATAGATGTCGCCCCGTCCGGACGTTCAAATGGATCAGATAAGCCACCCACATCTGTACGCTCTAAGGCCTCGACAATGATGTCGGTCAGGTCAGAGGATTTCAATTCACCCATATCTGCAGACTCAACACCGTCCAAAGTCGCAACGTCATCTTCTAACGTCTCGCAGCCGCTCAACTCGCCTCGTAAAGATACGAGTTTAGATTTGGCAGCTTCCGTTTCGTCTTTCACAGTGACTTGCTTAAGGCGGTAGAGCGTGTCGGCCTCGGAGATTTTTTTCTCGACCATCGCGACCACATAATACCCGCCGGGAACTTGGATGGGCTTTGACACGCTGCCGGGTTCCATTTGCTTGATCACATTATCGATTTCAGGACGCAATTCACCTTCGCGAACCCAGCCTACATCACCGCCGCGAGCTGCGGAAGCGGCTGATGAAAATTGCTGCGCTAGAAGTGGGAAAGGTGCGCCGGATTGAACCTGTTGGATCATAGCGTTGGCGCCTTCCAATGCGCCATCCATTCCGCCAATATCAGGTGTCGCTTCGATATAAATTTCCGCGACACGGTAATTTGGCTTTGAGGCGTTTGCGGTAATTTGGTTTAGGGTCTCATCAATTTGCGCGTCAGAAATACGAATTCTGGAGCCATAAAGACCATTGACGATTCGCTGCCAGGCGATCTCAGATCTAACCTGATCGCGGAGTGTCTCGATAGAGACGCCTGCCGCGGCCAGATCGGAAACAAGCTTGTTTGGATCGGCACCATTACGCGACAAAAGACGACCAACTGAAGCGTTCACCTCTTCGTCAGAAATCTCGACCTCGTAAGTTCCTGCCTCTTGCATTTGTAGATGCTCATCCACCAAATTGCGCAGGGCCTGGCGCTGTAAGCGCTGCACACTGGCTTCGTCCCGTTCTGCACCTGTCGTCGCCAACATGAAAAGCACACGCTGACGCAAATCATGAATTGTCACGATGTCTGAGTTAACAACTGCTGCAATTCCGTGAGGCGCAGACTGTGCGTGCACAGGGGCAGAGGTTACGAGCAGAGCGGTCGCAATGGATAGCGTTTTGAAAAGGCGCATAAGAGTCGTCTTCTATTTAGTTCGAGGCCTTTTATAGCCAATGGAATTATAGTCGCAAGTTTAGGACGCTGTGAACTGTTTCGGGATTAAACTACGGTTAGACTTCAGCCGTCTTCAATTTTAGCCAAATGCGTGATTCCAAGTAGTAAAACTAAGATTGGAATAGTCCAAGCTGCCAACGTAACTGGCAAGATTGCGACTTCACCGAAGGCTGTAATCACGCTGTCTGCGAAAAAGACCGCAAATCCGAGAACTGCGCCCATAATCAGAAGGCGTAAAGTCCCGCCGCTGCGTACAAGGTGCATAGATACACCCGCTGCTATAAAGGTCATCGCGATTAGCAAGAAAGGAAGGGCTAATAATTTGTGGAATTGAAGGCGAAGTTCTCGTGCGGAGAAACCTGCCGCTTCATTTTCTTGAATGGCCTGACGTATTTCCCAGAATGGTGGGTCGACTTGTTGGCCGGATTGCTCACGTAAATCCTCAATGGAGATATCCGTTGGCAATGTAAGTTCAGCAGTGCGTTGTGTGACTTCCCCTGGGGCATTTTCAATGACATTATCTAACGTCCAGTAACCAGGCGTGAGTAAACGCGCTGTCTGGGCGTCAAAACGCCTTTCGAAAACAGTTGCGCCGTCAGACGTTATTCCCATTTCGTAAAATATAGCGCCGTTCAGGGTTTTAGAGGCGAGATCAAGACCTTGGGCTTGTATAACGCGTTGAGCACTGTCTGATCCTTCTCTCAGCCAGATTCCATCTGATTGCGCAGAGTTGGCAATAGCTGCTGTTCGGGCATCATACTCGCCCATCATACGTGATGAAAGTGGATTGATAACTGTTGACCATAGCACGCCGATTAAGGCGGTCACAATCAGCGCGGGGCGAAGGAATCGCCATGCAGAGAGGCCTGCTGCACGCATTACTGTCAATTCTGATCGTCTATTCATACCCGAAAGCGCACCCATGACCCCAAATAAAACTACAAAGGGAATGGTTTGTTCGATCAATTTCGGAATTTTTAATCCCGTCAAAATGAGAAGCTCCAATGGTGATAAGTCTGCATCCGCTCCAATGTTTCGGGAGGCTTCGACATAGTCAACGAGCGCGATAATGGCTGTCACAATCAGAAAAGCTAGCAAGATACCGCGAAGAGTCCTGCCTGCAATGTAGCGAGGAAGCGTTGCGCCGATCATGCGATTGCCTCAGCTGCTTGACCCTTATTTATGGCCGCGCGGTAGACTTTTCGTCTGCGTTTTTGGCCAAAACGAAGTTGTTTTTTACGCGATAGATATCCCAGACAAACGAGGATTACGATGAGCGGGATAGTATATTGAACAGGATTTAGGGCACCATCACTTTCTGCAGATGAAGCAACCGCAAACCCAATGAGACGCAGTACAAAACCTATCACGGCGCAGATCGCTATTTTTCGTCCATTGCCAAGTTTGGAATGTTGACCTCTTAGGATGAATGCTAAAGCGATAAGGACTAAAGCCATATTCCAAAGTGGAGCTGCGAGGCGCGCGTGACCTTCTGCCGCCATTTCCTTTCGTGATTTAGGTGTGATGTAATCTCTGGGGTCCGGGCGCAGCAATTCGTGTAAAAATCGATCTGAAGATTTCAATCTCAAGACATTATCAAGGGCTACAACATCCGAGAGGTCGAGTTGATAAGTCTCAAAATTAATGACGTCCAAACCTCCGTCCGCTAGAGGCGTTTGGACGGATCCATCATATAAAATGAGTGATGTTGAGGAGTCTGATCGCTGTAAACGTCCTGTCTTGGCGGTGTGGGTCGATTTTGAATCTGCGTCGCGTCCATCATGGATGAGGACATCGCGCAAGTTACCATCCGGCAAAATCTCACGCGTATAAACTGTGAGGTTGGGGGCTGGTGTTACAAACCGTCCGGCTTGGACCATTTGGCTTGCAATATCCGTTTTTACGGTCAGGATTTCTGCGCGCATCTGCCTGAATGACAGGGGCTGGAGTAGCAGGTTGATTACGAGATGTAAGATAAGAGCGTAGACGCCTAACCTTAAAATAGGTGTGCCCATGGCCCAAGGTGAAACACCATTCGCCTTTGCGACAATGAGTTCAGAGTCGTTCGTCATCCGATTCAGTGAATAGATTGCAGCCATGAATACGGCGAGCGGCATAATAATGCCGATTAATTGTGGGAGAGCGAGAAACGTAATATAAAAAAATGTAGTTGCACTCTGTCTATTTTCGACAATTAAATCAAGCGTCTGTAATGACTGTGTCAAAAGTGCTAGCAAAGCCAAGGCGGACAGACACAAGACCGCTGGTAAAAAGGCTTGTGAAAAAATATAGCGCTGTAGAAGTTTCATTGAATATGCGCCGATTTATCCTCTTCAGCGTAAAAACACGCTTAGTTTCGATTGCCCCTTCTAATGCGGTCATCCTTCCTTTACCAGTGCTTCAAATCAAGCATAAGGTAATTTTATGAAAGTCACATTTTCTGGTCCTGAGGCTGCAAAAACAGGCGCTGCCCTTGTCGTTACGAATAGTGGTGAAGATCATGCATATGATAGCGATGTTGTAAAAGCTGCTGCCAAAAGCGCAGAGTTTCACGGTAAATCAGGAGATAGCTTTAATACTTATGTCGAATCAGGCGTCCGCTTATTTATAGCTGGCCGGGGTGAGGCTGATATATTCGATTACGAGATGTGCGCGGCGAAAACGGCCAAAGCTCTGCGCGGAAGTGGCGTGAAGTCTTTAACGATCCATTTGGATGGCACGGATGCTACTGCTGATGATGCGGCGCGGGCTGCATTGGGAGCGAGATTGGCGTCCTATATTTGGGACAAACATAAATCCGGTGCGACAAAATCAAAAAAAGACCCACTTTCATCCATCACGATTGTCAGTGAGGATCCGGAGGCTGCGCAAGCGGCTTATGAGAATTATTATGGGCCAGCAGGTGATGGTGTTGTGCTGGCACGGGATTTGGTCAATGCGCCACCCAATGAAATCTATCCTGTAGCCTATGCTAACCGCATTCAGGGCTTAGAGAGCTTAGGCTTGGAGGTCGAAATTCTTGGCGAAGCCGAGATGGAAGCCTTGGGCATGCATGCTCTGCTCGGCGTTGGTCTCGGTTCAGAACGCGATAGCCAATTGGTAATCATACGCTGGAATGGCGGCAAGAAAGGCGATGCGCCTGCCTGTCTCGTCGGTAAAGGGGTCACCTTTGATACAGGCGGCATAAGCCTGAAACCCGGTAATAATATGTGGGATATGAAAGGCGATATGGGCGGATCGGCTGCCGTTGTCGGAACGATGTGCGCGCTGGCTAAACGCAAAGCCAAAGCCAATGTCGTCGGCATTGTAGGTCTGGTCGAAAATATGCCGGACGGGAAAGCACAGCTGCCAGGGGATATTGTCGTCTCCATGTCTGGCCAGACGATTGAAGTTCAGAATACAGATGCTGAGGGACGATTGGTTTTGGCGGATGCGCTGCATTATGCCGTTACAAATTATAAGCCAGCCGCGATGATTGACCTTGCGACTCTCACAGGGGCGATCATTATTGGTCTTGGGCATGAATATTGCGGATTATTTACGCCGGATGATGATCTGGCCAAACAAATCTCGAATGCGGGTGAGACATCGACGGATAAAGCCTGGCGTCTGCCACTGCATGATTCTTATGATAAGCTTCTCAATTCGCCCAATGCCGATATGAAGAATATTGGCGGACGCGCAGCCGGGTCCATCACGGCGGCGCAATTCCTGAAACGTTTTGTTGGAAAAGACACGCCGTGGGCGCATTTGGATATTGCAGGAACGGGTATGGTCAATGGGTCTAAAGATCCGCGACAACCTACATTCGGCACTGGTTTTGGTGTGCGTCTGCTGAACCGCTGGATTGCCGACAATTACGAGGGCTAATGCGTGGCGGACGCCACGCAATATTGGTTTTATCATCTCGAAGCCTCTACGCTGGAAGGTGTTTTGCCGGGTCTTTTAGAAAAGACTTTGGAAAAAGGCTGGCGGGCTTTGGTGAAATTACCCGAAGCCCGGCTGGCTGAGATGGATGGTTTTCTTTGGACCTTTCGTGATGACGCTTTCTTGCCGCATGGTCGGGATGATGAACCCCAATCCGAATTACAGCCAATTTTACTAAGTTCGACCAGCAGCTCCGCCAAAGGATTTGATGCTGTCTTCCTCATAGATGGAGAGGGCGTCGAAGATATGGAGGGCGTCAGTCGGGCCATGGTCATGATCAATGGCCGGAGCCAAGACGACGTTCAGCGAGAGCGCGGTCGGTGGAAGGCACTCAAAGACGCTGGCGCAAACCTCGCCTATTATCAGCAGGACGAACGCGGACGGTGGGAGAAAAAGGCCTAGCGTGTCCCAACCGACCTATTTCCCCGAAAATTACGCAGCTAACCCGACGGTCAGTCACATTCTTGAACAGCTGGAATCAGACGACCGCTCGCCCATTCTTGTCACGGGAGAGGCGGGGACGGGGAAGTCTACCCTCGTGAATTTCATCAAAATGTCGGGTATTCCCAACACGGTTGTCTTGGCGCCGACCGGTGTGGCGGCGCTCAATGTCGGTGGGCAAACCATTCATTCTTTCTTCCGGTTCCCTTTCAAGATTATTGATGAAGCCGCTTTGGTGGATCAGAAATCCAATCGTCTCTGGAAGAAGGTCGACCTCATCATCATTGATGAAGTGTCCATGTTACGCGCCGATATTCTCGACGGTATCGACTTGGTCTTGAGAAAAGCACAGGACAGCCGAGAGCCATTTGGTGGTGTGCGTCTTTTACTGGTCGGCGACTTCTATCAATTGCCGCCCGTTATTCCGCGTCACGAGCATCAAATCCTCGCCCAGCGTGGCTATTCCGGACCTTACGCCTATAATGCGAATGTTCTGGAAAATTACCCGCCCGTACATTTTGAGCTCTCCAAAGTTTACCGCCAACGCGATGCTGATTTCGTCAATATTCTCTCTGATTTGCGGGTGGCGCGGAATGTGGAAGAGGCCGTCATGGCGATAAATGATGTGTGCGTGGGTCCGCATCGCGACGGCCATACACCCGTTTTACTGACTTCGACCAATGCGATTGCCAATCGCTATAATGTGTCCGGCTTGGCTGAATTAACCGGACAGCCCTTTGAGTATGACTGCGAAACCAAAGGGAAGTTCGCCGCCAATCGTGCGCCAGCCCCTGAAAAGCTAATCCTCAAAAAGGGCGCGCGCGTTATGGCGGTACGCAATGACCCGATGAAGCGCTGGGTCAATGGTTCGCTGGGCACAGTGGTCGATCTCTCGCCCGAAGAGGTCTTTGTGCGGTTTGACGGAAATCCTGCGACCCGAAAAATTGAGCCGGAAAAATGGGACATGATCAATTATAAATGGTCCGAAGCCGACCAGAAAATGATCGAGAGCACGACGGCCAGTTTTCAACAAATGCCGCTCATTCTGGCTTGGGCGGTGACCATTCATAAAGCGCAAGGCCTGACGCTCGATGATGTCCGCGTCGATTTGGGGCGAGGGGCTTTTGCGATGGGGCAAGCCTATGTGGCACTCTCCCGCGCCCGAACACTTGCAGGATTATCGCTCACTGTTCCGCTGCGGGTTGAGGATGTGAATGTGGGGATTCGATGATGTGACAGGCCGAGTCTGAAAGAAACTTCCAAAAAATTTAAAATATTTCCAAGGATTGCCATTTGAGATACGTCTTACGGGCAAGATGGACGAAAATGTGGACAGTGAAGCGCTGGCATTGCGCGCAGCTCAAGGGGATGTAGAGGCCTTTCGGTCCCTGCTTCATAGTCATTATGACCGCGTTTTCCGCATCATTTACGGCGTTGTCAAAAATCAGAGTGATGCCGAAGACATCACGCAAGAGGTCTGGACCTCCTTGCCCAAAAAACTTAAACACTGGCGGCAAGAGTCAAAATTTACGAGCTGGCTACACCGTATAGCCGTCAATGCGG
>CAZBDT010000065.1:0-12937 GCA_964490745.1 uncultured Algimonas sp.
GATTTTTCATGATGCCTGTCAGTTTTGTCAAAGTCGTCATAGATATACCGCCGATCAGCAAGAGGATTTCAGGCTGAACGAGCTCAATATGCTTTTCGATGAAGGGACGGCAGAGCTCTATCTCTTCCGGTTTTGGGTTGCGGTTTTGCGGCGGTCGCCAATTCAGGACATTGGTAATATAGACGTCATTCTCCCCAAGTGCGATAGCCCCCAACATGCGGTCCAGTAATTGCCCGGCTCGTCCAACAAAGGGTTTACCCTGCATATCTTCGTCCCGTCCAGGCGCTTCTCCAATCACCATTAATTTGGACTCTGGGTTGCCGCGCGCGAACACGGCTTGTCTTGCGCCGTCTGACAGTGGACCTGCATCAAAGCCGTTAATCGCCTCGCGTAAAGCGTCAAGCGTTCTCACTTTGGACAGATCAATTGCTGACGTTTTTTGACTATTCTGAACCGGGTCTGGTGACGTGGTTTTCGCTAAGGGGCGCTTGGCACGCACAGGCCGCGCAGCCGGCACTTTCGGCACGTCCACGCCCATTTCAGCATACCAATCCAATAATGAACGAAGCGCGGCCTCCATTATTTTCGCGCGGTCCTAAACACAGTTCTCACATTGTTTTCGATGCAGGTAATGATCTCGCCTGCAATATCTTTTCCGGTTGCTTTTTCAATCCCTTCCAGCCCGGGTGAGGAATTGACTTCGAGAATTTTTGGCCCGTCATTTGAGCGCAAAATATCGACACCTGCGACATTGAGCTTAAGAATACGCGAAGCTTTGATGGCCGTGCGTCGCTCTTCCTTAGTCAGGCGAACTTTTTTGACGCTGCCGCCTTGGTGCACATTAGAGCGGAAATCGCCTTCGGCTGCCGTTCGCATCATTGCGCCGACAACTTTTCCGTCGACAACGAAACAGCGGAGGTCAGAGCCGCCTGCTTCTTTGACAAATTCTTGGACGAGGAAATGGGCGTTCAAACCGCGAAAGGCATCGACAATGGCGCTCGCCCCTTTGCGGCTATCGGCGAGAACAACGCCTTTGCCTTGGGTGGATTCGAGGAGTTTCACGACAACGGGCGCGCCGCCCACGAGGTCTAAAATACCTTTTGTATCGTGAGAAGATTTCGCAAAGGCGGTTGTTGGCATGCCTAGCCCGTGCTGAGACAGGACTTGATGGGCCAGTAATTTGTCTCGGCTAGCCCCAATCGGAGCCGCATTATTCAGGCAATAAGTTCCCATGGCCTCAAATTGGCGCACAACCGCCATGCCGTAAAAGGTCAGGCTCGTGCCAATTCGCGGAATAATCGCGTCATAGCGGGGAAGGGGTTTGCCGTCATAATGAACTTCCGGCTTATGCGCGTTGATCGCCATGTAACAGCGTGACGTATAGATGCAATCGATCACATGACCGCGCTTTTCCGCAGCGGCGATCATCTTTTGATTGGAATAATTATTTGGGGATTGTGTTAGAATGCCGATACGAAGAGGTCGCTTGGGGATGGACTTTCGACCCTGTTTTTTGCGGTACACATCATAAGACAGCACGGGCTGTTGGAAGCTCGTGCCGGGACGAACAGAGATATCATCGGGAATCGCGGAACGCCCCAACAGCATGCGGTATCCCATGGTCTCACGATTGGTCAGCGACACATCAATAGGCCATGTTCGACCACCCACAGCGATTTTTGCCCGAATAACGTAACGCAGTTCTGACACGCCATTTGAGCTTGTGACATTTCTGCGGTCTATAATTTTGGCGGAACAGACCACTTCAATTGTTGGGTCAGCCGGGTCAGGATGCATAATGAATCGAACCTGCGGATTTTTGTCCGTTCCAAAGGGTTCAATGGCGACAGCGTGCAGCGCGGAGGTGCGTGCGCCCGTATCCACTTTGGCTTTTATGGCGGGCAGAGACAGGTCGGAAAGGGATACCCATTCTTCCCAGCCTAAAACAGGGCCGTTCTCTTGTTCATTCTCATTCATAAACGTATGACTTTATTCGAAAAATATGGGTTTTGCGGCGATACGCATCCTTGTTCATCGCCTTTTCACACGGTAGAGACTAATCCAATAGATAAATTACTGCTAGGGCCTAAGAAGAATAATGTATAATCTGGACCAAACAACAGCTGCTTTTACCTCTGCTGACGAGACCATTGAACGCGAAAGCATGGAATATGATGTCGTGATCGTTGGGGCCGGGCCTGCGGGTCTGTCGGCGGCAATTCGATTGAAGCAAAACAACCCCGAAACATCCGTTGTCGTCTTGGAAAAAGGCTCCGAAGTTGGCGCACATATCCTATCCGGCGCGGTACTGGATCCGGTTGGGTTGAAAGAGCTTTTCCCTGAGTTTGAAACGATGAGCGGATGCCCGGTCAAAACGAAAGTGACATCTGATAAGTTTCACATTTATGGTCCTGCAGGTGCCTTGCCAATCCCACAATTCGTGCTGCCGCCATTAATGCATAATCATGGAAATTATATTGTTTCCATGGCAAATACTTGTCGTTGGCTAGCTGAACAAGCGGAAGGATTGGGCGTTGAAATCTTCCCCGGCATGGCATGTTCGGCGCTAGTTTACCGCGAAGACGGGTCCGTCAAAGGTGTGGTTGCGGGTGAGTTTGGTTACCACAAAGACGGTAGTAAAGGGCCGGGATATGAGCCGGGCATGGAGCTGCACGGCAAATATGTTATGCTGGGTGAGGGCGCACGTGGCTCGCTCGCCAAAGTAGCGATAGCCAAATATAAATTGGATGAAGGCGCGGAGCCGTCAAAATTCGGTCTCGGTATGAAAGAGATTTGGGATATAGATCCGTCTAAGCACAATGAAGGCGCTGTCCTTCACACGGCCGGGTGGCCACTCGGCGCGAAACAAGGTGGGGGGGCATTCGTCTATCATGCGGAAAATAATCAAGTCTTTCTCGGCATGATCGTCGATTTGAACTATGAAAATCCATATCGCTATCCTTATATGGATTTCCAAAAATGGAAGACCCATCCGGATATTGCAGAGCTGTTAAAAGGCGGAAAACGTGTAGCTTACGGCGCACGAGTCGTCACCAAAGGTGGTATTCAAGCCGTGCCACAAGTGGCGTTCCCGGGGGGCGTGCTGCTGGGATGTACAGCGGGCCTCGTGAATCTGCCTCGTATTAAGGGCAATCATAATGCCATGCTGTCGGGCATTCATGCTGCGGATGCAGCGACAAAAGCATTGGGTGCGGGTCGGTCCGGCGACCGTCTACAAGCCTATGATGACATGTTACATGACGGTCCGATTGGCGAAGATTTGCGCCCGGTTCGAAATGTGGCCCCGCTGAATGGTCGCTTTGGTCCGTTCCTAGGCGGCATGTTAATGGGCGGTATTGATATGTGGGCGTCCAGCCTCATCAAATTTAACCTGTTCGGGACAATGGGTCATAAGAAAGATGATGCCGGTTCAACTAAAAAGGCGGCTCATTTCAAACCTATAGACTATCCGAAACCGGACGGGGTCTTAACTTTTGACCGTCTTACAAATGTCTCCATGACATTTACCAATCACGGCGAAGATCAGCCGAGCCATCTGCGCCTGATTGATGCCTCCATCCCGGTCAATGTGAACCTCGCGGAATATGCAGGCCCGTCTGCGCGCTATTGCCCTGCGGGTGTTTATGAATTTGTCACGGAAGAAGACGGATCAAATTCACGGTTTCAGATTAATGCGCAAAACTGCATTCATTGTAAGACTTGTGATATTAAAGACCCATCCCGTAATATCGTCTGGACAGTGCCGGAAGGTGGCGGTGGCCCGAACTATCCAAATATGTAGTTAGTGTTACTCTCGTAACTTTGATTTGGGCGGCTGAATAGACAGCTTGCCCTGTCGCGGGATCACCCGCAGAAAGCTGGCATGAAACGTCATTTAATTTCTTTGACCGCTATATTGGCATTGGCTCTTTGCGTCCAAGGTGTGGAAAAAGCCCATGCGGAACCGAGCACGGAGGATTTGTCCTCACTTTATGCGGATTATTTGGCGGGCAGCTACGCTCAGCAGATAGAAGACCGAGCGGCCAAAAAAAAATATTTTACGCGCGCATTCTTAAATCAGCCCGAAGACATTCGTATCGGACGCAGGGCGATGGTCTCTGCCATTGAAACAGGGGATATGTCAGCGGCCGTTGATCTCGCGGAGAAAGTCCGAAAAACGAATAAATCCGAGCCTATGGCGCGCGCTATTTTAGGTGTCGATGCCTTTCGAAGAGGGCGAGATAGCCGAGCGTTGAAATTTTTTTCCGAACGTTCCAGTGACGTTACGATGACAATCCTGATGCAACTTGTTAGAGGTTGGGTGGAAGTTGACAAAAAAGACTACAAAGCGGCGCGCGCAACATTTGCGAGCCTAGAAGCCGGTCAATATTTCGAAACTTATATGGAGTTACAGCTCGCCAAAATCGACGGCTTGCAGGGCGAAACCGAAGCGGCGCTAGAGCGGTTGGACACGGTAGATGAGCTTGGCGTTGCGAGTATTGAATCGCTCTTAACGCGTACACATATACTGCAAAATGCCGGTCGGACGGATGAAGCCATCAAAGGGCTCGAAGATGTTTTGGCCGATAATGAAGGCCTGTCTATTGGTCCGGTCGCATTTTACTTGGACCGATTAAAAGCCGGCCAAGCCTTGCCAAAATATAGCGCTAAAGCACAGGCTGCGCGGGCACTCACAGATCCGGCTTTTGAGTTTTTCGCTCGAAACCGATCTATGGACGGTGCGGAACTTTACCTTCAAATGGCCAAATGGTTGGAGCCTAAGCAAAGAAAGTCAGCGCTTTGGCTGGGTTCAATTATCGAAGATAATGGCGAAGAGGGAGAGCTGGACGCCTATGATCTTTATAAATCCATCGAACCAGAGGATCCGCATTACATCCGTGCGCAATTGAGCATCGCGAATATTTACGTCAATCAAGATCAAGACGATAAAGCGATAAAAGTTCTGGAAGATTTGAATGAGCGAGAGCAGTCTTTCCTAACCCGCGAACGTTTGGGATTTATGCGCTTCCTGCGTGAAAATTATGAAGGCGCTTTGCCCTATTATAAAGAACTCGTCGACTCCATGTCGGATGAAGACATTGTGGCGAATGTTGCTCCGTTGCGGTATCGCGGCATAATCTATGAACGTTTAAACCGCTGGCCAGAAGCGGAAGCAGATTTTAAACGCGTTTTGGAATTGGTCCCCGACGATGTCGATACGCTGAACTATTTGGGATATACTTGGGTTGATCGCGGTGAGAATTTGGAAGAAGCTTTCGATATGATCCGTCAGGCGGTCGAGCAGGAGCCGCAATCCGGCGCGATTGTCGACAGTCTTGGCTGGGCGCATTACAAGCTTGGCGAGTATCAGAAGGCCAAAGAAAACTTGGAAAAAGCGGTTGCTTTATCTCCATCTTCGGCGACGATTATTGATCATCTTGGTGATGTCTATTGGAAGTTGGGACGTAAGCGAGAGGCCGGATTCCAATGGAAGCGGGCGTTGGAGTTTGATCCCACAGACAAAGAACAACAGGCTATCGAGATTAAGTTGAAAGACGGCTTAGACGCAGTCCCCGCTGCTCTAGACGCATTGCCTTAATCCGATGGCTGGGGGGCAAATGCGGCAATTGGCGCGCGCTAAAGTCAATCTCACGCTCCATGTGGGTGCGGTACGAGACGATGGATACCATCCTGTCGAAAGTCTTGTCGTGTTTGCTGATATTGGAGATGATTTGACGTTTGAGCCTGCGGATGAAACCTCACTGACGATTGCGGGCGCAGATGAACTGCCCACAGATGGAAATAATCTCATCCTACGCGCCATGCAGATGATTGAGGCGTCGCCCCATCACATTCACTTGGTTAAGAACTTGCCCGTTTCCGCAGGTTTAGGTGGCGGCAGTGCAAATGCGGCAGCGGTTCTTCGACAATTTACATCCAATAAATCGGATAAAGAGCTTGCATTTAACTTAGGTGCAGATGTTCCCGTTTGTGGGGCGTCACAAACCGCCATCATGCGGGGTATTGGTGAAGATGTTTCGCCGCTGTCCGGATTGGGACAGCTCTCGGCAATTTTAGTTAATCCGGGTGTGGCTGTGTCAACGGGGGCAATTTTTAAAGCTATGGACGCACAGCCGCGAGAGACGGACCCGAAAGAAACGGCATCACAGGGTGATCTCCTATTTCGAGCACTTTCGGGCACGAATGACATGCAAAAGGCGGCCATTAAGCAAGCCCCGATTATTGCGGATGTTCTACGAGCCTTGGCTCAACAAACAGGTTGCGAGTTAGCGCGCATGTCGGGGTCAGGCGCAACCTGTTTTGGAATTTTCAGCTCTGATGCGCAAGCCCAACAGGCCGCGCAGGCCGTCTCTCTGGCCCAGCCTAACTGGTGGGTCCGCGCCTGCAGGCTTGGTGATCTGCAAGACGGGGCCTCGACAGATCAGTCACAGGATGCGGTTAAATGATTGCCCAGAATGTTCTATTCTGGCTACAAATTGGCGCGCTGGCCTTTCTCACAAGTCTGGCCATATCTGGTTTTATGGTAATTGCCGGATTAGGGGACGCGTCTGACAATCGCTCCGCCCATCATGGCACCGTCCCGACATCCGGCGGTGTCGGT
This sequence comes from uncultured Algimonas sp., assembly GCA_964490745.1. GTDB lineage: Bacteria > Pseudomonadota > Alphaproteobacteria > Caulobacterales > Maricaulaceae > Litorimonas. Next base: position 6,623 of record CAZBDT010000065.1, read on the forward strand.
TTCGTCGCGGGGTTAGGGGTCGCGCTATGCGCGATGTCGCTGCTCTTTCCGGACTTGAATTTACCTTCAGGATTTGCGCCGCTCATGTCCCTTTTCTTTGCTGTGGCTTTGCTCGGCTTGGTTGATGATGCCCTGACTTTAGGGGCGAAGACGAAATTCGGCATTATGATTTTGATCTGCGGGGCAGCTGTCTGGGTGATTGGTCCACCAGTCAATTTGCCTTTTTTGGGGAAGCCGCTCGCACTTCACCCGATCATTGGGTTTACTGGCGCGGTGTTGTGGGTTTTTGTTGTCATGAATGCTGTAAATTTCATGGACGGGGCCAATGGCATGATGGTCATGTCACTTGCGATTGCCAATGTTGGATTGTTTGGGGCCGGATTGATTGGCGGGTCAGCCACGACCCTCTTAATTTCTGGCTTGTCAGTGATGATTATTTTGGGTTTTATGCCTTATAATCTTCGTAGAGATGCGCGTATTTTTTCTGGCGATGTTGGCTCACTCTCTCTGAGTTTTCTCTTTGCGATTGCTGTCTTATTTTTGATCAAAGACACAGCTGAAGAGACATTGCATTTAGCCGGGCCCGTCTTGATATTACCCATTTTAACGGATGTGCTACTGACACTCATCCGCCGCGTACGATATAAACAAAACCTTTTGAAGGCGCACAATACCCATCTTTATCAGCGCTTGATCCAACATGGCTTTGGTCATTTAACTGTGAGCTGGTTTTATGCGTTAGCGGCGTTAATTACGGCAAATATTGTTGTGATTGGCTTGCCGCGCGGATGGCTGGACCGTTTGAATGTCCCTTTAATGTTGATCGGTGCAAGTGTGGCGATTTATTGGCTTGTTAGTCAAGCCTTAGCTAATGCGCGCAACAACAAATCCGGCTAAATCTTTCAATGTATCGCGAAGAGCGGTCTGCGGAAATGCGTCTAATGCGTCGGCAGCATCTTTCGAATATTGCTTGGCCAAATCCATAGTCGATTCTAACGCACCGCTTTTGCGGAGCATAGAAACCGCGCGTTCTAAGTCTACATCTTGCTGGTCGTGATCTACAATAACGCGTTGCCAAAACTCTCGGTCCTCATCAGAACAACTTTTCAGGAATCTAATCACGGGCAATGTCATTTTGCCTTCGCGGAAATCATCGCCAACTGATTTCCCCAAGGCGCTGGCCATACCCCCATAATCCAAAGCGTCATCGACGAGCTGAAATGCAAGACCAAGTTTTAAGCCAAATTCGCGCAGAGCCTCACGCTCTACTATGGGGCGGTCTGCAATGACGGGTGCAACCTCTGTCGCAGCCGCAAATAGGGCAGCCGTCTTCGCCTTGATGACTTTCATATAGTCTGCTTCGCTCATAGCCAAATTGCGAAGGGCGGCGAGTTGTTGAACTTCGCCTTCAGCAATGACGGAGGAGGCGTTAGATAAAATACCGAGCGCTTCCATTGATCCTGTTTCGACCATCAAATTAAAGGCGCGTGCGAAGAGGAAGTCGCCGACGAGTATCGATGCGCTATTTCCCCAAATCAGATTGGCGGGCTTTTTCCCGCGTCGCAAGGCGCTCTCATCGACAACATCATCATGTAGTAATGTCGCAGAATGAATAAATTCAACGGCGGCCGCCAATTTATGATGTGCGTTTCCAGCGTAATCGCAAAGCTGTGCCGCACTAATCGTTAGAAGCGGACGAAGGCGTTTGCCGCCCGCACCAACCAAATGTTCCGCGAGGTCGGGTATGAGCCCAACAGAGGATTGCATGCGCTCTAAGATAAGCGCATCCACTGAGGCCATATCTTCTGCGGTGAGGTCCCAGAGGGCCTGTGCGGGAGAGAGAGCGGCATCTTGCCGGATTTGTGCGGGCGCGTTCACGAAAAGGGGGTCACCATAAAACTACTCTCACTATACCTAATGTGCTACGCACGGCGCGGCAAGCCGATTTACTGCGACGCATTCCCGATTTGCATTTTTGCAATGCCATCCCACCTCTTAACATATGATATGTTTAATCCGCACGATGAACCCTGTGACGCTGAGTTTTGCACAAGCAGTTTTAAAAGATGCGGGCATTGAGAGTTTTCTATTCGATATGAATTCGGCAGTTCTGGATGGGTCGACGATCTTGGTCCGGAAACGGCTTATGATTATCGATGACGACGAGGCCGAGGCGCGTGAATTGCTGGAGGCGGCAGGCATCGGTCATGAATTGGAACCTAGTTCGACGTCCATGGGTCAAGCGCCAGGCAACACATTTTTGTCAAATCTCTTGCGTAAATTGGGTCTACCCTCAAAATAGAGCGAATGAAGTGTATCCTGACGACAAATAATCCCGCCACATTAAATTTTGCCGAGGCGATCTTGAAAGAGGCCGGGATAGATTATTTTGTCTTAGATCAAAATATGAGCATTTTAGAGCCGGGAATCATGATTCCGCGACGCTTAATGGTGGTCGATGAAGACGAAGCCGGGGCAAGACGGCAGCTAACGCTGGCAGGCTTAGAGCGAGATTTAATGGAGGCGTCTCAATAGCGATCCTTTGATTGCGAATGCTCAAATCACAAAGTGTAGCTGAAGGTGTCACTTTCGTAGTTCGTCTTGATAAATCAGATGGGTGACGGGGGAGGAGATAAAATGCATGATGACGCGCTCCATTTAGATAATTTTCAATGATACGATTTTTACTTTCTGGATTGCTAGAAAATAAATTGTTTTATTTCAGTAATTTGGGGTGCTTTACGCCGTGTTAATTATGTTTTTTCAATTTTTCTTACGTATGCGAGTCTAATTCCGTGCTCTGAGATCGGTATAAAGATGAGGCGGACTCAATGACGAAAAAAAATAAACTTTCAATGTTCCGCCTGGATGATTCAGGCAATGTTGCCATGATGACAGCAGTTACCTTTGGGATGCTCACGATCATGGTGGGCGCCGCAGTTGAGTATACAAGCCTTACGAACCGTTCCCAGAAACTTCAAAACGCTACCGACAGCGCAGTGCTTGCGGCTGCACGATCCGGCGAAACAAACCTGAAGCTGTTGGAAGAAATTGCGGCAAAAGTTTTTGAGCAGAATTACACATATAAGAAAAATGAAAGTATCGTTGAGTTTGTAGCGTCTATATCTGAGGATGATGTTTTGTCTCTCAAGGCTCGTTTGAAGAAGCCAAACCTGTTTGCGGGTGCTGTGGGTGAAAAAGATGGATATGTAACCGTAGAAGCCGCGTCTTTGCTCTCCTCTGAAATGGGACTGGATGTTGCACTTGTCTTGGACCGGACCGGGTCAATGGCAGGTGCGAAAATGGATGATTTAAAAAGTGCTGCCGCACAATTTATCGGAGATTTACAATCCGATGGTAGCGATGTCAGACTATCAGTCGTCCCATTCGCGGATTATGTAAATGTGGGCGTCGATACGATTTCAAAGCCTTGGTTGGACCTTCCGGTGTTGAATTTGGCCGGATCGGCGGTTGAATGCACGATGCAAAATGTCTCCAACAGTACGTGTCAGCCCGCTGCAGGCGGGACGACTGGTGCTGGTGCTGGTACTGCCGGAACAGCTGGTGGTGCTGGTGGTGCTGGCGGAGCAGGTGGTACAGGTGGCACCACGACGGTCTCAACTTCAACGAGTGGCGCTGGTGGCACCACGACGGTCTCAACTTCAACGAGTGGCTCCGGAGGCTCAGTAAGTGTGACTATTAACGGTGTGACGATAAATCCGTGGTCCATGACCTGGCCTGATATTACGATTGGGTCAAACGGGGCTTATTGCACCGCGAGTACGGACCCGAGTGAAGATTCCGGTAATTTGGTTGAAGAGTGCATACCGACAGATATCGCCGAAAACTGGTTGGGCTGCGTTGGATCGCGAACGGCGCCTTATAATACGCAATCCGCTGTCAACGGCCAAAAAATCCCACTGATTTATGATCGGAGCTGCGGTCAGCCACTTACTGAACTTACGGATGATTTACCGCGTGTTCGGGCGAATATTTCGGACCTGACGGCGAGTGGTATGACCTATATTCCGGCTGGATTACAATGGGGGTGGAGAACGCTCAGCCCGGAAGCGCCATTCGAAAGTCAGGACGACGGGGATAGACAAAAGTTGATAATTTTAATGACCGATGGTGATAATACACGCTCTCAATCCGGTACGACGCATGATGGTACGGATTTAGCCGCGGCAAATGCACTGACACTTGATCTCTGTAATGAGATTAAAGCGAATGGCGTTCAGATTGCTACGGTTTCTTACAAGCAAGGTGGCAATGATAATATTTTGAAAAAATGTGCGTCTACACCGAAACTATATTTTAGAGCTCAAAACGCGACGAAATTAAGAAATGCCTTTGAGGGGGCTGTCGACAGTGTCCGAGACGTAAGGTTGGTCTATTAAATTCTGATGTTCGGATTTTTTTGAGATAATATTCTCGAAGCTGAGGCAGAAGACATCCTAGCATTCGCTGAGAAATTCACAACCTAAGCGCATCTACGTCATTTGAAGAAAACACAAACTGCGTTATCAAATGATTGTGCTTTGGCGGGTGATGCATTCTCCGTCTTTCAAACTTGCGCTTTTTTTGCTTTCCCCTAGAACGCGCTCATGACGAATGCTGCCAAAAAACCGACCTCCTTTCAGGACCTCATCCTGACGCTGCAAACCTATTGGGCGGCGCAGGGCTGTGTGATCTTGCAGCCCTTTGACACAGAGGTTGGGGCCGGGACATTACACCCCGCAACCGTGCTGCGCTCATTGGGGCCAAAGACTTGGAATTGCGCCTATGTACAGCCCTCTCGCCGTCCGGCCGATGGGCGCTATGGCGACAACCCGAACCGTTTGCAGCATTATTACCAATTCCAAGTCATCATGAAGCCGAACCCGGAAAATCTGCAAGAGCTTTATCTCGGCTCTCTGGACGCGATCGGGATTGACCAAGATTTGCACGATATTCGCTTTGTCGAGGATGACTGGGAAAATCCAACCGTCGGGGCTTGGGGTCTCGGTTGGGAAGTCTGGTGTGACGGGATGGAGGTCAGCCAATATACCTATTTTCAGCAGGTCGGCGGCCTCGACCTCGACCTCGTCTCGGGCGAGTTGACCTATGGTCTGGAACGGCTCGCTATGTATGTGTTTGACGTCGATAATGTCTATGATCTGCCCTATAATAATGCGGGCGTGAGCTATGGCGATGTGTTCCACCGTAATGAGGTCGAGCAATCGACTTATAACTTTGAACAGTCGGATGTGGAGAATTTGAAAGAAAAATTCAGAATGGCGGAAGAGGAATGTAAAGCACTCCTCGCCCTCGAAAAGCCACTTCCATTGCCGGCTTATGAGCACGCCCTGAAAGCCTCACATCTTTTCAACCTCCTCGACGCCCGCGGCGTCGTTTCACCGACCCAGCGCCAAGAATATATCAAACGTGTCCGGGATTTGGCGAAGGGGTCGGCTGAGGCTTATGCGAAAACAGAGAAGGAGGCGGTATAATGGCTGAATTCCTTTTTGAAATCCTGTCTGAAGAAATCCCCGCGCGCATGCAGGTGCGAGCGGGTGCGGATTTGTCCAAAGCTTTGATTGCGGGGCTGGAGAAAGCCGGGCTTTCCGTTGAGAATGCGCAGGTTCTGACCGGGCCGCGGCGTTTGACATTTGTGGCGACCCTGCCGCTGCGCTCGCCGGATGTGAGTGAAGAACGCAAGGGGCCGCGGGTCGGATCACCCGAACGCGCGCTGGCAGGCTTTATGAAGGCGGCTGGTCTCTCTGACATCTCGGAATCTGAAATCCGCACCGACCCGAAAAAGGGCGAATATTATGTCGCCGTAATGGAAAGCGCAGGCCGAGATACGGACGTGATTTTACAAGAGCTCATCCCCGATGTGATGAACAATTTCCCATGGCCAAAGTCTATGAAATCGGGTGGGTCGACTTTCCGTTGGGTGCGACCTCTGCGTGGTTTGATCGTCTTATTTGGCGGCGTGGTCGTGGATGTAGAAGTTGGCGGAATTAAATCGTCTAATACCACACGCGGGCATCGTCGCCACGGTCCGGGACCTTTCGTGATCTCGTCGTTTAAGGATTATACCGACACGCTGGAAGGCAAAGGTCATGTCGTCCTGTCGCATGACGCGCGTAAGGAGATCATTGTTGAGAAAGCGAGAGCACTTTGCGTGGAGCAAGGTTTGGAACTCGTCGAGGATGAAGGGCTGCTCAATGAAGTGGCAGGGCTGACCGAATGGCCGGTTGTTCTGCTCGGCGATATGGATGCAGCCTTTTTGGACTTGCCGGATGAAGTCATCCGCCTGACCCTGAAATC
>CAZBDT010000066.1:0-225 GCA_964490745.1 uncultured Algimonas sp.
ACTCTACCTCTCGAATTCTTGAGCCACGTACAGTGGGTGAAGACCACTATCAAGTCGCGCGTCAGGTACAGGAAACATTACAGCGTTATAAGTCGCTTCAAGACATCATCGCCATTCTCGGCATGGACGAGCTGTCTGAAGAAGATAAGCTGACTGTGGCCCGTGCGCGTAAGATCGAAAAGTTTTTGTCGCAGCCATTTGACGTAGCCGAAATCTTCACAGGTT
>CAZBDT010000066.1:235-7923 GCA_964490745.1 uncultured Algimonas sp.
CTTTCTACATGGTTGGCGGTATCGACGACGTGCTTGAGAAAGCGGCAAAGATGGCTGCAGAGGCGGCTTAATCCGATATGGCTGATACGCTTAAATTCTCACTCGTTTCGCCTGAGCGCGAACTCTATTCAGGCGAGGTTGATCAAGTCGATTTGCCGGGCGCAGAAGGCGATTTAGGTATTTTGCCAAACCATGGTCCTTTTATGGCGGCTATGCGCACAGGTTTAGCGACGGTATATGAAAACGGGACTGAGACACGCTTTCTGATTCAAGGCGGATTCGCTGATGTCACGCCATCAGGCCTTACTGTTCTCGCAGAACGTGCGGTCGCGATGAACGCATTAGATAAGGCTGAGGTCGAAGCGCAAATTCAATCCATTGAAGAGAGCCTATCGGGTTTGACCGGAGAGGCAGCGTTCACAGCAAGACAAAACATTGACGGCTTACGCGCAGCTCTAGTCGCGTAACGCGTCTCTAACCCAGACATAGTTTCTGTGAGCCTCTCACGCTTGTGAGGGGCTTTTTTTTGTTTGGAGATCATTCCAGGCTAGGTTAGGCGGAGCTATGACTAAACCTACCGTCATCGCCGTAGCCTCAGATTCTCAACATAATATCGTCAAACCTGTTCGTGAGAGCATTAAGCTTATCGCTGGTTGGGGTGTTGAGGGGGATGCCCATGCGGGCAAAACGGTGCAGCATCGATATGATAAACGCCGCAATTCGGATGCCCCAAATTTACGCCAAGTCCACCTCATACATGCTGAGCTTTTTGATCAAGTGGCGGCGCTAGGCATGGCTGTGAAACCCGGAGAGATGGGGGAGAACATCACGACACGCGGAATTGATATTTTAAACTTACCCCGTGGCACCCAGTTGAAAATGGGAGATGCCGTCATCGAAATTACGGGTCTGCGTAATCCTTGCAAATATCTCAACCAAATCGCACCGGGCTTGCTCAGCGCTTGTTTAGCAAAGCATGAGGATGGTACCAATTTCCCGCAAAGCGGCGTGATGGGCGTGATCCTCGCAGATGGTGAGGTGAAAGCGGGAGACAAAATTCACATTATCACCCCAGAGGGACCACATCAGCGCCTTGAACCTGTTTAAAACCGGCGCATGATCCGTATTGCTCTAAAATTCTTTCTGGCGCTCATTCTGATTGGTGTCGGCTGTGTCACCTATGGGTTGCTGATAGAACCTAAAACAATTGAATTGCGGGGGCCGGAATTCCTCTCAAATAAATATTCCGGTCCTCCACTTCGCATAGGAATTATGACGGATATTCATATCGGAGGACTTCATGTTCCTGCTTCACGCGTTGAAAAACTTGTCGCGGATATGAACGCGTTGGAACCAGATATCGTGCTTTTACCCGGTGACTTTGTTGATGGTCATGTGCCGTCGAACAAGCGTTCATCTGCCTTTAATACAAATCTTGAAGCAGGCATAAGACACCTCGCTGCCTTAAAAGCTCCGAGTTTTGCGACAATCGGGAATCATGATGCGTGGTACGGGGCTAACGAAATTACGAATATGTTGAAGTCATCAGGCGTAACCGTGCTTGAGAATGATTCCACTATATTTCAGGATCTATGTATCGTTGGCTTGGCTGATGCGATGACGGCAAGTCCAAGTCGTGCAGCTTATGATAAATGTCCGTCAACAACTCAACCAATAGCCTTTACCCATTCTCCTGAGGCTTGGCCTGCCTTTCGAAGTGATAGTCTCCTCGCCGTCGCGGGTCATACACATGGCGGGCAAGTCAATCTTCCCATCATAGGGCGACGCGTAAATGCGACATCACTGGACGCTGAACATAGTTATGGGTTTTCGAAATTGGCAGGAGTGAATGTTTTTGTCAGCGCAGGTGTCGGCACCTCTATTCTACCGGTACGCTTTCGAGCTCCACCGGAGATCGTTGTGTTGCCTCTGAGGGCATCAGATTAAGGCGTTTTTTGGGTTCAATCTGATGAGCTAGTTATTTGCTCAGATAGGTGGCTCAGAATTTGTTACGGGCGGCTGTTCCAGTCCGTCAGGGTCGGGCGAGGGGGCATTAGCAGGTGCATAGCGCGCATCTCTATCCGCTTTATTTGTCACCAAGATGAATGTCACCAAGGCTAAGAAAGACAGCGCGCCTGCCAATAGGAATGGAGAGCCGGGTATATAGGGAATATCTGGATTACCCATGATATATTCCATAATGCCAATTAGGTTTTCTGGAAAGGCTTGCATCTGACGTTCTGCACGATTGGCTGTGTCTGCAAATATTCCAAATATGCCCGTCATCGCCATGGGCCCTGCCATGAGAGCAAGACCCTGTGCCGCACCAATTGCGCCTTGTAACTCGCCTTGCTCAGATTCGGATACACGGCTGCTCATCATATTCGTTAGGGCGGGCCCGTAGAGACCCGCCAAAGCGGCGAGGGGGCCTGCCGCGTATATGATCCAGCCCTGATCGGCGCTGCCCATCATTGTGTAGGCGGCGACGGCAGAGAATATACCGATAAAGCCGGCCCAGAAGAGGCCAATTTTCGGAATGATAAGTCTAATAAGACCGCCCTGAACGATCATGGATGCAACAGCAAATGCGCCGAGCGAGAAGCCGACATCGCCAGAGCTCCAGCCTAAACCTTCCATCGTCGAGAAAGCATAGGTTGTCGGATAAACCGTATGGGCAACGGCCAGTACGAAAAGGACAAAAATCAAGCTTTTGACACCTTGGATCCGCCCGAGCGCCAAAACTGAACCTACCGGGTTGGATCGTTTGATTTCAAAGGGACGACGCTTTGATTTTACTAAAGTTTCGGGAAGAAAAATGAAGCCGTAAATCACATTGATGAGAGAGATAATTCCAGCGGCGTAAAAAGGAACGCGGGTACCATATTCGCCTAGAATGCCACCAATGACCGGACCTAAAAGAAAGCCAACGCCAAAACTTGCGCCAATCAACCCAAAATTCTGCGCCCTTTTTTCGGGCGGGCTGACATCTGCGACATAGGCATTCGCTGTCGAAAAAGTTGCGCTGAAAATACCGGATAGCGCACGCCCGATGTAAAGAAACAGAATAGTTGGGGCGAGCGCCATAAGAAAGAAATCAATCGCTAATCCACCTAAGGAGGTCAGCATGATCGGTCTACGTCCGAACCTATCTGAAAGACCGCCCACGATCGGCATGCAAATGAATTGAAACACGGCAAAGACCAGGGTGAGCAAGCCGCTATGCTTCACGGCTTCATGATTTTCTAACCCGGTCAATTCTTTAATTAGATCCGGCAGGACGGGGATCATAATACCAAAACCGATGGAATTGATCATGACCGTGATCAAAACAAACAAGAGCGCGTTTTTAGACTGTCCATCAGTGGCTGACATATTTCGCGTCTAATCTATGTGATTGGCTTTGAGAACTGTTCAAATTCAACAATGAGCTGTTCATAGACCGGACGTTTGAAGGAAACGATAGTATCCGCAATTGTATACAGGTCAGCCCAACGCCACTCTGAAAATTCTTGCGGTCCATGCGCGGTCAGATTGATATCTGACCCGTCGCCGAAATAGCGATAGGCATACCATTTCTGTCTTTGGCCAATATGGCTAAACCGCTTTTTCTTTCGCGCGAGCATTTCCGCTGTGAAATCGTAATAGAGCCAAGGCTTAATTCGGCCTAGATATTCCATATCATTGGCGACGAGGCCCGTCTCTTCGAATAATTCCCGTTTGGCGGCGTGTTTAGGCTTTTCACCTTTATCAATACCGCCTTGCGGACACTGCCAAACATGGGGACCGTCTTCTCCGAAACGCTTACCCAACCAAATTTTACCTTGGGGATTGAAAATAGCGATGCCCACATTGCGACGGTAATCTGACTTTTTGCGTTTCATGGTTTATTTCAAGGCTGCGCTTGCGGGAGCGAGTTGAAGATTTTGGGCGTCCAAGCTTGCGATCCAATTTTGTACTTCGCGCAGTGTTTCAGGGTAAACAAAGCCAACCCCAACGGGGTGGGTGCCAGATTTGGCCGCGTTTCCCAATCCAGACAGGCGAGCTGAGATCACGCGTGGTATACGGTCAGGATCGATAAGCCCGTGCCCAGTTTTAAAGGGTTGCTGAACGGATTTGGCGAGTGCCGGAAGTGTGGGCGTTTCGAAGTCACCATCCGTTATAAATCCAAGGCCCGTTTGCGACAGGCGGTCCATAAATGGAGCCGCAATATCTGTCCGGGTTAAAAAACTATCGCCATTGAAATTGATTAATCCGGCATAACCCTGTGCGCGGGACAGCATCCAATCCAGACGACGTCCATTTTCAGCCGGCGGTAGTGTAATGCGTAGGGCGCGATCCGCACCTGGATCCGATGGGTTAAAATTTGCAGATTCCATTGGGATCTCAATGAACACTTCATGACCATCCGCACGGGCCATATCCACCCATTCCTGCAAACCTACACTATGTGCAGCAAAGGACAGTGTCACATCTGCTGGCAGAGATTGAATGAAGTCTTGGGTAAGAGATCGATTCACGCCTAAACCGCCTATAATAAGCGACACAGGCTGTTTCCCGGCCTGTAGAGTAAAGGGGCGTCTGTAAGCGATAAGAGAATTCCCTGCCGCTTTAGAAGGAATGGGACCAAAGGCACTCTGTTGCGTTAATCCAGCAATTGGAGCTTTTGGAAGAGCGCGGTTGCTCGGTGTGATTTCAATACGCTTTGGTTCCGGATCAAATTGGGATGTCGTCGTCTCAGCCTGTTCTATATCAACTGTCTCCGTTGGGTTTATGCCCTCCGGTACATCACCTGCGAGGAGGTCGGGCGTGTCCAATGTTTCATCATTAAGAGGTGCGACAGGTTCAGGTTGTGCGATCGGTGCCAATGCGATTGACCCGCCAGCATAGGCATCGTCGGCATTTCCGAGCCCGATCACAGCCAAAGCCGGAAGCGCTAAACCTAATAAGAGCACAGTTGTCGCAAGGGCCAGATGTTTACCTTTTGAGGGCAGCGCAAGCGCAGTACGGCGATTCGGTTGAGCGTTAGGCATAACTCTGTCTAGGTGTGTTTGCCTTTAGAAACAAATGGTAAGAGAGGATAAAAGTAAAACTTAATATCTTGCCGACTGAGCTTCTAGTAAACGTTCATATTGAGATGTTTTTAAAATCTCGACCGCTTTGCGGAGCTGAAAATCTTCTCCGGCCGGAAAGGTTTCGGGGGGATAAACAATGTCCTCATATTTTTCTTCATAATCGGTTTCATCAGGATTGATGAGAAAATTGCGAAGCGAGTCTTCTCTGAATCGTCTACGAACTTTTCCTGTATCTTGAAGACCTGAGATTAAAAGGTCAGGCATAATCCCGCGCCCTTGAATGGATTGCCCGGACGGGGTGAAGTATTTTTGTGTTGTTAAGCGAAGCGCACCTTCTTCCGGTCCAAGTGGAATGACGGATTGAACGGACCCTTTGCCGAAACTCCTGCGTCCCAAAACCAGACCGCGGCCCCTATCTTGAATTGCACCTGCCACGATCTCTGCAGCAGAGGCAGACCCCGGGCTCATAAGGATGACAATTTTTGCGTCGGGGTAAAGCTCGCCGGCCTCTGCATTGTAACGTTCATTGTCACTCGCATCACGTCCACGGGCAGAAAGGACCTCTCCTCCGTCAAGAAAGAGGCCAGAAATGCTGACAGACTCTGTTAAAAGACCACCACGATTGCCGCGAAGATCAATAATGAGCTTATCTAGCTTGCCCATTTGCGTATTGAGGTCGGCCAAAGCTCGCGTCGTGTCGTCCGTCAGCTTATCATTATTAAATGTTTCAATTTGAATATACCCAACACCTTGCTCAACACGATGCCGAATGGCGCGTCCGCGCACGGTATCGCGGATGACGACAACATCCCGTGAGGCCTGATTAGGGGACAAAACCGTGACTGTTACAGCCTCGCCTTTCAGGCCTCTCATACCGCTGACAGCTTCATCCAGAGATTTCCCTCGAATATCTACACCATCAACCGCGGTAATTAGATCACCACCTCGGATACCTGCCTTGTAGGCCGGACCATCTTCAATGGCGTAATTGACTTTCACCAACCCGCCTTCGGCCTGAATTTCAATACCAAGTCCGCCATATTCCCGCCGAACGGCTTCACGCTGTTCTGTGAACGTCACGGGCGGGACGTATCCTGAATGGGGGTCGAGTGATTGCAGAGCGCCGTTAAGCGCATTCTCGATGAGAGAGGCAGTCTCTACCTCTTCCACATATTCATTTTGAACAAGGGCAAGGACATCTGCAAATATCCGCATTTGATCATAGATTGGCTTTTGGGTCTTTTCATCCGCGATTGCAGATAAAGGCATAGTCGCAACAAGTGCGAGTGCCGCCCATTTTAAAGGCGCCCGAAGGGATGCATGCATGACTTAGCCTTGCGCCTCTGCCAATTTTTTATCGTAGTCACCTGATTTCAACAGAGCGATGGCTTGTTGTAACTGATAGTCATCAGAGACTTCAAAACCTTCAGGTGGATAATCCACTTTGACCTCTTCTACCGTGTCATCATCGCTCTCGGATTCACCTTCTTCATTTGCGATCGCATTTGGAAGGCTAGCTTCGGAAAAGCGTTTCTTGTCTTCGCCGTCATCCGGGATGGCAGATATAAACAGATCCGGTGTGATGCCACTGGCCTGAATACTACGGCCATTCGGTGTGTAATAGCGTTGCGTCGTAATTTTTAACGCGCCGTCTCTACCACCGCGTAAGGGGATGACGTCTTGAACAGAGCCTTTGCCGAATGTGGTCATGCCCAGGATTAAAGCTCGTCCTTTATCTTGCAATGCGCCCGCTACGATTTCTGACGCTGAGGCTGAGGCTCCGTCAACGAGAACAATCAAAGGCACATCCTTTGCCATTTGGCCTTTTTCAGCGTTAAAGACATTGACGTCATCTGCGCGACGTCCACGCGTTGAGACAACTTCTCCGCCATCCAAAAAGACGGATGAAACTTCGATAGATTGCGTCAGCAAACCACCCGGATTGCCTCGCAGGTCAAGTATCATACCCGGCAAGCGGCCACCATTTTCGACTTGCAGGTCGGCAATCGCACTGCGTAATCCATCTGCAGCTTTTTCATTGAATTGGGCGATGCGGGCATAGCCAATGCCGTCTTTCATTTCGAATTTGACGGTCTGGCGTTTGATTATCTCGCGGGTGATATCGAGATAGATCGGATCTTCTCCCTCGCGAACGATCGTAATATTGATCGGTTCACCCGGTTTGCCGCGCATTTGATCTACAGCTTCGGTGAGCGTTGAACCGAGCAAGGACTTTCCTTCAATCTCAGTAATAAAATCTCCTGCCTTTACGCCCGCTTCTTTTGCGGGTGTGTCGTCAATCGGTGCGATCACTTTTACGAAACCATCTTCCATTGTCACTTCCATGCCAAGACCGCCATATTCGCCCTTATTATTCATCCGGAGGTCTTTGAAAGATTCCGGGCTGATATATGACGAATGCGGATCGAGTGATTGGAGCATCCCGTTCATGGCATCTTCAATAAGTTCGCTATCATCGACTTCAACGACATATTGGCTTCGGACGCGCGCTAAGACATCCGCAAAGAGCTCGAGCTGTTGAAAGGTTTCGTCATATGCCGGGCGCTCAACGGCGATGGCCGATTGATGGGTTGTCGAAAAGGCAAACAGTGCGAT
>CAZBDT010000066.1:7933-12901 GCA_964490745.1 uncultured Algimonas sp.
CCGAGGGCAGGCAGGACAAGTTTCACAAGGCGTCTCCAATAATAGACTCAAGACTTAAACAGCCCGAGGACAGTTTGCCAGTCAAATCACTGCGATTTAGGGGTGATCTTACCCGGTTTTAACGTCCGGTGCCGCTAACCAAGGCTTCGGATTGACGGGTGAACCGTTTCGCCGCAACTCAATATATAATTCGGGGCCTTTTTGACTCGGGAGTTTCCCAACGGGTTCACCGCGTCGAATGGTATCGCCGGCATCAACATAAAGATCATTGAGACCCGTCAGAAGTACGAAATATCCGTCGCCGACATTCAAAATAATGACATTCTCATAATTTTTAAATGGTCCTGAAAATTCAACGCGTCCAGCGTAGGGGGCGATGACTTGACCGCTCGAGCGTCCCACATAAGTCTGTCCTTTTTCACCACGACCAAATGATTTCACTAAGCGTCCTGAGACAGGTTGTATCATACCGCCTTTCGCGTCGGCGAAGCGTTTTGTGCCTTTGGGCAAAACGAGTTTTTTCGCGGGTTTTCGCCCCGGTTTGGTCCGCGGCACGATTTTAGCGGCTTCACTCTCCAATTTCGCGATTAACTCTCGCAGGGATTTTGACTGAGCTGCCAGTCTGTCGGCTTCAGCTGCGGCTGATTTTTTTTCATCTGCAAGTTTGACTTCAAGCTTTGATTTTTGAGTTAGCCCGACACTCACCGTCTTCATTTCGGCTTCTAATCGGGCGCGCATCGCCGAGAGGTCGTTTTTCTTTAGCGCCAATTGCGATTGCGTGACATCTAGAGCTTTCAAATTCAGTGAGAGGGCCTCCGCACGTTTTTTTAGCTGTTCGGAGAGCGTAGACATAAGCAATCCGGCATCTGACGCGCGTTTCGCATTGTTGGGCGTCAGAGCGATGTTTGGGGGTAGGGAGGTCTCTACACGCTGTAAGGCAGCTAACAGTTCTGCATATTGCTTTTGTCCGGCTTCCATTTGCGCCGTAAGTATTTCAGCGCGCTTTGTTAGGGTGGCGGTTTCGGTTTCTAAGGCTATTAGATTCGTTTCAATACCTTGAGTTTGACGTGCTTTTTTGGCGAGCGATTTCTTGAGCGAAGACACATCCTGACGGACTTTGGCCCGTTCACTCTCCAGCGCTTTGGCTTTGTCCCGTGCCGCTTGTTCTTTTTTCGTTAAGGCTTCAACATCACTGGAACTTTGCCCAAAAGCAGGGACAGACAAGCTCAAAAAAGCCGTCAAAGCGAGTATGGTGAAAGAAGCACGCATCGCGTTCAACATGGCGGATAACGTCTTTACCATGCGTTAATCACACAGGCGAAATTCAGATTTTAATCACGATGGTATGGTGTTTTCGCGAGGATTGAGAGGGCGCGGTAAATTTGCTCCGCCGCCATCACACGAACCATTTTATGCGGCCACGTTTGAGAGCCGAAACTCCATTTCGTAATACGACCGGGTCGCAGGCTTTTCAGAGTTGCGGGATCGAACCCGTCGGCCCCGCCGATCACAAGATAACAATTCGTATGTCCCTCATCACGTAGCTGGGAAAAATGTTGTGCAATCTCGCGTGACGTCGGGCTTTTGCCGCGTTCGTCTAAGATAATCAGTTCATCAGACGGAGTAATATTAGATATCAATTTCTCAGTTTCTGTCGCGCGATTATACTGACCTTTCAGCTCAACGCCCTGTTCTTCAATCGCACGAAAACCTGTTCCGCGGGCCAGACCTTGGGCGCGGGCAATGTAATCATCTGTCAGTGTTTTTTCAGGGCCGTTTCGGAGAATGCCGCCGGCTCTTAGGATTATTTTCACGCTTCTGTTGCGTCGTCCGGCGCTTGCTCTCTGACACCTTGTAAGCCTTCGGGCAGGGGAACGGACCACATTTTTTCTAAATTGTAGAAAACGCGGACTTCAGGGCGGAAGATATGAAGGATAACATCATCCGCATCGATCAAAACCCAGTCAGAAGCTTCCTGACCTTCGACCACAAGGTCTTTAAATCCGCGCTCTTTCAGGCCACGCTGGACATAATCCGCCAGCGCGCTCACATGACGATTAGAACGCCCGGATGCGACAAGAAGATAATCGGCGATGGAGGATTTCCCGCGAATGTCAATTTCGATGACATCCTGAGCCGAGTTTTCGTCCAAAATGTCTTGGATAAAATCTGACAGCGCTTTCGCCTCAGGTCCGTCATTCACAGACACTTTTGCGGGTTTTTCTTGATGTGCAGCGGTCAGAAGACTCTCCATTATTCTGTGTTGGTTGCGCAATAACACAAAGAAATGCGTTAGGCTACTTGCTAACGCGACGCGCGAATAGCGGATGAACTCCGTTTGTCCAGTGGGAGTGTCAGATAGGTCCAGGCCGGGCCAGCTCTGTTTTTGAGGGTATGCGCTTCATCTTCAGCAATGCGGGCTTGGGCATATTGGCTTGCGGCCTGTCCCAAACGGGCACGAATGGGCGATCCCGGACGAGCAATCACTGCGATTGGAATAACATCCATAATGACGTTCCAATCCCGCCATTTTGGCAGTTGTAGAAGATTGTCAGCGCCCATCATGAAAACAAAATTTGCATTACGTTCCCGCGTTTTCAGCGTGCGGAGCAGATCGACCGTATATTGCGTGCCGTAGCGCAGCTCTATATCTGAGACGCGCATTTTGGGCGGCAGGGGTAAGTTGCGAACTGTTTCGGCTCGGCTGTCCCAACTCGGCTGTCCCGGTTTGAGTGGATTTTGCGGACTGACAAGCCACCAAATTTCATCGAGTTGAAGCTGTCTCAGGCCCGCCTTGGCGACATGGAGATGTCCGCCGTGAGCCGGATTAAAGGAACCGCCAAAGAGACCAATTGATTTCAAGGTCGGACCTGACCTGTGCCGCGCACTTGATATTTGTAGCTGGTTAGATGCTGTGCTCCCACAGGTCCGCGTGCATGGATGCGGCCTGTTGCAATGCCGATTTCCGCGCCAAACCCAAATTCGCCCCCATCGGCATATTGCGTTGAGGCGTTGTGCAGGACGATAGCGCTATCCACGCGGTCGAGGAAAATTTGCGCCGTTGCCGTATCTTCAGTCATGATGGCGTCGGTATGTCCGCTCCCATATTTTTCGATATGGGCGAGGGCGGCTGTGATATCGTCCACCAAGGCAATGTTTAAAATTGGGGCCAGATGTTCTGTGTCAAAATCCGTGTCCGATGCGGCTGTCGCGGTGTTTAAATAGACCATGGCATTTGCGTCGGCACGAAACTCACATCTCTCTCCGATGGCGTCTTCCAGTGCGGGCAGGAATGTGGGTGCGATATCTTTGTCGACCAAGATGGTCTCCGTTGATCCACACACGCTGGTACGACGCAGTTTTGCATTCTCAACGACTTTAACGGCTAAGCTAATCTCTGCATCTTTGTGAATATAGCAATGATTGAGACCATCTTCATGGGCGAGGACGGGCACGCGAGCTTCTCTTTGAACTCTAGAGACGAGGCCTTTCCCCCCGCGAGGAATGATAAGGTCGATATTCGCATTTAACCCGTCCAACATATGGCCAACGGCCGCCCGGTCTGTAGTTTGAACGAGATTGATTGACGTTTCTGGCAGTCCCGCTTCGGCTAAGCCTTTTTGCAAAGCCCGATGTATTTCACGGTTGGACTTCATGCTTTCTGAGCCGCCGCGCAAGATACAGGCATTCCCCGATTTCACACAAAGCCCGCCTGCATCAGCCGTGACATTTGGACGACTTTCATAAACCATCCCGATCACGCCGAGGGGAACGCGCACTTTGGCAAATTGTAAGCCATTTGGCTGTTCCCATTGCGTTTCAACCGCGCCAATCGGGTCTGGCAGGGCCGCGATGGCTTCTAAACCTTCGGCAATGGCTTCAATGCGCTGGTCGTCCAATTTCAGCCGATCTAAGAGCGGTATGGACACACCTTTTTTCTCGGCGGCGGTCATATCCTCTGCATTTGCGGATAAGATCTCAGCGCTGGCGTCTCGAATATTCTTTGCCATGGCGTTCAGGGCGTCATTACGCGCGGCTTCACTCGCGATGCGAAGCTCTTGTCCGGCTTGTTTCGCAGCCTGTCCTAAGTCCAACATTTGTGTTTCGAGTGTCATATCAGAGCATTACCAAATTATCGCGGTGGACGAGCGCCGCACCATTTTCATATCCCAGAATAGCTTTAATCTCAGCGGATTTAAGCCCCTTAATACGGTCCGCCTCATCTAGGTCATAAGCGACAAGGCCACGGGCGATTTCGACCCCATCCGCAAAAATAGAGACAGCATCGCCTTTTTCAAATGAGCCAGACACAGACGTGACGCCTGCAGGGAGGAGGCTGCTGCCTTTTAGGAGCGCGTTTTTGGCCCCTGCATCGATATGTAAGGTTCCATTGGGTTTTAAAGTACCGCCTATCCATTGCGCGCGGGCTTTTCGCGGATTGCTTTTTGCTTTGAAGCGAGAGTGTTTTTCGCCCGCTACCAAGCGCCCCAAAGCGCCGACAGCTCGACCATCGCATATAATCATGTCACACCCCGCCTGTGTTGCGATCTGCGCGGCTGCCAGCTTTGTTGCCATACCACCCGTACCAACGCCTGCCGCCGCATTGGGGGCGCCGCCCATCGCTATAATCTCGTCTGTGAGATCAGAAATGACGGGGATATGGGCGGCAGAGCTATCCTGTCGGGGGTCTGCTGTGTAGAGGCCGTCAATATCTGAGAGAAGGATAAGAAGATCAGCCCCGATCATTTGCGCGGTTCGCGCGGCGAGCCTGTCATTATCCCCATACCGAATTTCGTCTGTCGCAACGGTGTCATTTTCATTGATGATCGGGATCGCGCCCAATCCCATCAATGTAGCCAATGTCGATCTGGCATTTAACCAACGTCGCCGGTTTTCAGTATCGTTGAGTGTCAAAAGCGCTTGGGCGGTTGTGAGATCATATTGCCCCAAAGCCTCCTCATAGGCGCG
>CAZBDT010000067.1:0-248 GCA_964490745.1 uncultured Algimonas sp.
AAATGCAAAAAATGGGCGGCATGGGCGGCCTGATGAAACTCATGCCGGGCATGGGGAAAATGAAAAAGCAACTCGATGCCGCAGGCGGTGTTGATGATAAATTATTGAAACAGCAACAGGCGATTATCCTGTCCATGACGCCGCAAGAGCGTCGCAATCCGAAGCTCCTGAAAGCCTCTCGCAAAAAACGTATTGCGGCGGGGTCCGGCATGTCCGTGCAAGAGGTGAATAAGATTCTGAAAATGCAC
>CAZBDT010000067.1:258-12737 GCA_964490745.1 uncultured Algimonas sp.
GTATGGCAGGCATGATGCAAGCCATGCAGGGTATGGGCGGCGGTCAAGGGATGGGCCAAGGGATGGGTATGCCTGGCCTGCCAAAAATGCCCGGCGGTATGAGCGCGAAAGGTGGAGGTCTCCCCAATCCCGCCGATATGACGCCTGAACAAATCGCAGAGATGACTAAATCTCT
Organism: uncultured Algimonas sp.; assembly: GCA_964490745.1. Taxonomy (GTDB): domain Bacteria; phylum Pseudomonadota; class Alphaproteobacteria; order Caulobacterales; family Maricaulaceae; genus Litorimonas. Next base: position 434 of record CAZBDT010000067.1, read on the forward strand.
GCCGCCCGGATTGGGAAAAATGCTCGGTAAAGGCAAATTGCCAGGTCTCGGTGGGGGCGGATTGCCGGGTCTTGGAGGCAAAAAACCGGGGGGCGGTCTCCCCGGCCTCGGTGGCTCCAACCCCTTCGGAAAAAAGAAATAATCGTAATTTTAAGAACGCCAACTCAAAGGAAATTCAATCATGGCTGTTAAACTTCGTCTGGCCCGTCACGGTGCCAAAAAACGTCCTTATTACCGCATCGTTGCCGCGGATGTCCGCGCGCCTCGCGATGGTCGCTTTATCGAACAAGTTGGGGCCTATAACCCAATGTTGCCAAAAGACCACGAAGATCGCGTCAAGCTCGACGTCGAAAAGGTTCAAGCGTGGCTCAAGAAAGGCGCGCGCCCAACAGATCGCGTCGCCCGTTTCCTTGGCGCAGCCGGTCTCTGGGAATGGAAAGCCGGCAATAACCCGAATAAAGGTAAGCCGGGTCAAAAGGCTCTAGAACGTATCGAAGAGCGTAAAGAAAAAGCCGAAGCGCGCGCTGCGGCAGAAGCGGAAGCCAAAGCCGCCGCTGAAGAAGCGAAAAAAGCGGCGGAAGCTGCAGCGAAAGAAGCCGCTGAAGCTCCTGCTGAAGAACCAGTTGCAGATGAGCCAGCTGCTGAAGAGTAGAACACTCACAGATTTGTGACGAAAGCCGCGCCTTAAGCGCGGCTTTTTTATTGGCTGAATTGCAACGGAAACCGATTTGAACCGTATGTTAAATGAATAATTTCAGAGAGGAAATTCCATGCCAAATCACTATGTTAACGAGCTGGGCGCAAATGCACGTGAGGAGTCAATTTCATTATTGAAAACAGCCTTGTCAAATTCTCTCGATTTGCAGATGGCGCTGAAACAGGCCCATTGGACGATTAAAGGTCCCAGCTTCATTGGTTTGCATGAGTTGTTAGATCAGGTCGCCGGACGCTGTTTCGGCCACTCTGATATGATCGCGGAACGTATCGTCATTTTGGGCGGACAAACCGACGGGACAGTCCAAGGCGTGGCGGGCAGTAGTTCTGCGAAACCTTATCCCGCCGACATAAAAAATCAGGAAGATCATGTGCGCGAATTGACGGAACGTCTTATGGATTTTGGCGGGCTGTGCCGGAAAAGTATCGCGAAGGCAGGCGATAATGGAGATGAAGACACAGCCGATCTCTTCACTGAAATCAGCCGGACGATTGATAAAGATGCGTGGTTCATTGGGGCTCATAACGGTTAGTCCGGCTCAATTATGAAATAAAAGCTGTCCTTCGAGACGGCTTTTTATTTTCAGGATTGATTCCAAGCCAATTGAAGTATGTTGCGGAATAGTTCGTCCGCATTGCGTCTATTTTTCGAAGCTTGATCTATGCCTATACGCGTATCGGCTTGTGCTTTTGCCCATGAAATTTGCGCGTCTAAAAAGGATTCCAAAACGGCAATACGTGGTCCTTCTCCCATCTCAGCTGTGCTAGTTTTAATCTGCAGCAATCGCTGAATTTCGGCTGTGACATCTGATGGAATGTCTAGCCCGTCCATTAAAATCTGAAAGTTCATAGGTGGAAGGTCTTGCCGTGTTTCGATCCAGCGAAGGGCCATAGCTGCGCGAAGGGCATAGAAATATCGTTTTAATTTGATCTGCTCTCCATCGCCACGCTGCATATCTGCCATCCGCATATAGTGATGTCGACACGATGTGTTTTGCGTGATGGTTTGGGTAAAGCGGTTGATCTCGACACAAATTTCCGGACTCCAGCGATAGCGAATGGGACTTGAAAGCCATTCTAAAAGAACCGGATTTGGCTTCAGGGCCAAAGCCAAGGCTTTACGGATGTCCCAGCCATTAATATCGTCATTCCCCTCTAATGGAAGTTCAATGACGTCTCGTCCGGGTGAGAGTGAGAGATACCATTTTGTTGGGCGCGCATAGACAAAGCGAACATCAAAATCGCTATCAGGGGATGGAAAACCCCAAGCTCTCGAACCTGACTCAATAGCAAATATAATTTTAACATTTTCGCGCGCCTCAATAGCCTCCAGCTCTGATAAAATGTGAGCCCATTGGCGGGTGGGTATGTCAGGATGAGACTGCATGAACGCGCTATAGGTGAGCCTTTTGAAAAAATGAAGATGAGTTATGCGTCTGTTGTAGGTCAAACGCTGGGCTTCAACGTGATTTTGGGAGTCCGATTGGAACTCTTTTTAGGGTTCTCACGTTTCTAAAGTCTAATCCCACAGGAGTTCGATAATGAAAAAAGCTATAAAATGGGTCGGAATGGCTATCTTTACCCTTTCTGCCATGTCTGCAACGGCTTGTAACACAATCCAAGGTGCGGGGCAGGATATTGAAAATGCCGGAAAGAAAATTGAAGAAGCCGCATCCTAGCTTTTAATATATAGTTATGAAAAAGAGCCTCGACCTCTGGTCGGGGCTTTTACATTGTGCGGTTGATAAGGTTTGAAAGCGGCTCTCGCATGGCGTCACGCAATGCGACAATGTCAATCGGCAGGGTACTGTGAAGATCGGGGTCATAATGCTCCGGCAATCCTGAAAACTCATATAGAATTTCAATGCGCCGGCAAAGTGAGGCCGGGTCACCACCTGTCAAAACGACAACATGGTGACATCCTAATGTCTGTCCGTTTTTCGCGCGACACCACCTTTGGGCTGTGCCCGCTAACTTCTTGCCGTCTAGCAGAATATTATAATCGCCATCGCAAAAACTGCCCGGCCTTGCCCCAATTGTCGTGTGTAGCCCCAGAGTTTCAAAACCGTTCTGCAGGGCTGTGCACATCTCTTCGTAAAAGGATGTAATATCCGGTGCGCTATCGTGCCGTGTAAAGAGCGTGATATTCGCCGTTCCGGGGCCTTGGGGAACGGCTGTTCCGCCTGTTCTACGTATGCCAATGGGTTCGTGTGAATAAGTCTCCCAGTCTAATCTCGCAGCTTCCCGTCGCGAAAGCGAAATCGAGGTTTCCGGCACCCACACATAGCTCAGCGGATCCGCCAGGCCCTGTCGCATGGCATTTATGCGCCGCTCTTCCCAGGCATAAACATCGGCCAGCCCTGACCCATCCGGCGGGGCGCTGTCCCAATTATCAGAGAGGGTCGAATAGGCTCCAACGGGATTTGCGAAAACGGATTTCAGATTCATATGATTGATACGACCCGAACGAGATCAGAGTCTATAAAAGTGCACCTTTAATACCATCCAATACAAATTGAGAGGCAAGGGTGCAGAGCAAGACCCCCAGCACGCGGGTCAGAATATCCGTAAAGCTTTTTCCCATCAGTTTCATCAAGGGTCCGGCCACTAAGAAGGTCAGTAATGTAATAATGAGGGTCAAGACCAAAGCTGCGAGGATGGCGAGCTGCCCGCCTTGTGTACTGGTCTCTTTCATGAGGATCAGCAGCGTTGCCATGGTGCCCGGACCGGCAATCATCGGGATACCCATTGGGAAGACGGAAATATCTTCAGGGTCTTCGACTTCTTCCAGAAACTCTTCGGCGCGGTCTTCACGTTTTTCCGTGCGTTTTTCGAACACCATATTCAGGCCGATCATAAACAACATGATCCCACCGGAAATACGCAGGGCGTCCAAGCTGATACCGAGTTTATTGAATAACCACTCCCCAACATAGGCAAAGCCGATAAGAATAAAGGCCGCGATGCCGACGGATTTGAATGCCATGATACGCTGATGCTTGCGCGATGTTCCTTGCGTAAGCGTCGCAAAAATTGGCGCACATCCCGGCGGGTCAACAATCACAAAAAGCGTCGTAAAAGCGCTGATAAATAGGGCGGTTTCGAACATATGTCGCCCATAGACGATTAGCTCTATTGCGCCCACCCCAAAAGCGCTACTTTGTTAGAAATTCCTTTGGAGTCAGCAGATGAGAAAATTAATATTGGGAACCGCTTTGGGTCTGATGGCCTGTACAAGCGATGTGGCGGAGGAGGCCGTTACGCCAACTCCGACTGAGGCTGAGGTTAGCTTTGAAATACCCGTTGTGACGGAGGCGGACCGGACCAGCTTGGCTGCACCTTATGTCCTCGCCAATGGTGTAATGCGCGCGCAAATCTCGCCGGATGGAGAATTTGTTGCCATGATGTCTGCGAAGTCGGGCGAGCGGCAAATTTATGTCAGCCCGTCTGATGGCTCAAATTGGGAGCAAATCACGGACGGGTCAGGCGTCACATTTTTCGATGTCCTGCCCAGCGGCGACATTCTCTATGGCTCTGACAATAATGGCGATGAACGCGAGAATTACTTTCTCTGGAATGCAGAGAGCAGAGCGGCGAAACTTATTTTGCCGGCAACAGAAAAGGGCTTCCGATCCTATGGCGCGGTGAGTTCGAATGGCAAAAAAATCGCCTATGCCAGCACGGAACGAAATGGTTTGGATTTCGATATTTATGTCATGGATTTAGAAAGCGGTGTGTCCAGCCGTGTCTATGAAGGAAAATATGGCAATTTTGTTGAGGCGGCGAATGAAGATGGCTCGCGCCTTATCCTTTCAGAATCTGTCGGCGAGGATTCGGATAAATTATTTATGCTGGATGTCGCAACCGGAGAGAGGCGAGTTCTATCTGACCCAACACCGCGCGCCAATCATACGGATGCAGGTGTGCAATTCTTCAATGATGAAACGCTTATTCTTGCAACCAATCGAGGACGGGAATTCGCCGCCCTCACTCAAATGAAACTCGCAACCGGCGAGATGTCACTCTTGGACACACCCCGCAGTGATGTTGATGTCGATACTGTCAAATTATGTGGAGAGCGTATTCTTTATACAACAAATTGGGACGGCTTTTCCGGATTGATGATTGAAGATGGCGATAGCTTTGTCACACGACCAGATTTGCCACGTGGTGTGTATGGAATTGATTGTAATGACAACACAGCTATTTTGCGCGTGAGTGGACCAGACATACCGGGTGATGTGTTGGCGTTTGATCTAACAAATTACGAGCTGACGCGCATCTACACCTCAAATTATGGACAGTTAGACAAAGGCTCTTTGATTACGCCCGACTCTATCCGTATGCGGGCGCGTGACGGGGTAGAGGTCCAAGGCTTGCTCTATATGCCGGAAGGCGAGAGCGACACAAAACCACCCGTCGTCTTCCTCGTTCACGGCGGACCGACAGCGCAAGCCCGACCCAGCTATAATCCGACCGTGCAATATCTGCTCTCGCGCGGGATTGCGGTTTTCCAAACCAATGTGCGCGGCTCGACGGGCTTTGGTCGGACCTACACAACATTGGATGATCGAGAGAAGCGTCTCGATTCCATCCGCGATTTGGTCGACATGTTAGAGTCTGATGAACTCGCAGAAAAAGTCGATACAGAGCGCGCGGCCGTCGTTGGCGGCTCCTATGGCGGCTATGCGGTCAATGCGGTGCTCAGCGAATATCCGGACGCCTTTGTCGCGGGTGTTTCGCTATACGGCGTCGCGGATTGGGTCACGGCGCTTGAAATTGCGAGCCCGGCGCTCAAGGCATCTGATCTTATTGAATATGGAGATATTAACGACCCCAAATGGCGTGAGTTTTATACGAAACAATCGCCCATTCGAAATGCGGATAAAATTAAAGTCCCCGTCCTCTTTTCCCACGGCGCAATGGACCCTCGTATCGATATTGCAGAAACGGAAGTCATGGTGCGTGCGTTGCGCGCAAATGGTATCGACGCCCCCTATATCCGCTATCCCGATGAAGGACATGGCTGGCGGAAATTGGACAATCAACTCACCTATCAAAGACGTCAGGCAGAGTTCTTGGAAGAAGTTTTGGGCGTCAAATAAGTCATAAAATATCATTTGGAATCAACGTCGTCCAATAGGGCGGCGTTTTTTATTGGGCGCTAACGCTTGCGGGTTCATCGAAAAATATTAAATATGATATGTAAATGATATCACTTCATAGGTATTCATTTAGAGGGCGTGCCAGTCCGATAGGCAGAAGTGATAAGGCTTAACGAGGGAGACATTCATGGCCGAAATTAGAGAAAAACAAGTCAAATCCGTAAACGGGATACCATTTTTATGCGTCTTGATTGTGGTCGTCTTGGCGGTTGCTTATGCGCTATTCCAAGTCAGCCCGACAGCATTGAAAGTTTCAATCGCGCTGATTGGCGGTTTTGGAGCGCTGATCGGATTTTCGGGCCTCTATATGGTCGAACCGAACCAATCCGCCGTCCTGTCGCTCTTCGGGAAATATATCGGGACAGTGCGCACGCCGGGTCTGCGTTTTAATAATCCCTTTTATGCGAAAAAGAAAATCAGCTTGCGCGTTCGCAATTTTGAAAGCGGGAAGCTGAAGGTGAATGAGCTGGATGGCTCCCCAATTGAAATTGCCGCCATTGTTGTTTGGGAAGTCAATGACAGTGCGGAAGCCGTTTTCAATGTCGATGATTATGAGAGCTTTGTGCAAATCCAGTCGGAGGCGGCGATCCGTGCCATGGCGACAAGCTATCCTTATGATCAGCACTCAGAGGATCAAATCTCGCTTCGCTCTCACCCGACAGAGATTTCCGATCGCCTGCGGGATGAAATTCAGGACCGCCTCGCCCAAGCCGGAATTCATGTGATCGAGGCCCGAATTTCACATCTCGCCTATTCGCCGGAAATTGCAGGCGCGATGTTGCAGCGTCAGCAGGCCGGCGCGATTATTGCCGCGCGTAAAAAAATCGTCGAAGGCGCGGTTGGCATGGTCGAAGATGCCATCGAAGGCCTAGCTAAGAATGATATCGTCGAATTAGATGAAGAACGCAAAGCGGCCATGGTCTCAAACCTCCTGGTCGTGCTGTGTTCGGACAAAGCGACAACACCCGTCGTCAATACAGGCTCGCTCTATTAGGCAATACGGAATGCCCGATAAAAAATCATATCCTTTGCGGATCAACACAGAGGTGCTGACCGCGATGAAAAGCTGGGCGGCAGATGATCTCCGCTCGCTCAACGGGCAGATTGAATGGGCCTTACGTGAAGCCTTGCGCAAACAAGGACGACTGAAAAAGAAAGACGGAGAAAGTGATGAGTGAAAGGCGCTGGCAGTATAAGGTTGAAACAGTAAAAACGTCGATCTGGAATAATAAACCGGAGAAAGTTGATGGGGTCATTCAAGACCGCTTGACCCGATTGGGTGTCGAGGGATGGGAACTGGTCGCGGTGGTTCCATACGGTCATTTGAACCGTCTTTATCTGAAACGCTAGGAGATAAATATGTCTGACAGATGGGAGTATAAAATTGTCCAACCCGCATCAAAAGGGATGACAGGCGCCGCAATTCGCGAAAATAGCGAGACCTTTCTCAATAATTTCGGTTTGCAAGGCTGGGAATGCTATCACGTCAAAACAGATACATATCCGAGTGTGTTTTATTTAAAACGCAGACGATAGGATGAACCAATAAAATCTATAGAGAATTTGTAAGTCACAAATCCGGTTTGAATTCGTAATTATGGAGTAAACTTTAAAAAGGATATTCAACCATGCCAATCCCCTCCCGTCAGGCCTTTCTGACAACTGTTGCTATTTCCGTTCTTTCGGCCCCAAATGTATTTGCATCCGATATTCGGTTTACATCCGATGATGCAAATATCTCGGATCACATTGCAATATTTTTGGACGATGATGGCGACATGCCGGAGATGATGACGTCAGAGATGGAGGCAATATTAGAGCGCGCTTTGGAAAGCGCGGATTTCAAATCAACATTTGGGAAACATCACACGTTTTACGGCCTCGCTGATATGCCGACTGTCACGGTAATAGGAGCTGGTGAGGATAGCTTGGACCGTCGAAAATTACACGATCTCGGCGGTCATCTTTCTGCCGTCGCAGGGGATGTGCCGCTAACAATCTTTGTCGACGGCCTGAATACAGATGTCACGACGCCAAGTGCGGAATTGGCGCTCGGCTATCAATTGGGCAATTACCGTTTCGAGACATATAAATCTAAAAAATCCGAAGATGATCGGGACTTGGTTTTCATTGGCGCAGATGGAGCGGCATCCGACACTTTATTAGAAGATGATTATCAAGCGCTCGCTGATGCTGTCTCGATGGTCCGAGACCTCGGCAATGCACCGGGTTTGGAAATTTATCCGGAGACATTTATCGAGCGTGTCCGCCGCGAGGCGCGCGGCATTCCAAATCTCAGAGTTAGTGTCATGGGTGTCCGTGAGTTAGAACGCGAAGGTATGGGCGGAATTCTGGGTGTCGGGAAAGGCTCCATCCATGACCCGGCTATGTTGGTCTTGGAATATATGGGCGCAGGTGGGAACGACGCCCCGCTCGCTCTTGTCGGTAAAGGTATTACCTTTGATACGGGCGGGATCAGCCTCAAGCCTAATGCAGGTCAGTGGCTGATGAAATCTGATCTCTCCGGCGCGGCGGCTGTTGGCGGCACCGTGATTGCCGCGGCCAAACGCGGCGCAGATGTCAACCTCATTGGCGTGATGCCGCTGGCTGAGAACATGCCAAGTGAGCGCGCCATCCGTCCGGGTGACGTCCTTGAGACCTATAATGGCACAACGATAGAAGTGATGTCCACAGATGCGGAGGGTCGCCTGCTCTTGATCGATGCGGTGCCTTACACAATCAAGAAATATGAACCTGAGCTTATCATCAATATCGCGACTCTGACGGGCTCAGCCGCCCGCGCCATGGGCGATGAATATGGTGCCATGGTGACGCGCGATTTCGATCTGGCGCGCGAAATGATGGATATAGGTGACCGCGCGGGTGAAGATGTCTGGCCGCTGCCTTTGCACCCTAACCATTATGATCAAATCAAATCCGATATAGCGGATATTAAATCGACGGGCGGCGCACCCGGCGCGTCTATTGGTGCAGCTGTGATTGGCACGGTCGTCGATGAAGACCAAGCCTGGGTTCATTTGGATATTGCAGGCGTGGATTGGCGTGAGAGCGCAACACCCACAGCCCCCAAAGGTCATGCGGGATGGGGTGTCAGATTTATGGATCAACTCGTCCGGGATTTCGAAGCGAGGTGAGACCGACTCTGTCTAAAATTACAAAGAAAAAGGCGCTTCATATGAAGCGCCTTTTTTGTTTCCTAATCGAATCGCGACCAAAGCCTAGCTCTTGAGTAACGTCTCCACCGCCTCAATCTGCGTGTTGAACGCTGCATCTTCGGCGCGAAGCTCTTCGATCCGTTTGACGGCGTGCATAACCGTTGTGTGGTCGCGTCCGCCGAAGCGACGGCCAATATCCGGCAAAGAGCGTTTTGTCAGTTTCTTGCACAGATACATGGCGACTTGGCGCGGGCGGGCAATGATGCGGGCGCGGCGCTTGCTGACCATGTCAGTTGGTGTGACGGAAAAAACTTCGCAGACGGCACGTTGAATACGGTCAACGGTTAAACGCTGACCCATCGTGTAGCGCGAGTCTGACAATGTCTCCTGCACGCTTTCTAATGTGATGGAGGTTCCAAGAAATTCACTCTGAGCCACGATCTGATTAAATGCCCCTTCCAGATCACGCGGCGTCGCATTCATACGGGCTGCCAGATGGTCACGTGCATTTTGCGGAATAGCGAGATCTTGCTGTCCACCCGCGCGACGACGTGCGATGAGGCGGTCCAGAATACGCAGACGAAGCTCATAATCTGCCGCACCAATCTTACAGACCAGGCCTGAGGACATATAGCTCTTGAGGCGCTCGGACGCTTTCTCAATCTTGTCTGGGTGACGGTCGGCTGCGATCAGGATTTGTTTGCCGCTATCTACAAGGCTGATGAGGGTGTGGAGCAGTTCTTCTTGGCTGCCCGGCTTGTCCGCAATGAAATGCGCGTCATCAATCACCAGCAGGTCAACATCGCGTAAGCTGGCCTTAAAGGCGGAGATACCCTCACGACCTTGTCCACGCACAGAGGCGACAAATGTAGAGACGAAATCCTCAGCCGAGATAAAGCGCATACGCTTCGTTGGGTGATTCTCGCGAACAAAGTTTTCAATAGCATAAAGAAGATGGGTCTTACCCATGCCGTTATTCCCATGAATAATGATGGGGTTATATTGCGGCGCGCGGCCAGCCCCGCATTGAGTAGCGACTTGGCGGGCAACGGCCATGGCAAGTTCATTAGAGGTGCCAACCACAAAATTATCAAATGTAAAGCGATCACGCGGGCTCTCAGCTGTGCAGCTTTTAGCTATCGGAGCTGCCACAGGCGCTGTCGCTTCTGAAATCGCTGCCAAACGGCTCGTGCGTTGGAGTGCAGACGGTTTGGGCTGTGAGAGTGTGGGTGTGCGCACGGCAGAGGGATTTGCCGCGAAGATCAGGCGGCGGGGCGGATCAACCTCATCATATTTGTTCCACAGGCGACGGACTGTGTCGGCATATTGTGTTTCAATTTTAGATGCGATGAAACGGGTCGGCGCAGAGAGCGTGACGACACTGTCGTCGGCTTGTGTGATATGCAATCGACCTGTCCAAGATCTGTGGACATTTGGGCCCAATGCATAGGCCAAATCCGTTTTAACTTGTTTCCATGTATTATGGGCAGATTGGAGCGGTGGCTCCCCAGTGTAGAGGTCGGGCGTCTTCATATGTGCTACTTTACTCACGACTCTACTCACTTTCTTTCCCCCTTTGGCTCTATTTTTTTAGCCGAACGAAATTGCGACCTGAAATAGACAAGCCTTTGATAACCCTAATAATATTTGGATGCTCGGTCCGTCGTGGTGTGTCTTACAAACGGAACCGGGCTTTCCCCGTTATAGCGTCGACGTCCCTATCGTCTCCGCATAACCATATATAAACCAGCCAAAATTCAGACCGTCAATGTGATAAATTTTGATTCGGAGCCGATTCTATTCTTGACTCAAAAAGGCCCTTGAATCGCAAGCACTTTTTTTTGAAAAAAAAGCAGAAAATATTTTTCAAATTTGGGCTTGACGCTGACCTGCTACAGGCAACTGCGATTCGCAGTTTTTAACATAAATGAAAAAATCAACTTTATGATTATGACGCAACTTTAGTCTGAAATTCTGACATAAAAAAACCGACCCCAGGGCCGGTTCTTAAAACTTAAATTGGACCGTGCGGTCTTAGCCGATGGCTTTCACACGCTTATTCAAGCGAGAGATCTTACGGCTGGCTGTGTTCTTGTGAAACACACCTTTAGAAACTGCGCGCATCAAAGCTGGCTCGGCGGCTTTAAGTGCTTCATTCGCTGCGGCCTTATCGCCGGCTGTGATCGCATCTTCAACACGACGCAAGAATGTGCGCACGGAGGAGCGGCGGGCTTTGTTCACGGCCGTTTTGCGGGCCATTTTACGAACGTTCTTCTTGGCGGAGGACGTATTTGCCATGTGTTACTCTTTCATATTCGGTCAATGCAGAAAGCCCGCGACGCTGGTGCGGGCCTGCTCAAAATCTTGAGGGGCGTATAGTGAGGGAGTCGCGTGTCGTCAATAGCGCGTTTTGGCGTGTCTACAGTCAGTCCAAACGCAGCTTTACAATCGCCCTAACGGTTTTTGAAATGTGGCTTTCGTTTCTCGGCAAAGGCCGCCATGCCCTCTTTTTGGTCATGTGTTGTGAACATGGACATGAAGAGACGGCGTTCAAAGCGAATGCCTTGTCCCAGCGTCATCTCAAAGCCTGCATTCAGGGTCTCTTTGGTCATCATGGCAATGGGCTGGCTTTGGCTGGCGATTTTGGCGGCCGCGTCTTTGGCGGTTTCCATCAGCTTATCCAGCGGCACGACGCGACTGACGAGACCTGCGCGCTCGGCTTCATCCGCATCCATCATGCGCCCTGTCAGGCACAGGTCCATCGCTTTCGCTTTACCCACAGCGCGGAGCAAGCGTTGCGTCCCGCCCATACCGGGCATGACGCCCAGATTAATCTCGGGCTGGCCAAATTTCGCTGTGTCCGCGGCAATGATAAAGTCGCACATCATGGCCAGCTCACACCCGCCGCCCAAGGCGTAACCGGAAACGGCTGCAATGATCGGTTTGCGGAACCGTTCCGTGGCGCAGTGATATTGCTCAAAGCGGTCATTTTTATAGAGGTCCAGATATTGGTCCTCCATCATCTCTTTAATATCAGCGCCAGCCGCGAAAGCTTTGTCATGGCCCGTCAGAATGACACAGCCAATGGCGTCATCATTGTCTAACGCGCTCAGGGCATCGGCTAGTTCACTCATCATCGCAACATTCAGCGCGTTCAGGGCTTTGGGGCGATCCAATTGGACAGTCGCGACAGCGCCGTCACGCGTCACTTCAATATGTTCATAGGCCATAGGGGAAAGGCTCTCTCTT
>CAZBDT010000068.1:0-12467 GCA_964490745.1 uncultured Algimonas sp.
TCGGCAGTCGTCACATTGAAACCCAAGTTTCAATCGCGGCTGTGGGTAATGAGGCTTGGCTTATTGAGAGCGCTAAACGACCAATCGTTCCTTCAACATCGGTAGGAGAGCCGCATTCGTAACAAGCGGATCGCCGTTATAGACGGGATCGCCGCCTGACAGGCTCTCGACGACACATCCGGCTTCTTGCGCGATCAGGACACCTGCGGCCACATCCCATGGGGCGAGGTCGCGTTCCCAGAACCCGTCATAGCGACCTGCCGCCGTCCAAACGAGGTCGAGGCTGGCCGCGCCCAAACGGCGGACACCAGCGGAGCTGCCCATGACTTTATGTAATTCTTTTAGGAAGCGTGCATGACCGGGACGCCCCAAAAATGGGATGCCCGTCGAGAAAAGGCTATCTTGGAACACATCGCGACGCGCCGGACGCAGGCGACGATCTCCTCCGCCGCGTGTGCCGTCATTGAGGAAAGCCCCTTTGCCTTTTTCGGCCATGAACATTTCATCCGTGATCGGATTATACACCATGCCCGCCACAATCTCGCGGGGTTTGCCGCCGATTTCGCGTTCTAATGCAATAGAAATCGCAAAGTGGGGAATGCCGTGAAGATAGTTGGTTGTGCCGTCCAGCGGGTCTACGATGAAGCGGTGGGTCTTGTCAGAGCCTTCAACTTCCCCACCTTCTTCCAGCAAAAACCCGTAACCCGGACGGCCTTCAGAGAGGACTTGGACAATCGTTTCTTCTGCCTTTTTATCAGCGCGTGACACGAAATCAGCCGGGCCTTTGCGGGCGACTTGCAGGTGCTCGACCTCGTTAAAATCTCGTAGCAAATTACGCGACGCTTTGCGCGCGGCATTTTGCATCAGGGTCATGACGTTGGACATACCGCTCATGATGTATCTTTCTTATCCAGAAATTGATCGCCGATCAAAAAGGCGACCCATGTGAGAAGAGGCGTAATTAAAACAACCAACCAAAATGAAGCTCTAAAAGAAAACAAAGCTAAGAAAAATCCGAAGGCACAAATTGAAAAATGAAGGCATTTTGCGCATGCAGGATTTTTATAGGTCCTAGCATAGCTCGCATTGAATGCCTCTCGCTGATTCATTAATCCGCCCGTTTAACGTAAGATCCATCTGTCGTGTTGATAACGAGGCGCTCACCCACACCAACGAAGGGCGGGACGGTTGTGCGCGCACCATTTGAAAGAGTCGCAGGCTTATATGAATTCGCAGCGGTTTGACCTTTGACAACAGGCTCCGTGTCTTGGACTTCCAGAACGACCTGTTCAGGCAGAGCAACGGTGATCGGGCGGTCTTCGTAAAACTCGACTTCGACTTCCATACCGTCTGTCAAATATTGGGCTTGATCGCCAACAAATTCGGCTTGCAGCATGATCTGCTCATAATTCTCTGCGTTCATAAAGACGAGCATGTCGCCTTCCGGATAGAGATAGGTATGCGTTTTTTGATCGAGACGGACGCGCTCAACTGTTTCGGCCGCGCGGAAGCGTTCGTTTAATTTACGCCCGTCCAGCAGGTTTTTCAGTTCAACTTGATTAAAGGCGCCGCCTTTACCGGGCTTTACCGCATTACATTTGACAGCCACCCAGAGCGTGTCTTGGTGTTTGATAATATTACCGGGCTTAATCTCATTGCCGTTCATTTTCATGGCAGCTACCTTTAATCAGAGGATGTCGCGCGGGCCATAACAGCGCAAAGCCAAGTCGGCAAGTCGCACGAGGCAGGCAAGCTGGATTACAGCTTGCCTGTTTGGAGGCGGCGCGTGTCACTTACTCTTCGGCGGAGGCAAGTTTTGTATTGATAGAGCGAACATTGTCGTCATATTTGCGTTCAATCAATAAGGCCCGTGGATCCACAACAATATAGCCGGGCTTCTCATTCATCTCGAACGTGACTTCCGTTTCCGCTTCGGTCAGGCGCAGGCGTTTTATCATAATCGGCGTTTCTTCCCAACTATTGCTCGGGTCTTCCTTGTAAAATCCGACCTCTACAAACTCGTCTAAAGACGGCGCATCCGACTCTTCTCCTGTTTCGGGGTCTGCATATTTCTTTGCCAGATTAATAGTGGCAGTGACCTTGAAAGAGTCTGATCCTTCGCTTGTAAGGATGATATCCTCACCCACACTTGTTTCCCAAAGCGTGATTTCATCCCAACTATCCGTGATAAATTGCTGAAGCTCCTCTGGGGCTGCGGTCCGCAGGGCTTCAATGACTTCAAGCGTCGTGGGAAATGGTGCGCCTTTCGATCCATACGCCTCGACTAAGCCTTTTAGCGCTTTGTTCATCTCTCCGGGTTCCATCAAATGCCGCAAGCCCCAGAACACCATGCTCGCTTTGCTGTAGAACATATATTGTTGTTCTTCTGCGAGGGCTAAAGGTTGCTCTGGATTTTTATCTGATCGACGTCCGGCAAGGTAATCCTCCCCGCGAATCGTGCGCATCCGGCGCGTCATCGGGTAGCCTTTAATGACTTCATAAGCCGTCATAGTGGCATTTTCTGTCAGGCCTTCGGATAAGACATTAAAGCCTTTTGTGTCGGCCGGAACAATTTGATGAGCGAACCATTGATGGCCTAATTCATGCGCAGTCACATATGTCATGAAGTCGACTTTATCCTCACCCTCTTCAATATCACGAATGAAACCGAGATTTTCGGAAAAAGGAATTGTCCCTGCAAAGGCTTGCGCAAATTGCACATAGGGTACTTCCATGATCCGGGCTTGCGCATATTGGTAAGGTCCGAAGGTCTCTGTAAATACATCCATGGACGTTTGCATCGCTGCCATCATGGCTTCAATATTGAACGGGTGGTCCTTGTGATAATAGATTGTGAGTTCGATATCATCGCCATTAGGATTTTCCCACATCTCTGTCATCACTTCGAAGGGTGCCGCGACGAAAGCGAAGAAATTCAAGATTGGATTAATCGCTTCATATTGGCGACAGACACGGCCCTCTTTAGGCGTAGTTTCCCTGATGAACTTTCCGGGCGCGATGGGGATTTGGCCGGCATCGGTGCAAAAATTCGCTTTGAAGTCCACAAAGTCTGAGCTGTTTGAAATAAAGTGACGATTACGGGCTTCCGGATCATCGCGATCGGGTCGTTTGTCGCGTGGCTCAAGACCATATTTGCGACGCTTATCCGGATCCCGCAATTCTGCATATTGAATACCCAATTGAGGCATCCTGCCTTGGTTTAAAAAATTTGCTTTCTTATTGATCGGGCTGCCATCACCATATCTTGGCGGATGATAGTATACTTCAAAATCAAGTGTGGTTTTGGCACCTGGTGCGAAAGGTGGGTCAAAACGATAAAGACGCATCGATAATTCTAATTCTTCAGCTTTATCAACGAGCTCAGATGTTCGAACGCGGCTTGCTTGGCCTAAATCCATGCGTCGAATGCCCTCTTCATCACGGATTGGCATGTCGATCCAGAGTTCTGTGATGGGCTCTGATAGTGTATTTTCGATGATATATTGTCCGGTAAATGTCGCCTCTTGGCGTGACGGATACATGTCCAAGTCAACTTCGACAGACCGGATTTTTGGCAGCGGTGTTTTGGATAAGGCTTTGAAAGTTTTCTCTATCTCGACCAGACGCTCTTCGGATTTTTTGTCTGTGTAGAACGTATTTTCTATGTTTGTCGCATAGAAAATATTTGCGCCCATGCCAAAGAATGCGATGACAGATAAAACAGCTAGGCTTGCAGTTTTCCATCCTATTTGCCCGCGAAGTCCGCGAAGCCTTTTTAAGAGTTTTACTTCTGTACCTCGACGCCATAACCAAATACTCGCCACGGCCATGATACCTGCAAAGCCCAACCAGTAGACGAGGTTGCGCGTCATCGCGATCAAGCTGCCTGATCGATAACCATTCATTTCAGAGAACGCGCCCGGAGAAACTCCACCAAAGCGCATTAAAGGATGATAGAATGGAAGCTGTGGCAAAGCAAACAAAATGAGTCCCAATGCGCCACCGCCAACGATCATTCCGACAATTCGATTTGGCATGAAGTTCTGAATGAACATGATCAAAATAGCCCAGAATGTCAGAGCCAAGCCAAGCTCACCATAAAATCGCCCACTCATGGCTAATGGTCGGACCTGCCCGACGCCAAATATAGCCTGTGTGCCGAGGGCTAAGACAAGCATCAAGGCAAGCACGGTGTAAATCGTGGCGATCAGGGCCAACCACTTTCCCGCTAATAAAATCCAATTTGAAATCGGCGTGCTGTCAACCAGTTCCGTGATCTTAGAGGTTCTCTCGCGCCAAATAATATCGCCGCCAAAAAAGACCATCATCAGTAAAAGGAAAATATTAAATCCGCCCAATGTTAGGAAAAAGACCTGCCCGCCTGTGAGAAGTAAGGGCTGTGGGTTCAATTCCCCACGAATGAGGAAGACCAATGCGAAAAAGGTTAACGCTAAAAGTAATAAAATTGCAAAGGGAATACTTCTAACGGTGGTGAGATACTCATATTTAAAGCGCGTCCAAACACGGGATAGAACAGCTCCTTTAGGAGACGCGGGTTCGACCGTCGGAATTTCCGGAACTTTGTCACCGAGAACAATAGGTTTCGCATTTTTTGTTTTCGTTTTTCGGTTAATGATGCCGCGCGTGAACTGCCTTTGGGCAAACCACAAAATAAGGCCCGCCAAACCAACCCATAATATTCTATTCCACAATATGTCCCCGCTGAGTGGGATCAGGCGAGTATTTTGTTCAATGGGCGGCCAAAACCGAGTTTCGTTCGCTAGCGCTTGCCCGCCCGTCGGGTCAAGCATAGCGGCCAGCGTCCGGTATTCTTCAATACCGCCAAGCGCACCGACAAGATTCAGGACGACAAAAAAACCGACAGCACTTATGTAAACAAGTGTCCGATTTCGGGTTATGCCGGCAATTAAAATATAAATCGATCCTATGATAAAGCTGTTGAGAAGACCGTAAAACACGAGTGGATAAAGGAAATAGATCAGATTAATCGGCCCAATCGTTTCTTTATCCGTCCAAGTCATAAATTGACCAACAAAAGCGCCGAGCATTAAAGCGACTATGCAAAAGAAGACCGTTAATACGATGCCGAATAGCCGAGACCAAATCATATCTGATGTCTCGATTTGGGTAGAATGTATGATTTCCAAAGATTTATGAACATCATCGCGCATCGCACCGGTTACGGTGAAAACTGTCGCGAAAAAAACGATTCCCAAAGACAATCCGCCAATAATGTTGGCAACCATCAGGGAGCCATTGGCTTTAATCCTCTCCCCGACTTGTCCGGCAGAAAAGCTGTCTGTGGACATAAATAAAAGCCCGAGCAAAAACATCGCGGCAAAAGATATCCAAAACCCGACTTGCCGGGTTTGGTAGGAAATTTCAAATTTTGTAAGACGCGCTAACATAGTTACCTCACGCAAAAACAGAAGCTGCGGCGGTGGAGTTTATGAGCCCGTTAAGATGCGCAAAATAGGCATCCTCTAATTTGACTTCATCTTTCTCGAACCCATCGCCGGGCTTTCCGTCAGACAAAACGGATACAATAACACCACCCATGAGGTATCGACTTGAGAGGAAGGGCAAGTCAGCTTTTACCGATTCCAGTTCACTTTTGTCGATTTTTTTTCGCCATACCTTTCCCTCCACGCCCGCAATTAGCTTTTCGGGGGCGTCGCGAACAATGATTTTTCCGTTGCCCATTATTGCCATATCCGGGCACATATCTCGAACATCTTCAATAATATGCGTTGACAGGATAATGATTTTTTCTTCTCCGGCCTCTTGGAGTAAATCTAGAAAGCGTTGACGTTGGAATGGGTCCAAACCAGCGGTTGGTTCGTCCACTATCAGGATTTTCGGGTTACCCAACATGGCCTGTGCAACTCCAAAGCGTTGACGCATACCACCGGAATAGGTCGCGACATTTGCGGAAGAATGGGTGAGAAGATCGACCCCCTCTAACAAAGCCCGAATTTGTTTTTCGCGCTCCGATTTGTTATTCATGCCTTTCAAAACGGCGATATGATCAAGCAGGGCTTTTGCGCTCATTTTCGGGTAGACGCCAAAATCTTGAGGGAGGTAGCCCAATACACTTCGCATTTCATTTGGATGGCTGACGATATCTTTACCATTCAAAGTGATTTGGCCGCTATCGGGCTTCTGTAGCGTCGCGAGTGTCCGCATCAATGTCGATTTTCCTGCACCGTTCGGACCCAACAGGCCAAATAGGCCGGGCTTCAGGTCCAGAGATACATTTTTGAGAGCGTGGACGTCGCCGAAACTTTTTGAGATATTTTTAATAGACAGCATGGCATTCCCGAAAACACTTGGATGTAACTTTGATTTACTAATCCTAAGCAGTTACTTATCGAAAAACAACAAGAATATCGATTAACGATAATGCCAAAATATCCTGATTATTCGCCAAACTCACTGAATTATAATTTTCGCATCGCTTTTCAGCGAGCAAACAACGCGCTAGGCTACCCCATATATGGAAACTGAAACACCCATTGCTGCGCCGACTTTATCGTATAGTTTTGCACGCCTGCACGGCATTGTCGTAACCGGAACGGAGGACGGACATCCAATCCTCGCCCATCGTCCGGGTGTGGCCCGTGAAGCCTTGCTGGAAGCTCGTCGTGCTTTTGGTGCGCCAATTCGGCCGACATCACTCAGTGCGGATGAATTCTCTCGTCTGATCGCGAAGACTTACGCGCAATCAGATCTGTCGCGTTCCGCGGATGCAGCGATTGGGGATCCTGAAGATTTGTCAACTCTGGCGTCCGGTTTGCCGAAGACGTCGGACCTTTTGGACGATGCAGATGATGCCCCCGTCATCCGATTGATCAATGGTATTCTGCAAGAGGCTATTCGCTCTCGCGCCTCAGATATTCATGTTGAGCCTTATGAGGAGCGTTTATCCGTTCGTTTCCGAATTGACGGGACCTTGACGGAAAAACTCTCCCTGCCTGCGCGTCTTGCGCCGGTATTGGTCAGCCGCGTGAAAGTCATGGCGCGATTGGATATTGCCAATAAACGTATTCCGCAGGACGGTCGTTTCTCCTTTAATTTGGGCGAGCGGCAAATTGACGTCCGCGTATCCACCCTGCCAGCGCGGCACGGCGAGCGGCTCGTCATGCGGATATTGGAAAAGGATAGCCAAGGTATCGCCTTGTCAGAATTGGGCATGGACACCACAATGCTCGCGGATTTCCAATCTATGTTGGCGCGTCCCAATGGTATTATTCTGGTCACCGGTCCAACAGGGTCAGGTAAAACCACCACGCTATACGGCGCGCTGTCGCAATTAAATGATGGCACGCGAAATGTACTCACAGTGGAAGACCCGGTTGAATATGCGTTGGACGGCATTGGGCAAACCCAAGTGAATGATAAAGTCGGGATGAGCTTTGCTGCGGGCCTGCGCGCCATTTTGCGCCAAGACCCCGATGTTGTGATGGTCGGCGAAATTCGCGATCCGGAGACAGCCGAAATCGCTGTCCAAGCGGCCCTGACCGGGCATTTGGTTCTCTCAACGGTTCACACCAATTCTGCGATTGCTGCGGTTGCGCGTCTACGGGATATGGGTGTGGAGCCGTTCTTGCTGTCATCAACCGTGACGGCATTAGTCGCGCAAAGGCTGGTACGCCGCCTATGTGATAATTGTAAGACCCCGTACGAACCAACCCCGTCTGAATGTGCAGAGCTGGGCGTAAAGTCCGGTTCAACATTCTACAAATCCATCGGATGTATGCAGTGTCAGAATATCGGCTATCAAGGGCGCTTGGGCCTTTATGAGATGGTTGTGAATGATGATGTCCTTCGACAAATGATTCATGACGGCGCGTCTGAGACTGAGCTGGCAGCCTATGCTTTCCAAAACCGTCAGACCCTGTTGCAAAGCGGTGCGGATGCCGTGCTGAGTGGACACACAAGCTCGGAAGAAGTCTTGCGTGTGTGTTCTGCTCAAAATGCGGAAAATATGTAAGCCGTGGACGCGTTTGATTATAGCGCGATTGATGCGGGCGGGGTAAAACGCTCCGGCACATTAATGGCGAGCAGTGCGCGCGAGGCGAGGGACCTTCTGCGCGCGCGGGCGCTCACCCCGCTTGATTTAAACCGATCCCGTAAAAAAGCGATCAAAGCCGGGGAGATTTCAAACTCAAAAAGTTTCGGCGCGGGCAAAATCAAACACGCCGAATTGACGCGTGCCACACGGCAACTCGCCATTCTGATTGATGCCGCGACACCTGTTGAAGACGCGTTACGTGTGACAGCTTTGCAGTTTGAAAAATCGCCAATGAAGAGTGTCTTGCTTTCGATCCGCTCGCAAGTCGTCGAAGGCGCAACGCTCTCACAGGCTTTGCGCAGCCAGCCACAGGCCTTTTCTGATCTCTATACCGCCATGGTCGCGTCCGGCGAAACATCGGGGCGTTTGCCGGAAGTTTTGCTTCGACTTGCAGATGATTTGGAAGCCGCGCAAGCGATCCGCCGAAAGATTGCAGGCGCGACCGCTTATCCCATGGTGCTAACCGCTGTCGCCTTAATCGTGATTGTGGTGCTGATGGTTTTTGTCGTCCCGAAAGTTGTCGAGCAATTTGATACCTTTGGGCAAGAGTTGCCGCCTTTGACGCGGGCAACAATTTGGTTGTCTGAGTTTGTACAGAATTATGGTCTGATTATTTTGGCCCTTTTCGTCATTACGATTGTCGCGTTTCGATATGCGTTGAAAAATAAAACACTGCGCCGGAAATGGGATGGGTTTAAATTGCGCCTGCCCTTAATTGGACGTTTAAATCGTGATGTGAATGCCGCGCGTTTCTCACGTACTATGGCGGGTTTGGTCAGTGCAGGGACGCCAGCCCTCGCAGCCATGGATACGGCGCAACATACTTTGCGAAATTCGGTGATGCGCGACGCAATTGGCGGTGCTGTTGAGCGTGTAAGGTCCGGTGCGCCCATGTCTGCCGCGTTAAAGGAAACAGGCGTTTTCCCACCGCTGGTCACGCAAATGGTCATGGGCGGTGAGGCGTCCGGAGATATGGGGCAGATGTTCGGGAAATCGGCTGATTACCTTGAAGATGAATTTAATGCGCAGACCTCGGTTTTCTTAACGCTACTGGAACCCGCTATCATTATTCTGCTCGCAGGTGTTGTTTTGCTCGTGGTTGCGGCTATCTTCCTTCCTATTCTTCAACTTAATACATTGGCATATTGATTATGGCTCAGCAGAAAAAAGAAGACGGTTTTACCTTGGTTGAAGTGATGGTGACGCTCGTCATTATCGGATTGCTGACGACCTTTGTTGTGTTAAATGTTTTGCCTGCCCAAGGCAAAGCACAAGTCCAAAAGGCCCGCGGGGACATCTCTGCGATTGAGACGGCCCTAGAGATGTATAAGCTCGATAATTTCAACTATCCAACGGAACAAGAAGGGCTGGACGCTTTAGTCGCGAGTGGTCTTATTAAGAAAATGTCGCTCGATCCGTGGGGCAATCCTTATGAATATCGCAATCCCGGCGAGCGCGCGCAGATCGATATTTACTCTTTAGGCGCTGATGGGGAACCGGGCGGTGAAGACCAAAATGCGGATATTGGGAATTGGCAGTAAAACGCGCCCATAAAGAGGCGGGTTTTACACTCGTCGAAATCCTCTGCGTTTTAGCCTTGCTCGGACTAACAGCAGGCTTGGTTGTTTTAAACCTGCCCAAACCCGCACCGGCCTTTAAGGTGGAAGCCCAGAAGTTAGCGACCCTCATGAATGTGGCCGCCAGACAAACGGTCATTGACGGGAAAGTCCGAGGCATTGATCTGACGACAGGACGCATAGATATTTTCCAATATGATGGCGAATGGATCGCAGATGAAGGTCGCGATTTAACGAACATTACCGGCCTGAATTTGATCGTCGAAGACCAGCCTATTGATTTGTCGCAACGGGAAAAATTGAAAGAAAAATCCGATTTACCACCGCTTATTTATTTTGATGCAACGGGGAATGTAACGCCCTTTACGCTGGAGTTAAATGGACGCGAGGAAAGCTATAATCTCTCCCCCGATGCGCGCGGGCGGATCGTTTTGGAGCCTGCATCGTGAAAGAGGCAGGATTCACACTCGTTGAAGTCCTCGCCGCGCTCGTCATTTTTTCTGTGGCGATTATTGGTCTGTCAACGGCCGGGACGCAGTCTGTCGCCCATACGCAGCGCCTGACCCATAAAACCTATGCCAGCGTCGTTGCGGATAATCAGCTGATTTTGGCGCGTATGCGCAGACCCGTCATCGGGACAGAATCCGGCAGTGAAGAGGCTGGTGGTCAAAGCTATAATTGGCGCATTGAAACGTCGGAAACGCCTCAAGCGGGGCTTTTCGAGTTGAGTGTTTCTGTATCTCAAGACGATGATGTGTTTGTCATACGTCGCGCTTGGTTGTCGGGGACGTAAGATGTCGGCGCGTCGAACAGAGGCGGGTTTTACCCTTGTCGAGGTGTTGATCTCTTTATTTATTTTCGCCCTGATCAGCGCGGGGACGATGGGCGCAATGCTGCAAACCTTTGCCGCAAAAGACAGGTTGAATGCGGTTTCTGCCGAGTTGGCCGATATTGCAGCTTTCAGATCAATTGTGCGCGCAGATATGAATGCCATGACATTGCGCCCCATGCGTGACGGTGTTGGGGGAACGGAAAATTACCTCGTCACAACCCGAAATCCGGAAGAGGCGGCAGCTATTCTCACCTTTTCCAGGTTAGGACGCAGCAACCCGACAGGCGCCGCGCGCGGGCAAGTGGAACGTGTGCGCTATGTCTTTCGGGACGGGCAATTTATTCGGGAAAGTTTGGCGCATGAAAACCCTGCGCAGCGCGAAGGTTGGCGCGGGCGTGTGCTTTTAGAGGGAATTGAAAGCGTTGAGGTTGTTCAAAAAAGTCGGAGGTCCTTTGGAGGTGCGCCACCCGTCAATCTCACGCTGACGGATTGGACTGTTTTAGTTAACCCAACCGCTCCGGTTCAGGTGACAGAGGGCGCGGTTGAATTTAAAATCACGATGGAAAATGGCGCGGAAACCGCCCATCTCTTTGAAACTGGTTCATGAGAGAGCGCCTTAAAAATGAACGCGGCACGGTCCTGCTGACAACGCTACTGATTATGACAATCATGGCGGCGATCACGGTGGCTTTGATGGAAGATATTCAGCTCTCGGTGAAGCGGACGATTAATGTGCAGGCCTATTCTCAGGCGGATTGGCAGGCCGATGGCGCTGAGGATTTTGTAACGGCCTATCTTAAAAACGATTTTAAAGAGCTTCCTCCCATTGCCAAATCCGCATTATTGCAAGCGAAAGAACCGCTTATTTTGCCGACGCCGGACGGTGCGATCACTCTCACGCTGAAAGATGCCAGCCAGTGTTTTAATTTAAATGCGCTCGCCACAAAAGAAGGAGGGCGAAATGACGAGCCTATTTCCGAGTTCATAAGGCTCGCCGAACTTCTGGGCCTGCCGCAAAATCAAGCCGTGGCTTTGGCAAACAGCTTATTGGATTGGCAAGATAAGGATCAGCGGCAATCCTCTAATGGGGCTGAGGACGGGACTTATCTGCGTAAAAATCCACCTTATCGCACGGCAGATACGTCTTTGCGAAGTCCGGATGAATTGCGGGCGGTCCACGGTATGGATGAAGATCTATGGGAATTATTTGAGCCATTTGTTTGCACAGGCGAAGCCGGACTTGCTCCTGAAATTAATGTCAACGCTATGAGCGGTGAACGCATGATCATTCTCGCCGCTACCTTCTGGCAAGATGCGAGTCCGTCAGAGTCTGCTACGATTGCCCAATCGATTTTACAAAATAGACCGGCAGAAGGGTTCTCCAATAAAGATCAAATACAGGCGGCGATCGATGCGGCAGGTATTGAGATTGCTTTACCCGAGCGTTTGGGAGTCGATGTGAAATCCGTCTTCGTTGAGGTCGTCACACAAGTCGGTCCGGCGGAACGTGCGCGCACTTACCGCTATGATACTGTAGACGACGACCCGAAACTGACCTATCGGGGGTGGGGACGGGAGAGTTTTCGCCCGGAAATAGAAACCCAGACAGAGTCTGACACCGAAGGGGATGCGCGCTAATGGCGGCTCCGACATTTTTAATCTTACCGGCCTTAGAAAATGGAGAGGCCATAGTCGCGACACCGTCGGCATCGGGTTACACGACGCGCCGCATTGCGGCTGCCGATGTGTCAGAACTCGATGTCAAAGACCCTGTTCTCATACTCCCCGGTCAGCTGGTTCGAATATTTGATACTGAACTTCCAAAAGCGGGGCGTATGCAGCAATTGAAAATGGCGCGGTTTGCTAAGGAAGATGATATTGCCTCTGACGCGGAAGATTTGCATTTTGCGCTATCAGATGCGCAGCCGCCCCGCCTCGCCATTATTGAAACGGCTTTGATGGA
>CAZBDT010000069.1:0-6714 GCA_964490745.1 uncultured Algimonas sp.
CCTAACAATCAGGAAATACACAAACTAAGCCATTCGGATATAACAATTTTTTCGATCCATATTTTGCTGCGTAAAAATTATGAATTTGCAGGAATTAAGAGGAACGTTTTTTAGGTTTTTATTAAGCGACTGAAAAGGATAGAGACTTCCGATTGCGGAGAGGGCGTGACATCGGGATGAAGGTGTGAGCTCAGCCCCTTTGCATTTAAATTTACCAGCCCAGTTTTTTGACTAAATAATCGCTTTTGGGATCATTAATTTTTACCACGGGATATTGGCCACAGGCCTTTTGCAACTGTTTAGCCAAATCAGGCTTCACAAATGGTTCACCCCCGGCGGGATAATGCATTTTTTCGCCCACCCGTGTTTTATCCCCCCGATCATTATATATGATGATATGGCCGTCATCGTCTAAGCCTAGATTTGAGCTTTCCGGAAAAATGATGAGTGCGTCCTTTTCTTTGAAGAAGAAGCATCCATTGCGAAGCTGAATGGTCCCTTCGGGACTAGCAAAAACGACTTCGTCACCGCCAGAATAATCTCTTAAGAAAAGTTTGATATAGGGCGCAACTTTTGGATCGATGATTTTATCCGGCGGGC
Organism: uncultured Algimonas sp.; assembly: GCA_964490745.1. GTDB lineage: Bacteria > Pseudomonadota > Alphaproteobacteria > Caulobacterales > Maricaulaceae > Litorimonas. The sequence goes on from CAZBDT010000069.1 coordinate 601, forward strand.
GGCGCTCCAGGAAAGTAAACTCTATATCGGGGTCATTGCGGTATTGCTCCATCCCGGGAAGGGCAAAAAATATGTCTTCATAGGCTCCTGTCGAAATTTCAACGACGCCTTTCATCATATTTATTTGTCCGCTGGGGTTCATTGAATCAAATTCCAGAATTTTTCCTTCAGGCGCCATGGCCTGCCAGATCTTTGCAGACTTTGCTTCTAAAAAGGATTGAGAGTGTCGTTGCGTTCCCGCTTTAAAATTTGGATTTGACGTATATCTAGACAGAGTTTCTTCAGGGTTTCGTTTAAATGAAAACAGGTGCGTGAATTCCGGTTCCCAAACATATCTGAATTCGGTGAAGTTGTCGGGCTCTTTTTCCTTTAAGGTCGCTTGAAGCGCTAAAGCCTCTTCTTTCAATTGAGAATATTCCGGTGGGATTTTTAAAGATGATTGCCCGTCTCTGGCTTTTATTTCCTTAAACTCTCTGAGTTGTTCTTTTGAGGGTTTCGAATGAGGTGCAGATAGGACTGTCGCATAGCCATCATTTGAAAGACGGAAATTTTGCCCCGGCGCTTTTGTTGCACAGGCTGTGAGAATTGACGCCATGAGAAAGAGAGAGATGAAACTTAATTGCGCGTATTTCTGCATGACACGACCTTGACGCGTAAATATTTTGTGTCAAGTGAGTCATTGTTACAGTTAGATCAACGTTTCAAAAATGACGCATCCGGCGTGCCGGTGTAACAGCCGACGAGGTAGGGGAACTCTGTTGTGACGTAATAGCCATACTGGCCGTTGACGCTCATGCCGTTACATTCGTCCAGATCGCCTTGTCCCGCGACATATTCATAATCATCCCGGTACGTGCCGTCATAGCTCCCGCCCGGATCGCCTGCGCCGCTGGGGCGGTCTCCAGATTTCAGACGATAGCTGGAGGTCGCCGGACGGAAGGTGCCGCCCGCATCAAAATAGGGGCCGAAAATCGGATAGCCATCTGCGGCAAATCCGATCACGCCGGAGGCGGTCTGGCTATCACCATTAAAAATCGGGGGTGGACCGTGATAGTGATAGGCTCCGTCCGGCTGAGCGTGGGCATTATTCATATCGACATTAAATCCGTTCGGACCGTGCATGGGATCAAAGCGCCACGGCTGGTCGGGATCACCACAGCCCGTGCGTTCATCGCCGACACCAAAACAGGCGGCGGCGAGGACATCGACTTTCACCCCGTTGAGCAGAATAGCATTATCCCGGTCAATCGTCAGCGGAGTCGTGTTTGCGGCCGGAGACGGGCTGGTGGTGAAGCTAAAGCTCTCATTCACCTCGCCGACATTATTCGGGAAGCCACGCGCGCCCTCATTGAAATCATGATTGGGGATGGAGTTCGAGCTGATCGTACATTGCGCGCTATTGGCCGTGATGGTGACCTGACCTGAGAAGGTGACGTTTTGCCCGATATCTTCTGCCCGGGATTGATACTCACCGACATAATCAGAACAATTTGGCGAGAGATTAGTGAATTTAGTCGCAGTAATATTTTCTGCGCCGCGGATACGATTGGCCTCATCTGTTAGCTCAGAAAGGATGGCAGAGGTGTCACTGCTGCCGTCCAGCAGATCTGTCGCCTCTGCCGGATCATTGATCAGGTCAAATAAATCCTGCGACCCATCCGTATAGGTGATGAGCTTATGCGTGGCGTTTCTGATCGTCCAGCCATCAAGACTATTCGTGTAGCTATAATCGCGGTCCGGTGCCGCGCCGCTGGTGAGGATATCGGCAAAACTTTGCCCGTCTTGATAGTTAGAAAGTTCCCCTCCGGCGAGTTCGACGATTGTGGGGAAGAAATCCGTATGGGTGATCAAGCTGTCCTCGCGCTCGCCACGACGGGTCACGCCTGGGCCTGAGACAAACATGGGCGTATTCACCCCGCCTTGGAAGAGCGAGCTCTTACTCCCATTTTGTGCAATGCCCCGGTCAATGACTTGGCCGGGTGAGCCGTTATCGCCAATGAAAATGACATAGGTATTGTCTTGCTCTTCGGGCGCTAAGCTGTTCCAGAACCGACCGAATTCTGTGTCCATCGCCTCAATCGCGGCAAGGTAATAGTCTCGTCGATTGGCGTTGATGTCCGCCGCTGTGCCGGACAAGTTCCGATCATGCAGATCTGTGGGGGGCAGGTGAAACGGCGTATGCGGCGCATTATAAGAGAGCCAGAGGAACCAAGGCTGGGTCTGGTTCGAGACCCAATCTATCGCCTGATCGGTCAGCTCCGTCGTGACGTAATTTGTCGAATTTGAATTGGTGCCATTGATATTCAGGGTCCAGTCAAAATAATCCTGAACACCGCCGGACAGAATGCCTACGAAATGCTCGACGCCAAAATCACCGGGTCCTGTACGCCCGCCGCCCAAATGCCATTTTCCGACAATGGCGCTAACGTAGTCAGATGTGTTGGGGTCCGATTTCAACACGCTTTGCAAAATCGCCTCGGAGGCGGGGAGGGCATCTCCCGGCGAGAGCACATTGGTCCGGTGTCCATATTTGCCGGAAATCAGCGCCGCCCGCGTCGGGGAACAGGTCGGGCTGACCCATAAATTCTCAAAGATCAGGCCGTCATTGGCGCGGGCAGAAAAATTCGGCGTATTGGGCAGGTCTGTCGACAGGCTATATTCGGCAGAGGCATCTTTGCCCTGATCATCTGTGATGACGAAAAGAATATTGGGCTTATTATTCGATGTTGGCGCAGCATTGACGGTGATATCGAAACTGTCAGAGGCCTGACCGCCATTGCCGTCATCTGCCGTGATCGTAATCGTGTAAGTCCCCGTTTGTGAAGCCGCGCCGGAGATCACGCCATTTTCATCCGTTAGACCGTTACTCTCCGGACTATAGGCGACGCTATAGCTCAGCGCGTCCCCATCTGTATCGGAAAAGGTCGCGCCATTCTGCGTCGCGTCATAGGTGAAATTCACGCCAGCCGTCGCGCTTTGATCATTATTGGCACTCGCGACAATCGGGGCCGTATTTGTAGAGGCAGGCGGCGTTGGGGGTGTCGGGGTCGATGTCGAAGACCCGCCGCTGCCGCCACCACAGGCAGAGAGCATAAGCGCTGTGCTTAGTAATAAAGTTGATGAGACTTTCGTCATTTTCGTTCCCTAATCCGGTACACTGTTCAAACAGTTGGTGCGCCCCGCATAAATACTAACGGATGAAATCCGAAAATCCTTCGCACTCGGCTGCATTCTCGGCCGCATTTTTTAAAGCTTAGCCAAAATCAGGCGCGCGTTTTTCCAGAAAAGCGCGGAAGCCTTCACCGAAATCTTTCGATGAAAATCCGGCGGCGAATTGGGCGTTTGTCTCAGGCGTGTCTTGGCGTTGGCCCCGACGATAGGCGGTGATCATGGATTTGGTGATGCGCAAACTTTCCGGCGACAGCGCTGTGATCCGCGCAGCACAGGCCATAACCTCGGTTTCCAATTCATCGACTTTTGTGACGTGATGAACCAGGCCCATTTTCTTGGCAGATTTGGCTTTCACCACCCGCGCGCTCAGCAGAATTTCATTCGCATTCGCCACGCCGACCGCATCGATGAGGCGCGCAATATCGCCAAAGGGATAGACCAGCCCCAGCTTGGCCGGGGTGATGGCGAATTTGGCGGTACTGTCGGCAAGGCGCAGATCACAACACAGGCTCAACCCACACCCCCCGCCGATACACGCCCCGCGTATCATCGCAATCGTCGGGACCGGCACAGCGGCCAGTGCGTCAAAGGCGCGTTGAATATCCGCGCTGATCTTTGCGGCAGATTCGGGCGTCGCATAGAGGGTCTCAAACTCGCTAATATCGGCCCCGGCAGCGAAATGGTCCCCATCGCCCGTGACGATGAGCGCGCGCAACTTTGTTTCATCCTCAAGAGATTTCAGCAGGCCCGGCAAGGCCGCCCACATTGCCGCATTTAACGCATTGCGCCGCGCAGGTTGGGACAGGGTCAGCCGCGCAATTTGCGGCGTCGGCCAATCTATGCGTAGCTCTTTCATCCTATATCCAATCATTTCATCACTGCGCTGGCTTGGCATAACCGAAGCGCTCGCCTATCGCTAATTCAGAAGGAGCCGAGGATGTCAAATACTGTCGTCGTTTTGATTACGCTAATTGCCTATAAACTTATCCTCCTCAGTGTGGGGTGGTGGGCGTCAAAGCGCGTGTCCGATGACTCAGATTTCTTTTTGGCGAGTGGTGGAGAGGGTCGCGGTTTAGGGCCGTGGACGGCGGGGCTGTCCTATGCCGCCTCGACCAGCTCGGCTTGGGTCTTGTTGGGTTTTACGGGCATGGTCTTCACCCAAGGCGCCGTGGGTCTCTGGCTCGTGCCGGGGATATTTGGCGGCTATGTCATGACGTGGCTCGTCATGGGGCCACGACTGAATGCGGAAACAGCGGCCAAAGGTCATATCACCATTGTTGATTTCATGACGGAGGGGATGGGTCCCTCGCTCAAACGCGTGACGGGGCTGATTTGCGCCGCGCTGATTTTGTTCTGTTTCGTCTTTTATATTTCCAGCCAGTTCCAAGCGGCGGGCAATGCGCTGGATGAGGTCTTTGGCCTTGGCATTGCGGAAGCCGTGATTTTGGGCGCGGTGGTGATTGTCGCCTATTGCTTGCTGGGCGGATTTTGGGCCGCCAGCCTGACCGATGCGCTTCAAGCGGGTGTGATGATGCTCGCCTGTATCCTTGTTCCCGTCGCAACTGTCATGGCCGCAGGCGGAATTAGTGCGGTGATCGACACACTCCATGCACGCGAACATCATGATTATTTCAGCTTCACGAAAGGCGCAGCCGGTATGGCGGGGATTGGTGTGGCGATGGGACTTTTCGGAACGGGGCTTGGCGCTCTGGGACAGCCGCAACTCCTCAACCGGATTATGGCGGTGCGTTCTCCGCAAGAACGTAAACTGGCCGCCGCCATTACGATAGGTTGGGGCGTCGTGATCTATACGGGTTTAATTTGTCTCGCTTTTGCCGGGCGCGCTTTGCAGGTTGATACAGGCGGGGAGAGCTTGTTCTTCGCCGCTGCGCAGAATTACCTTCCGGCGGTTGTGGCGGGGGTCGTGATTGCGGCGGTTTTATCCGCCGTTATGTCCACAGTCGACAGCTTATTATTAGCCGCCGCCTCGGCTGTGTCCCATGATAGCGGCATTCAATATAACAGCCCAAAACGTGCTTTGTTTTTCGGACGCATGGCCATGGTGGGTGTCGCGGTGATTGCGGTTTTGTTGACCTTGTTTCTCCCGCAAGAGATTTTCAGCCGCGTGCTCTTTTCATGGGTCGCATTAGGTGCCGCCTTTGGGCCTGTCATCCTGTTGTCCTGTTTGGGGCTGCGCGTGCGGGACGAGTTTCGCTTGGTCGCCATTCTTGCCGGGTTCAGCGTTGCCGTCATCGCATACGGCATTGATGGCACGCTAGCTGACGTCATTGAAAAATGGGGCAGTTGGGCGACCGGCCTAGTTATCCTCTTGGCCGGACGCCAACGTAATTAATTAGCCCAAGATTAAGTGGAAGCGGCGAGAGCCTCCGCCCGCAGCTTTTTCTTGTCAATTTTTCCAACAGGGGTGAGCGGAATTTCGTCGATGAAAATAATGTTCTTCGGCACTTTATAGGCCGCCATATTTTCACGAATCCATGCGGTCAGTTCATTGCGCAATGCGTCTTCATCTTGGTCGCGATGGTTCGGTGACAGGGCGACATAAAGGTTCACAATATCATTGCCCAGACGTTTTGTGTCCGGTGTCCCGATCACGGCAGAACCCGCCACCATGGGCAGGGCGGCCAGCTTATCTTCGACTTCGACAGAGAAGACTTTGAACCCGCCCACAACCAACATATCTTTGGCGCGGTCACAGAGGAAGACATAGCCGTCCTCATCCATATATCCGACATCGCCCGTGAACATCCACCGCTCGCCGTCAATTTCACGCATGGCGCGGGCGCTCTCCTCGGGCAGGCCGAGATAGCCTTTCATGAGCTGCGGCCCGGCGGAACAAATTTCGCCAATTTCGCCCAGCGGCATATCTTGCTCACCCGTTTCGACGTCGCGAATGCGGATTTTTGCGCCCGCACAGGGAATGCC